>JACQDW010000149.1 GCA_016200845.1 Burkholderiales bacterium | reverse complement strand
TATCGGTCTCCGTTTTTGAAAAAACCGAGATTTCATGCGCCTTTCAGACCGATGACTACATTTCTGAAATAACACCCACCGCTAACCAATTGAATTTATTCGATTTTTAACCGGACACTACTGCTGCCAGATAGCATATGAATGGCTAAACCAAAATATGAAGATCTAATTTGTGCAAAGACATTTTCTACGTTGTGATCTTGACGTTAATTAATAAAGTACGCCCGGCAAAGCCGGGCGTACCTTATGAATTAATGACGAGCGTGACCTAAATAACGCTGTACCACGCCTTCATTCAAGCCGACTGCGTTGGAGGCCGATACCGGTTCCAGCTTTTTGAGTTCTGGTTTGCTAGTGACAAAGGGTTTGATGCCCATGTTTTGATGAATTTCTGATGGGTACATCAGATAGCCACGGGTGATGACTGCCGATACTTTGCGCAAGTCTTCGATGTTTTTTGTGGGATCGCCTTCAACCAGCACCAGATCAGCGAATTTGCCGATTTCAATTGAGCCACGCTCGTGTTCCGTGCGTGTATAAATCGCGCCATTTCTTGTCGCAACTTGCAAAGCCTGCGCTGGTGTGAGTCCCGCCTTGACCAAGAAGGCGAGTTCAGAGTGCAAAGTAAATCCGGCAAGTTCATCAGTTCCGGCGACGATGGGCACACCCGCTTTATACAGTTTGCCGACAAATTCCACCATCTTGGCGTAGGATTTTTCGTAGCGCTGATGCGTTGCTTCATCGGCGATTTTCATGGTGCCGACAGAAAACCCACGCTTCACATCAGGCGGCATGTGATCCGCGATGGCGACGAAGGGCTCATTCATTGTGCCATCTTGTTGACGCAGGAAAGAGAAGGTTGCAAGTGTAGGATCGATAGAGATCTGCTTAGACTTGAGTCGGGCAATAAAATCTTTCACTGGCTTGGCGTTGAAATCCAGATTCAGGGTCTTTTCCGACGGCAAAATAAAGCGATCTAAAGTGCGGGTATCGGTTTGCGGAGTCGCCAGGAAATTCAACATCACTTGATTGATGTGCTGAATCTCATCGTAACCTGCATCCAGCGCTTCAAAGGCGCGCAAGCCTACTGGAATGTGGCCAGAGACCCGCATATTGCGTGAATGAGCATAAGCGATCGTGTCTTTTAAGATCTCTTTTGGGAAAGAGTTGTAGATTTTGAGTTGTGGATAACCATGTTGCGCATACCAGTCGATGGCATTTTTTGCGCCTGCTAAGTCTTTGATGACAAAGCCATTATTGGCAGAATAAGGGCTTTCACCTTCCAGAAAACCGGTCGGTACGATTTGTGCTGCCAATAAATCACCTTGCGCAATTTCATCGATCATCAATTGCATTTGTTGATTGTCGTTGCCTAAATCTCTCGATGTGGTCACACCTGCTGCGATATTCAGGCCACCATCCCAGCGACCGACGTGCCCATGCATATCAAATAAACCGGGCAAAAGAATTTTTCCACCCGCGTCAATTTCTGCCACTGCACCACGGGTTGGTGCACCGGTAGGCAAGATGGCAGTGATTTTTCCGCGCAAGACATAGACGTCGGAGGCTTTGCCTACGCTTGCTGTTTTGCTGTCAAAAATACGTGCATTGCGAATGACGGTGAGACCCGGCAATGGGTGCTGCAATTTCTTTGCCCAGTCGGTGAGTACTTTGCCTTCAGCTTGTTTTTGAAATTGCGCCATCGCTTCGGCATTCGCTTGCCAGCCTTCTTCGATCGCGTTCATGTAGCCCGGCACGATCATCGCGAACAACCTGGGCTCTGCGCCCGTGGTTGCCCAAACGAAGCTGGGCGATAGACCGATGCCGGTTTGCGTGAGTAATTGAACTGTTTGTTTTTGCTCGCCTTTGCTGACAGTGAGCTCGCCTATCTTGTGTTGCGACAGTGTGCCTGACGGCAGCAGCGGTAAGGCATTATCAGGCAGCTTTGAGAGCGCATTGATCGCAACCGAAGCGATTTCAAACGAAGAGCTTAAAGGGATATACAGCGCCGGCCCAGTGAGCGCCTGACTGCCTTTTTCTGAAGTGGATTGCCACTGCGCCTGATTGCCATCGCGCACGTATTTTTCATCGATGTTGGAGCCAAACGTTGAGGTGCCATTCACTTTGTATTGACTGATTAAGCCATCTGCGCCCAGCTTGATCTCCTCGTTGAGCTCTGGCCCGCGGCCATTATCTTTAAAAATAAAACGCACCTTTCGTGTGCCTTGATCGCTTTGTTCGACGATTTGTTCACCTGCTTGTTTGCCGTTTTCGACAAAGATCAAATACTTGGTGGTTTTCGTGTCGGCTAGTGTTGGCAAAGCAAATAGACCAAGGATGCTGGCTGCAATGATTGATTTCACAAGTTTCATGAATGGTGCTCCATTGTTATAAGTATTGATAAGGGGGGAGTAAGAGCAGCTTGGACTCAGGCGATGAAAACAAGTTCATTACTTAATTCATCGGGATTATCGGCCTGCGCGTCTATGGGGAAATGTAGTCGCAAGAGATCGCCGCATTGATGCAGACAGCGGCATAGGCCTTCTACGACGTGTTCCGCTGCTAATTCTTGACGCAATTGCTTAACGGTTTGTTCCCATTCGTCAGGTGCAACGTTAGCGGCAATACCACGGTCGGCCAAAATCTCTATCTTTCTTTCAGCGAGCAAAATGTAAATCAGGATACCGCTATTTTCTTCGGTATCCCAGATGGATAATTGCGAAAACCAATCGCAGGCGCGGCTGCGTGCATTGACTTTATTGAGAATAAGAGTGAGCGGTAATTGGCTTTCGACCACGAGGCGGATTTCGCCACGATGTCCTTGCTCGGCGTCGCGCACGCATAGGCTGAGTTTTTTACGATTGCTCTTGGAAAAATGCTGGCGATAAGGGTTGGGGCGCAAGCGCCATGAAGTGTGTAGCCAAAGTCGTTTGAAATCCATCACCAATCTCCCGAGGCACCACCGCCACCAAAGTCACCGCCACCACCGCTAAAGCGATCATTGCCACCGCCACCGAAGCCGCCAGAAAAACCGATGCGCAATAAGACTTCCGCGATTTCCCAGAAAAAACGACTGGCTAATAAAGTCAATAATACTAAAAAGCCAGCTCCGACCAAGAGCGAAGTTCCTAGTGTCGCGCCACCGACCAAAGCGGCGACCGCACCACCCGCACCAGCGCCACCGCGCCCTAACCAAGGGTGAATAAATTTACTGGAAACCAAGCCAGCGATCAAGAGTGCGATCCAGAACAAGGGATGTAAGCCAAAAATTCCGTCGGAAAAATAGCTGGAAGTGTGCCCCTTGCTAGCGGGTGGTGGAGGCAAAGCTTCGCCATCGATGACCGCCACGATTTTGTCGACACCAGCATTAATGCCGCCATAAAAATCATTTTGCTTAAATAGTGGGCGTATGACTTCACGCACGATGCGACCAGCGGTCACATCGGGCAGCGCGCCTTCCAAGCCTCGCCCAACTTCAATCCGCAAACGTTTATCCTGTTTGGCGATCAAGAGGATCACGCCATCGGCAACACCTTTACGACCAATTTTCCATTCATCAGCGAGACGTATGCTGTACTGCTCTATGCTTTCGTCGCCTGTGGTGGGGATCATCAACACCGCAATCTGGCTGCCTTTGGATTTCTCCAGTTGCACCAGTTTTTGCGATAGCGCTTTAACTTGCTCTGTGCTCAGAGTTTGCGTTAAATCGGTGACCCGTCCGCTTAAGGGCGGAATCGCAATTTGCTCCGCTTTCGCCCAACTTGTTGCGAAGGTCAATAAGACCAACATCAACAAGAAGAGCGGAAGCAGAAATTGCTTGCGCGTTGGCGTGGTGTTGGAAATGGCGTTAAAAAAGGCGGGCATTATTTTTTGCCGAAATCAACTTTAGGTGCAGTTGAAATTGCCTTCTCGTTTTCCACGGAGAAGTTGGGTTTGACTTCCATGCCAAACATTTTCGCGGTCAAGTTGCTAGGGAAAGAGCGCACCGTGATGTTGTAAGCTTTGACCGATTCGATATAGCGATTACGGGCGACGGTGATGCGGTTTTCTGTGCCTTCTAATTGCGTGCTCAGGTCGCGGAAATTCTCATTGGCTTTGAGGTCTGGATATTTTTCTGCGACCACCATCAATCGTGATAAGGCAGAAGTCATGCCAGATTGGGCTTCCTGGAATTTCTTCAACGCCGCTTCGTCTTTAGCGAGTTCAGGCGTCATTTGTATGCTACCAACTTTGGCGCGTGCTTCGGTGACGCCTAACAGCACTTCCTTCTCATGACCTGCATAGCCTTGCACCACATTGACCAAATTAGGCACCAGATCAGCACGACGCTGATATTGGTTGAGGACATCAGACCAAGTCGCTTTCACGGTCTCATCCTGAGTTTGCATAGTGTTGTAACCGCAGCCTGTCAATGAACTAGACAAGACGCCGATCAAAAGTGCGGTCGATAAAAAACGTTTCATTTTCATTTCCTTTAAGTTTAAAAAACGAACAGGGCGAAGCTTAGCCTGAAACAGAACTTAGAACCTCGGTTATTTTATCTCGATTTTAATCACCACTTTTTTGATCCGCATCAGCTTCGAGACGGCTCGACAGGGGCGGTGCAACTCCCCTGGATAGAAGACGGCAAACATGCCAGGTGTGAGCACGATACGGGTTTCATTTTCTTGTGGCTGCACAAAGGCGATATCGCGCTCTGCTAAAAAATTGTCGCGGATCTCTGCCTGTGGCGTCGGCGGCAAATAGGCAATCGCTTCTTCACCAGATAATAGATACTGCACATCAGCATAACGCCTATGAAATTCGGGAAAACCGGTACTCCAGTCTTGTGTCAGCGGGTCTTGAACTAGGGCGAACATTTGTTCACCATCGATAGGATATTTTCCCGGCTCCATGTTGCTGTAATCAGTCTCGCGCAAATGCTGTATCGCGGCAGCGATTTGAGCTGGCAGCGGGGCGTTGTGATCTTGTAGGTGTCCGACAAACATGGCTTTAATTTTGGTAAGGGATAGTTTGCGCCGCTTCGTGTACCAATTGCTTGAACAAATCGTGGCGCATGGCTGCGATCTCGCCGCGTTTTAAGGCCTCTAACACGGTGCAGCCCGGTTCGCTATGGTGGTTGCAATTATAGAATTTGCAGTGCCCCAAATGCGGCAGAAATTCTGGAAATGCACGCTCCAACATGCCTTCGCTTAAGTGATGCAAGCCAAACTCCTGAAAGCCGGGTGAGTCAATTACATAGCTGGCGCGTCCTTCAAAAGCGTCCATCTGAAACAATCTGGTGAAGGTGGTGGTGTGCTTGCCGGTGTCTAAGGCGGCAGAGATTTCGCGGGTCGCGATATCGGCGTCGGGAATCAAGAGATTAATCAGCGAAGATTTTCCCATGCCCGATTGTCCGATCAAAATGCTGCTTTGTCCTTGCGTCAGTTGCAGCATTTTTTGACGGGTGCCTTCCGGATCAGCGATCACTGACACTTCGTGCACCGGATAGCCTAAGTTGGCGTAGAGGGCGACACGTTGCCGCGCTTTATCCAAGCTTGCGGTGACATCGATTTTATTCAGAATCAGATGCGCTTTGATGCCGGAGGACTCTGACGCCACCAAAGCGCGCGATACCAAGTCATCTGAAAAGCTGGGTTCGGTCGCCACCACAATGATGAGTTGCGTCAGATTGGCCGCCAGCATTTTCGATTTGTATTGATCTGAGCGATATAGCAGAGTCTGGCGTGGAGCGATGGCTTCAATCACACCTTGATTCGGTGAAGTGAGCTGATATTCGACCACATCACCGACTGCGACATCACTTTTCTTGCCACGGGTGACGCAATGCAATTTAATTTTTTCTGCTTGCACCAGATAGTGACGACCATGCGCGGCAATCACGGTGCCGCGCTCGGTAGGGCCAGATTTTTTTTGTTTGGAATTGAAGTGAGACATCGCGGCTTAGCCGAAAGTCTGGGTAAAAATCACATCAATTTTTGCCGCGCAAATAAAATCATTTTCTGAGATACCACCTTTGCCGCCATTGACGGTATGCGTGTCAAATTTGACGACGCAACGGTTGTAAGTGACGGTCAACTCAGGGTGATGATCTTCTTCGTGTATGGTGTAGGCGATTGCGTTGACGAAAGCCAAGGTTTCGTAATAGTTCTTGAACTGATAGGTCTTGACAATTCGGGGGCCGTCTTGTGTCCAACCCGGTGTCGCTGCGAAGTAGAGCGGCAAATCTTGCTCTGATAAACCAGTTTCAGTATGGGCAGATTTTTTGGCGAGGAGATCTGTTGTTTTCATTGTTGATTCATTCCTGGAGGTTAATGGGCTAATTTTAAAGTCGCTTGCTGATGCAAATGGGCGATGCGGATAGAGGCAGGCGGGTGAGAATCATAAAACGCCGAATGCACAGGATCTGGCGTTAAGGTTGATGCATTGTCCTCGTACAGCTTGACCAAGGCGGACACCAAATCATCTGCATTGGTATGTTTGACTGCGAATGCATCGGCTTCAAATTCGTGTTTGCGCGAACTGATCGCCATGATGGGAGACAGCACGAAGGTGAAGACAGGCAAAGTCAGTATAAACAAAATCAAGGCCATCGCGTTATTCGACGATGAGAACAAAATCGGGTCAACGCCCAAGCCAGTGTAGAACCAGACTTGTTGTTTGAGATAGCCGAGCAAGGCCAAAAATCCCAATGACATGATGAACATCACCACCATGCGTTTGATGATGTGCTTGAGTTTAAAATGACCGAGTTCGTGTGCTAAGACCGCTTCCGTTTCTTGTGGCAACAGACGTTCGATCAAAGTGTCAAAAAACACGATGCGTTTAGTTTTGCCAAAGCCAGAAAAATAAGCATTGCCATGCGCGCTGCGCTTGGAACCGTCCATCACAAATAAGCCGCTGGACGCAAAACCCACCCGCGCCATCAAGGCTTCTATGCGCTCACGTAAATTGTCGTCAGTGAGAGGCGTAAATTTGTTGAACAAAGGTGCGATCCATGTTGGGAAAATCAGCATCATCAATAATTGAAAACCGCTCCAGACCAGCCATGCATACAGCCACCATAAATCTCCGGCCCTATTCATCAGCGATAACACAACCCAGACTAAGGGGAGGCCTATTGCGGCAGCAATGCCCATGTTTTTAATCATGTCAGTAAAGAACAATGACTTCGTCATCTTATTGAAGCCAAATTTTTCTTCAATGACGAACTGCTGATGCAGATCAAATGGCAAGTCGAGCAAAGTGGTGATCAAAACGAAACTGAGCAGTAGCGCGATTTGATACGTCATGCCGTCACCTAACCAGCGATATAAGTTGACCGACAACAATTGCAAGCCGCCCAGCAGGGTAAAGCCCAGCAACACCAGTACGCTAAAAAATAAAGAAAAGAGTGCGAATCGTGTTTTGGTGCAGGTATAGTCGGCGGCTTTTTGATGCGCCTCCAGACTGATTTTCTCGGCGAATTCTGCAGGGACAGCCGCACGATGACGTAGTACGTGGCGCAATTGCCGTGAAGACAGCCAACATTGCAAACTGACCGTGATACCGAGAAAAACTATGAATAAAACCGAAAACGTTGAAGAATTCATGGGAAAATGTTGGTTTGGTGAATGAGGGCACGCCGCCCCACGTGAGAAACAGGAAGAATTATGTCACAAGAGAGCAAACAAGAAGTAAGTCAAACAACAACGGTCGCCGCAAAACCAGCCAAACCCAATGAAATGAATCTGATTTGGGTTGATATGGAAATGACGGGTTTGGATCCAGATAGCGACAAAATCATCGAAGTTGCCGTTGTTGTGACCGATATGC
>JACQDW010000153.1 GCA_016200845.1 Burkholderiales bacterium | reverse complement strand
GCCAAAACCCGCTTTGTCAAATTCGTCCACCATAGAAGAAAAACTAAGGATCAATTGCTGAACTGAATTTTCGCTTTGTTTTTTGACGGCATCGACGTGCGCATCCCATAGCGGCAGCACACCTTTCAATAAATTGCCGACACCATGCAATAAACTGGAATCGTGTGTATTGCTGTCATCACTTTCCTCTAATTGATCTTGATCGGCAAAACTGCGTAATAAGCTCAGCATGAGCAACAAGGTGCAAATGCAGATCAACACAAAGAGGAAGATATTGAGAGCATTACCCTGTCGCCAAGTCAGGATCAGAGCAGCGGCTATACCGCCCGCAGCGGCGAGGTAAGCAAAAACAGGACGACGAAAAAAATCTCTATGCATGATTGCCCATCCTTTGTGAACTAACACATCAGTGTGCTTCTAACCTGTTAAAACAGGGAATTACCTATGCCATTCGATTTACTTCTACTGATTAAAGTTTTTAAGCTAACTTTTTTGAAACTATAAACGAACTACCCGCGGATCAGCCGCCGATACGCAGCCCAGCTTGATTCATTCTAATCAAAATTGTGAACTTGTTGCATTAAATAAAGCTTCGCTGTGGCAATATTTTCAAGAGGGAATTGTAACTGCAAACCATTTTGTGATCTGTATGCAACAACGAGACGCATTTATAGGACTTACGCAAAATTGCGCTGGCGATGGTGAAGCGAGGAATTCAGGCAACATGTTGCCTGCTCGCGTAACAACCAAGTCTTGCAAGGCTTGGTGCGCCCTGCAAGGGTGGAGCCGAAGACAGTACGGTTGTACGGCGAGGGTGCAGTGGGGAATTCAAGCAGCATGCCGCTTGCCCACGTAGCAGATAGCACATGCTTGTGCTATCGCGCCCTGCAAGGGAACACAACGACGCCAGCGTCTGTTTTGCGCAAGTCCTAACTTAACACTCCGTGCCCATACTCTCTTTATAGTCAAGCTTCTCTTGTAAGCAAGTGAGCACTGCACTTTCTAAAGAAAAAATCAGATTGTGCAAGGCCATGCTGGGTGCGCCCGGGTGATGAGCAGCTTGCTCGGGCAGGTAGGGGATATGAATAAAGCCCGCCCGTTTGGGTGAGGCGTGAGTGTTGGCATAATGCATCAAACCATAAAAAATATGGTTGCAAACATAGGTACCCGCTGTTTGTGAGACGTTTGCTGGCATGCCTTGTTGTCGTAAATTGTGCACGATGGCTTTGATAGGCAAACTACTGAAATACGCGGCAGGGCCGTCTTTGACCACGGCTTCATCGATGGGCTGATTGCCCGCATTGTCGGGAATACGGGCGTCGTCGATATTGATGGCGATACGTTCGACACTGATGTCGGCACGACCACCTGCTTGCCCGACGCAGATCACGATCTCGGGTTGATGCGCGGCTAATAGTGCATTTAGTTTTTCTGTGGCGACATAAAACTCGCAAGGGAGCTGTGCCGAAACGATGAGGTAGTGCTGTGCTGGGTCGTCAGGTTTTTGCAAGACTTTGCCATCAAAAGTACGCACCGCCTCCCAAGATGGATTGGTCACTTCATGGTCGAAGGGGTCAAAGCCAGTGAGCAGGATTTTCTTCATACAAGGGCGATCATGAGAATGATATTACACAGCAAAATTGCGAGAGCCGTTGGCACTTGATAACGGATTAATTGGTACTTATCTTTAAGCTCCAATAGCGCGGCAGGCACGATATTGTAATTCGCCGCCATCGGCGTCATCAAAGTACCACAATAACCAGAGAGCATGCCCAAGGCCATCAAAGGAGCCGGATTGGCATGATGTTGCTGGATTAAAAACGGCAAGGCTATCCCTGCCGCCATCACTGGAAACGCTGCGAACGCATTCCCCATAATCATCGTGAACAAGGCCATGCCTACACAATACACGACGATGACTGTGACGCGGCTGGACGGATCAATCAAGAGTGCCACCAAATGCTGGATAGAGTCGCCTGTTTTGGCAGCCACAAAAACGCCACCTAGCATCGCAAGCATCAATGGCAAAATGAGTGCCCAGCCGATGGCATCGACCAGACTGCGCGAAGACTTTACTGCTTCCCAAGGTGTGCTTTTGGTGACCCTGCTGGCATACAGCACACTCAAGATGCAAGCCACCGTCAAACAACCCAAGGTAATGTTTTTGGGATCGAACAGTGCAAGGCCATCGTACTGCCAATATTTTGCCGTCAAGGTGAAGAGCACTGTTAAAACAGGAATGGCGAGTGCTGGCAAAAACAGACGATTGCCCAAACGCTCTGCCGTTGCTACTTTGATGGCGTGGTCAGATGAGGCTTTGCCTGCGCCAAGTAAATTAAACCCGGCTAACAAGGCCAATAGAAACACAAGCCCGCCCATGATGCGATGCGTCCAGGTCTTACCGAGCGCGGCGAGCATGGCGTCGCCAAAGACAAAACCTACCGCAAAGAGACCCCAAAATAAAGCCGTCGTCACGCGCTTGGGATTGCTGATGTCACGCCAGCTAAACCAAGCGATGACGCAGAGAATAAAGCCGATCAGATAGAAGATGACTTGCATATTGATGAGAGGCGACATCATGTGCTTTGCTCCTGTTGTTGCCCAGTTTGGCTATGACGCCATTGTGCGATTTCTCTTGATATTTGCGCGTCCAAAAATGCCAAACGAAATAAGTGGATGAAGAGGGCGCACATCGCGGTCGGTATCGCCCATAAGCCTATGCTGTAAGGCTCAACATTGGTGATGCCATTTTCTTTCAAAAAACTGCTCATCAAGAGCACCGCGCCAAAAGCGATAAAAATATCCTCTCCAAAAAACAGCGCCACGTTGTCACAAGCCGCCGAATGTGCAGCGATTTTGTCGCGCAAGCCGTCAGGTAGATCGCCATATTCTTTTTTCGCCGCGCCTTCCGCCATAGGAAAGAGCAGTGGTCGCACGGTTTGCGCCTGCCCGCCCAAACTGGTCAAACCGAGTGCACTGGAAAATTGGCGCACCACCAGATACAGCATCAAAATTCGACCCGTGGTCGCGCCACGAATGTTGGCGACCCAGGCCTGCGCTCGCTCTTTCAAACCATACTTTTCCAATAGTGCGATCACAGGCAAAATCAGCAAGATGCTCGCTAACTGACGGCTACTCATAAATTTTTCGCCGAAGGTTTCTAGCAACGCCAAAAAATCCATGCCCACCGCCAAACCGGTCGCAGCTCCCGCCGTGACGACGACGAGCAAAGGATTAAAACGCAGGGCAAAACCGAGCATAATAATCGGTATGCCGATTAAGGCAAGCCAGTGGGATAGTTGCATGGGAGAGTCTCCAGTTAATTTTGTTTGAGTTGTGCTGTGATGCTAAATCCATGTGCGAGCAAAGCCGCGCGTACCGCTGTTGTTAATTGCAAGGCATGGGCACCATCACCATGCAAACACAAACTATCAGCGTGGATATGTAGTTGTTGACCGTCGCATGCGGTCAAGGGTTCCCTTTGTGCGATGGCGAGTGCTTGTGCAATTGCATCCGCATCGTTTTCCAAGCATGCACCGGGCTGGCTGCGGGGTACGAGGCTGCCATCAGCTTGATAGGCACGATCCGCAAAGGCTTCTGCTATGACCCGCAGACCCGCGCCGCGCGCCTGCTCCACCAAGGGACTGCCTGCCAAAATACACAACGCCAAATGCGGTGCATGCTCTTGTATCAGGCGTATCAGCAATGCGCCTGTGTCGGCCTGATACGCCGCCTGGTGATACAGCGCGCCGTGAGGCTTGAGGTGGCTCAAGGGATAATTCTCTTGCTCTGCAATCGCCAATAATTGCAGCACCTGATCGCACAAAGAAGCATATAAAGAATCGGTCGAGATGGACATCGCGACACGCCCAAAATTTGCCGGATCGGGAAAACTAGGGTGCGCCCCAGCCGCGACACCATAACGCTTGGCTGTTTGCAAGGCCAAACGCATGCTATGCGCATCGCCAGCGTGGCCGCCACAGGCAATATTGGCCGAGCTGACACACTGTAAAATCGCTTCGTCATAAGCGCCACCTTCGCCGAGGTCGGCGTTGAGATCAATTTGTTTGAGTTTAGTCATAGCAGTGGACGAGGTTGGCAGGCCGGAGCCCAATCTAAGCGACGCAATTCTTGTTCCCATTTTTCTTGCGCTGAGAGCGCGGTCGCGTGATTGACTTCGATAAAACAAAAACTGGAACCAACCGGCGTCTGCGCCAGCTTCCACAAATCGGCTTCAATCACGCAAGCAATGCGCGGATAGCCACCCGTGGTTTGTGCATCGGCCAGCAAAACAATCGGCAATCCATTCGGCGGTACTTGCACCACACCGGGCAACACCGCATGCGATAACATGTCCTCCATTGTTTGGCGATGCAATGCTTGCCCCAAGAGGCGAGCCCCCATACGATTACTTTGCGGACTCAGTTTCCAAGCATGTTGCCAAAAACCTTTTTGTTCCTGCGCCGAAAAGTGATTGATTTCAGGCCCCGGCAGAGCCCGAATCTCCGGCGTCCACACTCTCTGCTGTACCCCTAAAATGCAATCAAAATGGCAGGGAGCACCAAGTGGTAATTGATCGCCGCGTTGTAAAGCACGCCCCAGACCACCACCAAATCCGGCTTGGAGATCGGTCGAGCGAGATCCTAACTCCACGTTGACATTGATACCGCCATCAATCGCTAGATAAGTGCGGGCTTCTTTTTGTGCACCATTTAAGCGCAAAATTTGCCCAGCAAGCGCACGATGCCGCCAGGCTTTTGCCAGCGGTTTGCCATCGAGTTGCGCACCAAAATTAGCACCACAAAGCGCCAGCCAGCTATCGCGGTGAAACTCAATTTCGACTACTCCGATGACAATCTCTAAACCGGCCGCGTCAAACGGATTGCCGACTAATTTATTCGCCAGCATCAAGGACGGCGCATCCAAAGCGCCGCATTGCGCCACACCCAAATGACGCCAGCCAACGCGACCCAAGTCTTGCACCGTGGTTTGCACGCCCGCTTTGCGTATGCTGATCATTGCAAGGCTTCCATATGCACGGGTTTCTCGTTGCACGACGCAATCACAAAGAGTACGCAGTCACCGGGCAGCAGCGTGCTCGGTGGCGTTTTCTGTACATCAAACAAGCGCAAGTCGGTGCGTCCTATCAGTTGCCAGCCACCCGGGCTGGCAGCGGGATAAATACCAGTTTGGCTACCACCAATGCCGACCGAACCCGCTGGCACTTTTAAACGCGGCTCGGCTAATCGTGGCGTCGCCAAAGCGGGTGGCAAGCCGCCCATATAGGCAAAGCCCGGTTGGAAACCAAGAAAATAAACCAGATAATGCGCAGCGCTGTGTTGCTCCACCAGCTCGCGGATGCTAAGCCCGGTATGCGCCGCAACTTTGGCGATGTCTGGGCCATATTCGCCCCCATAATCAACGGGAATCTCCACATCACGCCCGGGAAAATCAAGCGCAGTAACTTGATTGGCCAATTTATTGAGATGCGCCAGCATGGTTGCGCTGCTATGTTCTAAAGGGTTGAAGATTGCGGTCAGATTGTTCATGCCCGGCACGATATCGATGCAGATTTTGAGTGCTTGTAGCGCATGCGCGATCGCCCAAATCTGCTTTTGCAGATCGAGGGAGATGGAAGACGAGTGTGATTGTATGACCGCTGCGCGCTCACTGAGCAGATAGCAGTGCAGGGGGCTGGCGGTCATCAGAGATGAATAGAAAGACTTACCAGCGGAAACCGAGCTTGACACTGGCAGTTTGATTGCTGCCGGTGCGATCGACTTCGGCAGCCAGATTGAACACACCAAAATTGGCGTTCACGCCAGCAAAAATTTTGCTGGACGAGGGCATTTCTTTACGCAAACCAGCGACGTTTGGCGTAACGTTACCCCACACTTGTCCAACGCCTGCATACGGTGTCAACATCAAAAATCCTTTGGAGACGACTAACTCCAGACTTTGCGTGTTCACATCAAGCTGGCTAACACCAGACAAGCGCGACATAGCAGCGCGAAATCCCACCGCAGGTACGGTGACGCCACCTTCGATGAGGGCATAGCGAATTTCTGCGCCGATCAGTTTGATATTGGAATCAGGCACGGCCACCAAAGAAGCGCCAACATCGATATTAAACGGCAGACCTTTGTGTACGTGCAGCCTAGGCATGACCAAGGTTGATACATCCGCGCCCGCCTTCTTCCAGGTGGCGCTGCTGTTTAATTCAGTAAAACTTAGTTCCGCGCCGAGATCAAAACCTGTGATTCCCAAAGAGGCTGCAGGTGTCAACGCTTTATAGCTCGTCACGGCATTCAAGTCGCCCGCCAGTTGTTTGAATTCAGCCTGAGTCAAAAGATTCAAACGGGTAAAATCAGTATCGGCCATGACTGGCGCGCTGGCACCTGCTAAGGCGGCAAAAATGGTGCGAGAGAGAGCGGACTTTAACTTGGACATAGCGACCTCAAAAAGACTGAACACGTCACTGAAGAAACGTGGGTGATCATGATTAGATAAAGAAATGGATTTTACCCTGCTTGAGAGGACTAGGGAAAATTCTCTGTCTTATTCTCTGTGTCTCTGCGTTTCTGTGTTGAGAGGTTTTGGTTGCGCTGGCAACTGAAACACTTGATGCTTGCGCGGCATAACAACTTTGGTGTCTTTGAGTGCTTGGGCAAAGCTTTCCATGCTGGTTTCTTCTCCATGCACCAAAAAGCTGACGGCGGGCTTGATTTTGTGATGCCATGCCAAAAGCTCTTTGCGGTCAGCGTGGGCGGAAAAGCCGTTGATGGTGGCGATGTGGGCTTGCACCGCGATTTCTTCACCAAATAAACGCACTTTGGGTTTGCCGTCGATGATCTGGCGTGCCAGCGTGCCTTGTGCGGCAAAGCCGACAAAAACAATCGCGTCTTGTCTGCGCCAGAGATGATGCTTGAGGTGGTGCCGTATCCGACCCCCAGTACACATGCCCGAGCCAGCAATGATCACCGCGCCGCTGGTGATGCGGTTGATTGCCATGCTGTCTGCCTGATCGCGGGTAATGTGCAGATTGGGGAGTTGAAACGGATCGTGATGCGCAGCAAACAGCTTGGCACTCTCTTCGTCATAACATTCGGGATGGTGGCGGAAAATCTCAGTCGCCGAAATCGCCATCGGCGAATCGAGGAACACATGCATGCTTTCTGGCAGCAATTGATGTTCAACGCCTTCGCGCAGATACCAGAGAATTTCTTGCGCTCTTTCCAATGCAAAGCTGGGAATAATCACATTGCCGCCACGCTTAAATGCGGCGTTGATCGCTGCGTAAAATTCTTCCACCGATGCGGGCAATGAGCGGTGTTCACGGTCGCCGTAGGTGGTCTCCATCACCACGACGTCCGATGGCGGCGGTGCGACGGCGTCGCGCAAAATTTTACGACCATTGCTGCCTATATCTCCGGAGAAAGCAATGCTGCAATGCTCACCCGCTTCGCGCAGTGTCAGTTGTATGCTGGCCGAACCCAAAATATGACCAGCATCGTAAAAGCAGGCGATGATGTCGGGTGTGAGATGCAGTTTTTTTTCGTAACTGGCGATACGCCCAAAATAATCAAAACAACGGGTGGCATCGTACAGCGTATACAGAGGCAAAGTGGGCGTATGTTGCCCGCGTCGGATCTGATGTTTGGCTTGCGAACGCGCTTCCGACTCTTGCAAGTGGGCGGCATCGAGTAAGACTAAACGGGTTAAATCTTTGGTGGCAGCGGTGCAAATGATTTCACCGCGAAAGCCACGTTTGACTAAGAGTGGTAAGCGACCGCAATGGTCGAGATGGGCGTGGGTGAGTAAGACAAAATCGATCGCGGCGGGGTCAAAGCCGAAGTCTTCTTCGTTTTCTTCGGCTAACTCACGCCCACCTTGAAACAGACCGCAGTCGATCAAAATCCGGGTGTCGCCACATTGAACTAAGTGACAGGAACCAGTGACATCGCGATTAGCGCCGTGAAAAGAGATCTGCATGGTGTTCTCCAAAATTGACTACGACACGGCGCTGTTGCGGTTCAGTGCTATTTCCCCGCGTCTTGCGCTGCTTTTCTGATCGTCAACAAGCTTGCGCCTGGTGTCAATAAGTTGCCGTCATAACGTAACTCGATCAATGCTGGCAAATTGTGTTCTCGGGTGTGAGCAAGAGCACGTTCCAACGCAGGTGCAAATTCTTCAGTCCTTAATACCGCTTCACCCGACGCACCATAAGCACGCGCTAAAGCTGCAAAATCTGGGTTGTGCAACTCTGTTCCAGAGACGCGAGCAGGGAACTCTCTCTCCTGATGCATGCGTATCGTGCCATACATCCCGTTATTAAAGACGATAATAATCACACCAGCGCGATATTGCACCGCCGTCGCCAATTCCTGACCATTCATCATGTATTCGCCATCACCCGCAAAGGTGACGATAGTGCGCTCAGGTTGAGCGATTTTGGCGGCGATACCTGAAGGGACGCTGTAGCCCATCGCACCCGAAGTCGGTGCCAATTGCGTGCGCAGACCACCGTAATTGAAATAGCGATGTGCCCATGTCGCATAATTGCCTGCGCCATTGGTGATGATGGTGTCTGCGGGCGTTAGCTTTTGCAGAGTCTGCACCACTTGCCATAAATTGAGCGGTGCATTTTCTTGTGCAAAAATGGCCGGTTCTTTTTGCCAATTCAGCAGATCAGTTTTTGCCTCTGCCACTGTGTGTTGCCAGGCGCTGGCATCGACTGGTTCCATGTGCGCCAGCACCTCGGCGATTTCTTTCATGCCGCTATTGATCATCAAATCAGCTTGATAGACGCGACCTAATTCTGTCGCTTCGCTGTGGATGTGAATCAGGCTTTGCTTGGGTACAGGTGCTTCAAACACGGTGTAGCCGCTGGTCGTCATCTCACCTAAACGTGGGCCAATCGCGATCACCAGATCAGCATCCTTGATGCGTTGCGCCAGCTTGGGGTTAATCCCAATGCCAACATCGCCGACATAATTGGGATGCGTATTCGGCAGCAAATCCTGAAAGCGGAAAGCGCAGCCGACAGGTAAATGATTTGCTTCGGCAAATTGCGTAATCTGATCGCAGGCTTTTTGATCCCAGCAGGTGCCACCCAGCAAAACGAAAGGCCGTTTCGCTTCGCTAAGCATGGTGCGCAAACGCGCAGTTTGTGAGAGAGAAGGAGAAGCTTGCACCGGCGTATAAGCGCGCGTGTCCGCCACCGCAGCTACCGCTGATAAACAATCTTCTGGCAAAGCCAACACCACAGGGCCAGGGCGACCACTGGTAGCAACTTGAAACGCATGCGCGATGTATTCGGGGATGCGGTCGGCACGATCGATTTGCGCCACCCATTTGGCCATCTGTCCATACATACGACGATAATCAATTTCCTGAAACGCTTCGCGCTCAATAAAATCATTACCGACCTGACCGATAAACAAAATCATCGGCGTCGAATCCTGATGCGCGGTATGCACACCGATTGATGCATTGGTCGCGCCAGGGCCACGCGTCACAAAGCATATCCCCGGCTTGCCAGTCAATTTGCCATAGGCCTCGGCCATAAACGCCGCACCACCTTCCTGACGGTTGATAATGAAGCGAATAGGACTGTCATGCAAAGCATCCAATACCGGCAAATAACTTTCACCAGGCACACCAAAAATCAGATCAACACCATGCACTTCCAAAGCATCAACGACCAATTGGCCGCCAGAACGAGATTTAAACATGTGAATTTGTTTGAATGAAGAAAACCGATAAACTACCAGAAATCATAGCAACTTCACACAGGAACGTGAGACCACTTACAGCAAGCTTGACGCAACGCAGAGGCTGGCGATTCTATGTTTTTTCAGTTGCAAGACCACTCTCAGGGCCGCAAGCCAAGAAGACTTAAGCGCAGACAACGACAGTAAGCCGCATTTGTTGGCGGTTTGATAGCGAGATGTGGGATGGTGAGGCGATTAAACGAGCGCCTCTGTTCAATTACGATAGGTGCCAAAGCCGGTTTTTTGAGTATTCGATGAATGTGATTTCGCTGAGGTAAACGTCGTTCTATGGCCACTGTGACGCAAATTAGAGTCGTGTTTCGCTTATTATTTGATGGGTGTCTTATTTGATAGAACGGCAAGAGGCGAAGTTTCGCTTTATGGCAGAGTTTCAACCGCATTTGGCAGCGTTAATTGCCGAGGGGCGTGAATTGGTGATTTGCGGCGACTGGAATATTGCGCACAAGGAAATCGATTTGAAGAACTGGAAGAGCAACCAGAAAAATTCGGGCTTCCTACCTGAAGAACGTGTCTGGATGACGGGCTTGTTTAGTGAGTTGGGCTGGGTTGATGTGTACCGCCAGCTGCATCCTGAAACGACGGGTGAAGCTTACACTTGGTGGAGCAATCGCGGTCAGGCTTGGGCGAATAATGTGGGATGGCGGATTGACTACCATGTGGCGACCAAGGGGATTGCGGCCAAGGCTAAATCGGCGGCAATTTATAAAGACGAGCGGTTTAGCGACCATGCGCCTTTGACGATTGTGTACTGAGATTATGAGGAAAAATGAAAAGAGAGGTGGCTGAAGAGTCTAATGGCGAATTTTAATTTCACAGACAACTTTAGCTGGCCTGTGACTGTCAGCCTACTTGCCACCTAAGCATATGTTTTCAGGTGGCGATTTTCATTTCTGGGGTACGTTCTTTTTTGCAAGTTCTCGCCCCCCAGTTATCAACGCCTTTTGAGAACGATGAACTATGCTCGTCGCTCCTGTTTCGGTAACTTCACTAAATTGCGAGGCTACTGAACATTGATGTACATTTCATCGGCAAAATACGTGACGGAACTGTTATATATTGCGAATTGGTACCTCAAAAATTTAGCCGTATTTAAGATGGGGAAACTTTGACTGTTCAATGAACGATAAGTGTCAGACGATACATTTACGTCGAGATAGTCACTGCGTAAAATCGTGTAATTCTGATCTAATTGAAAAATAATTAACCTTAATGATCCTTCCCCTCCCGAATCAGCACTGAACTTCCCTCCAAAATTATAGGTTTTTCCACGATGCGATTCAACATTCACATCCTGATAAATACTTTGATCTTTCAAACATGGGTTAGGATAAGTTCCACAATTAAACGCTAAATAATTATTTCCATCAGAAGAGCGATTGGGATCGCGATATGTCACCATATTAGCGATGCCTGAAGGCAAACGTAACCAGTTCTCAGAAGTTCCCTTCCATAAATTTCCGTTACTTACAAGATTGGTTGAGTATTCCAGTTTATAAAGATATGTCCCTTGAACGTTTGAATTTTCGCTTCTTCTGAAAAATTTCAAGTAAGTTACATTTGGTGATACGCTTGTATCTTTAAAGATGTGTGCGTATTGAATATTGCACGGGGGAATAATACCGCTTTCAATCACCTTGCTCGACTGTATGATTGGATTTCCGTAGGGAAATTGGTCCCAGTTTCTATTTGTTAATGTCGCACTCCGAAATAATCCAATATCCCAGTTTTGACCAGGTGTGCAATTTAAGGTTTTATCGGCGAATTCAGCGACGGTGTAAAATTTCCCATTTTCTAGAATCGTGCTACTACCCCCAGCGCCAATAGATGAACCACCATTCCAAGATTCACGCCAATTCGATGTATCCTTGGATGAAAAAATCGCATCGTTGGGCAAATCTGGTGCCGCATCTCCTGCAATCCAAGAAATAAAATCCTTTGTTTTGGCAATCCCACGAAAACCCAAGGTTCTGTGTGTATCGCCGGGAATAGCGATACCAGTATCATATGCACCATGAAATGATACCCAAAAATACACCCCATCGAATTGAATAATATTAAACGTACCTTCTTCACCCACCCTATTCGTACCTCCAGTTAAAGTGACACAATTATCTGCCGAGGAGTTGCAGATTTGACTCCACAATGATTTGCTTCGAATCACAGGATTTTGCGAAACAGGTGTAAAAGAACCCATTGGGTCTGCACCTGCGCGTTCAGCATAGCAGCCGTTCCAAACCCTGTCATCTCCCATGCATTGATAAATCAAACGCCACTTATTTTGTGTTGCATCATAGAAAGCATCCCCATCCGTCGCCGCACACGATGATGGCGAACCTTCTGTTGGTGTAATAATCATGGTTGGCGCACTCCATGTGACTCCATGATCGGTTGACTTAAACACTTGAAGCCCCAATTTTGCGTCTGTGCTCGTCGTATTATTACAAACAGACCCGGAAATTGCTTTCCGTGAAAACAAGTACCAAACTCCATTGACAACCCGAATCCAATTCGCACCACCCGTTCCACCTTCCGAGATCAATGGAGCATTTTGCGGAGTCCATTTTGATACTAGAGACCATTGAGCTTTTCCTGCCCAGTAATCTTCTATAGTGACCTGAGCAAATGCGACTGAAGTAAATACTGAGGTGATACTTGCTAGAACAATTTTTTTCATGATGTGGTTTTTGCTTGTTAATAAAATTTTTAAGTACACTAAATTGCAGGGCGCATGCTACCTATTTTTTATTTTGTTGGCAACTTATTGGTGCCACTTTGTTATTTGTGGCGCTTAGTTTGAAGTGTGCGTCAATAATGGACACCACTGATTCATAAAAATACTTCTCGCGCATGTTCCCAATATTGCCGAGCAAAGGCTGCAGGAGCGACATCTCCCAAACGTGAA
>JACQDW010000157.1 GCA_016200845.1 Burkholderiales bacterium | reverse complement strand
ACAAAAGGAAAGCCGCGCTCACAATTTTAAACATCATTTTTTCGCCCCCTTCTCTTTATCCTTCTTCTTTTGCTCTTGTACTGCGGCGACTTCTTCAGGATCTAAATAACGATAGGTCTTTGCAATGCCATCTAAAACGATGCCTGGTTTTTTCGCATCTTTACTGACAGAAAAATTCAAATTATGCAGAGTAATAATGCGAGGGAGTTTAGCAATATCGCTGACAAACGCACCGAGATCATTATAATTTGCAACCATCTGAATAATGATTGGTTGTTCAGCGTAGTAATCCTTAACGGCGACATCGCCCGGTTTAAACAAGTCAAAACTCAAACCACGACCATTTGCTGCGGAGTTAATGTCCTCCAACAATGCGCCCATCTCAGCACTGCTTGGAAGTTGCTTTTCCATCCTTAACACATATTGATCAACCAGTTTCTTTTGTTCTTTCAAAGCATCGAGACTAATCGATTGCTGCATTTTCGTTTTGTAGCTGTCTTTTAATTTTTGTTCTTCTTGCTGTCCCAGATCGATTTCGCTCATCTGGTCGCTCCAATAGAAAAACCAACCAATCACGATTGTCAGCACAAACACACCGACAGCTGCAATCATGCGCGGTACTAGCGGCCATAAGCCAGGATGCAAACCATTGAGGTCAGAGAACTGAGCCTCAACTGATTCGATCATTTCCTTAATATCTGCCATAACTCTTCTCTGCCTATGGTTTCTTCGGGGCCGCACTCACCGGCTTTGCGGTTTCCGTTTTATTCGCGTCCGCCTCAAGTTCGCGGGGACGACGAATGCCTACATTCAGATCAAATTCAATCACGCGTTTTCCATCGCGACCAACACCCTGTATCACCGCCTTATTTTGAATAATCTCTGGCTTAGACATCCAAGGTGAAGAGGACAGTGAATCAAAAAACACTTGCACCATTCCATGCGATTGCGCGTATCCCTTGATTGAAATTCTTTGCCCATCTTGCTTAATCAAGGTTAAATATAAGCCTTCCGGTGCCAGCTTAATCAACTCATTCATCATATACACGGGTTGATTACGGTCACCCTGCAAATCCTCAACGGCCTGCTGGCGCGCTTTCAAGGCATCGATTTCTTGTTTTAAATTAGCGACTTCCTTAATTTTGGAATCAAGGGTTTCGTTTTCCTTCTTAATAAATGCATTGCGCTCATTTTGCGAAGAGATCTGCGTGGAAAAATAGACGCCAACAACAATAATCAATATCGCTGCGATCAAAGCCGCCAACAGCAGCAAAGAATAAAAGCGGTTTTTGAGTTCTTTTCGTTTTTCTTCGCGGTGTGGAAGCAGGTTGATTTTTATCATTATCCAAACCTCCGCATTGCCAATCCGCAGGCAACCAGATACGAAGGCGCATCTTGCCGGAGAGCTTTCTCATTGACGTTGGAACCTAAGTCCATTCCCTTGAATGGACTAATCACAGAGGTCGATAATTTAGTTCGTTCAGCAATAATATCCACCAAGCCTGGCAGCATCGCGCAACCACCAGCCAAGAAAATCTGATCAATGCGCGTAAATGGTGTAGAGGTGAAGAAGAACTGAATCGCACGGGTTACTTCCAGCGCGGCGTTTTCTAGAAACGGTTCCAACAGTTCCATTTCATAACTATCAGGCAGATCACCCTGACGTTTTTTTGATTCAGCCTCGTCAAAAGACAATCCATAATTACGCACGATGTCTTGAGTCAATTGATTGCCACCGAATTGCTGGTCGCGCTCATAGATAATTTCTCCATTCAAAATGATGGAGATATAAGTGACTTTGGAGCCAATCTGGAACAAAGCGTAAATCTGATCTTGTCCAGCATTCGGTTGCTGCTCAATCAAGCGCTCGACTGCAGAACGGGCAGCGTAAGATTCGATATCCATGACTTTAGCGTTCAGCCCGGCAGCCTGTGCCGCTGCCACACGATCTTCGATTTTTTCTTTACGCGAAGCCGCCAGCAAAACATCAACGTCCTCTTCCGAATTCGCGGTCGGCCCTATGACGCAAAAATCAATGCTGACTTCGTCCATCGCAAACGGAATATATTGACTTGCCTCGGACTCTACCTGCACTTCTAAAGCTTGCTCGTTCAAGTGTCCTGGCAAAATCATTTTTTTTGTAATGACGGAGGAAGCTGGCATCGCCAAAGCCACGTTACGCGTTCCGCTTCCACTACGCTTCAATACTTTGAGCAATACTTCTGAGACTTGTTCGAGATTTTCAATATTGCCATCGACTACAGCGCCTTTCGGCAAAGCCTCGGTCGCGCAACGCTCCAATTTGTAATTTTTTTCGCCGGAACGTGAGAGTTCAACCAGCTTGACGTCGGACGTACTGATATCTACGCCAATTAATGGCGGATTCTTTTGTCCGAGCAATGACGCAAGATCTAAAGCCAAGGATATCCCCTCAATTAAAAAATACTTTTATATGAGAAAGCCCGTGCAAAGTTCGAAACGGATCGTCAAATTCTGCGAAACAATTACTCATACAAAACAATTCAAAGCACCCAAAAACGCATTTTTTCTTTTAAAAACCGCGATTTAGAAGACACTCATACTAGCTTACGTTAAATCCTAGCAATAAGGGGAGTGTAATGTAAAGCATTTTCAGGGTGAGTGGGAAGTTTTGCGTTGTCAATTCTCCACTTACGTGTAAAAAGCCTGAGAAAGTGCAATAACACGAGCTGTCGCAGTTTTTACGGCGATTGCTTAGCCAGCTATAATGCAGGGCTGAACTTCCACAAAATCAAAACTTTATGTCAGACAGCCAAATTCCGCTTCCACCCGCAGACGCGCCAGCCGCGCAAATCACGCCCAAGCAACGCAGCTTGGCAATGCGCCTGCTTATTTATAGCTGTGTGGTGATTTTTGGCCTCGCGTTTTCCGGCCTGTTGGTGGTTGCTTTTGCAATCATCATGGCCTACCCCAATCTTCCTGAAATTGACGCGATTACCAGTTATCGCCCCAAGATGCCGATGCGGGTCTTTTCTGCGGACAACGTATTGATTGCCGAATTTGGAGAGGAACGTCGTAACGTCGTCCATTTTGCAGACATTCCGGAAGTCATGAAGAAAGCGGTGCTTGCCATCGAAGACGATCGCTTTTATGAGCACGGTGGTGTCGATTACATAGGCATCACCCGCGCCGCACTCAACAACGTCACTAGTGGCAACAAACAAGGCGCATCGACCATCACGCAGCAAGTTGCTCGCAATTTTTTTCTATCAACCGAGCAAACCGTCAAACGAAAAATTTACGAAATTCTTTTAGCGTGGAAGATAGAGCAGAATTTGACCAAGAACCAAATTCTTGAAGTCTATATGAATCAGATTTATCTGGGACAACGCGCCTATGGCTTTTCCTCGGCGGCGCAAATTTATTTTGGCAAAGAGCTCAAAGAAATCACCGTCGCAGAAGCGGCGATGCTGGCCGGCCTACCCAAAGCACCTTCGGCCTACAATCCGGTCGCCAATCCCAAGCGCGCCGCCGTGCGTCAACAATATATATTGCAACGCATGAAGCAGCTTGGCTACATCACTGAAGCGCAATTTGAAGCAGCAAAAACAGAAAAACTGCGCATCAAAACCAACAGCGCCGAATTTGGAATTCACGCCGAATACATTGCAGAAATGGCGCGACTTCTGGTGTACGAACAGTTTAAAGAAGAAACTTACACGCGCGGTTTGAATGTGTATACGACCGTCTCAAAAGAAGAACAGGAAGCCGCCTACACCGCCTTACGCAAAGGAGTGATGGATTATGAACGTCGTCATGGCTATCGCGGCCCTGAAGCGATCATTGAGCTTCCACGCAACAAGGAAGCGGCGGAAGAAGCAATTGAAAAGGAACTAGCCGACCATCCTGACAGCGATGACATTTTAGCGGCGATGGTGTTGGATGCAAATCCAACTCTGGTACGGGCGGTGCTGGCCAATGGCGATGAAATCCAAGTGACAGGACCTGGGCTCAGTTTCGCCGCATCGGGTCTGAAACCGAATGCGCCAGCAAACAAACGCATACAACGAGGTGCAGTGATTCGCGTCATGCGCGACGGCAAAAATTGGTCAGTGATACAAATGCCAGAAGTGCAGTCAGCGTTTGTCGCAGCGGACACCAATGATGGCGCCATCCACGCCTTAGTCGGCGGGTTTGATT
>JACQDW010000146.1 GCA_016200845.1 Burkholderiales bacterium | reverse complement strand
GGAGCGATGTTGGCAATACTCCCATCTCTTTAAGTACCATCGCCTGGAAGTCCACGCAATAGCGCTCGGTATTTTCTTCGATGACAAACTGCAACACATAATAAGAACGTGGTGATGGATAACTAGTATGTGTTGCGTAGCTATTATTGGGAGTGGTGCGCGCTGGCACATGGCAGAACATGAGCAAGCTGATGACGCGATGCAATAAGCTGTCAGCGTTCTGCTCGCCCAAAGCGCAGGCGCGGAACTGGGGCTCGATATCCAGAGTCCGGCGTCCGGGATAGCTGTTTGCCTGAAGTTGGATTTTCTGCTCTAGTTCGTCCAACGGACGTACTTCCGAACGTGCATCTTCAGGATACAGATAACGAAAGCTAAATTCGTCTATAGCAAGTTTGCCTTGGGTGTGCATACATTTATCCTAATGGGTGAACTTGAAGTTGCGCCGGTACCTCAATTGCGCGTACCCAATCAACATGACGCGCGGCTTGATGAAAACGTTGTGCTGGAATTGATGGTGCGCGGGCACCAAATGTCAGATGTATGCCATTGGGTAAATAGGTGCGGGCACTGTAGAGGCCACAATCTCGTAACGCAGGTGGCGTGTTATCGCATATGATTAGTTCGCTTCCCTTTTGCTTGACCGCACGCTGCACTTGCGCAAGTAAATCGATTGCGGTTGCTGCCTGAAACGGATGTCTTTCCAAAAAATCTTGGTAGCTCAGGCTTTCTGGCGTAGTGAGTAAGAAATCAAAGTGGTGACGATTTTTAGGGTTGCAGTAGTAGAGATATTGTTCCTGATGCGGCCCTAAGCGATCGCTATCGCCCGGCGTTTGCCCTTGTTGGCGCAAACGTTGATAGTTACGTTCACTGGTGAGTATGAGTGACTTGGCTTCTTCCAGCGCACTGTGTAACGCAATTTTGGGATTAAGGTGAGCAGCCGAGGTGACGAAACAAGCAATTTGTTGTTCGCTTCGACCCGCAAGTACGACGAGCACGGAGGGCACATTCCATTCTAGGCTCATGTCAAAACAAGCGAGCTCGTAGCCCCACAAATCAAATAACTTAAAAATGGCAATGCTGCGTGGGCAAGTGACCGAGTTGAGTGTGAAGCGGGGCGGGCTTGAGCGACTGTACCATGTCGTCAGTAGTGCATCCCGCTCGATGATTTCCATGGCACTAAACAGACTTGCTTCCGCAGGGGAGTTGCCTAGTGCACAGCCACTGCTATTGCTACTATTCGTTATACTGGCTTGACTATCAAGCAGATAGTTGACCATTTCTAGCGGAATGTATTTGCGTTGATCGCCCATCGTGGCAGGCAGCCAATCGATGACGAGATCCTCCCGAAACCCCGGAAATTCGCTGTTCGCCTGATGCGGCGAGATACCCCAAATCTGATCCGGGCGCAGAGCTTCCTGTGCAATATCTTGGTAGGCTGCTGTCAGTTTATCTTCGGGCTCCAGATGCGCTACCCAGCGTTCGGTAAATTCAAACATCGCACCTTGACACATCTTTTGCTCGGACGTGCCACGCCCAATGCCCAGAATGTCTAACTGTCGGTTGTAACGAAAGTAGCTTTCTTGATCGGGAGATAAACTCAGTTCAGTATTTTGTAGCGAATGCGGACCGAGTGCATTGAGTATCTGCGCTAAGTTGGGGTTCGCATTGCGACAGTCTTCGCCAACGATGCCTAAACAGGTGCTATCGTGCTGCCCACTTTGATTTTGTTGTGCGGCAGGGTAGTATTTTTTTTGAAAATGTCCATTGAGGTAGATGTACGCTTCACCGGCAAAATCATCCATGCTTCCTTGCGCCAGACTATCAAGCAAAAAGCTCAGTTGCAAGGCCAGTTTTGCGTTCCAATTCCATTGTTTGTCACGAGATGAGAACAGGGAAAAGTCTTCGCTAAACGTAAGCAGACTGTTGAGTCTCATTTTGATTTTTGAGCTCGCCGGTAAGAGAACCAACAACTGATCTTCGAGTAAGATGACAAGGTCGGTTTCTGGCTGAGTTTGTTTTGCTAATGCCAAATTCAGAACCGTATAGCGCAATCTCGAATGTCGATTGACATGCTCGCGCAGCAGAGTTTCCTTATTCATTGTCAGCCTTACTTGTGGCCGGCAACACAGCGTGCGGTAGAAATATTTTATTCGCAGTATCGCCGCCATCGTTTTGCTTAGTCCAAAGTGCGGCATACAAACCAAACCAGAGTGCTTCGCGATCAGCGTCCGTTGGTTCATCCTTAAACAATAAGAAGACGCTTTGAGAGCCGGCTGCCGCCACCAGACAATGTGGCCAGATCGCATCGCAGGTATTAAAACGCTTGGTACGAATGCGTGTACTGAAGCTCGTTTCTATGCAGAAGAATAGATACTCTTCGCTCTTGCTGTTGGCAACCGCTGTCGTCGCTTCGTCGAGTGCAGTTTCAGTTAAGTGAAGATTGGTTTCTACAATGCGGTGCGCGTGACTCATCAGGCTGGCTGCCCGGGCGAAATTTGCACGTTCCTGTGCCGCGCCCCGCTCTAGCCAAACCTGATGTATTGTCGCAATCTCCACCAGCATTGTTTGTTGACATTGCTTGCGACTAAAGCCCGCTGTAACTACTTTGCGCAACTCAATAGCATCACTTAAGGTATTCGCTATGCGAAGTTCTGTACGATAAAGTTTGATATAAGTACCCGGAGCAGTGAGTTCTTCAAAAATACCGATCGGAAAAAGCGGCTCCGCACTTAATTGATCTAATTGACCGGACAGCGTTGTATCTGCTGCTAGCGCGGTTTGCCCTTGCAAAGCGGAAATTGGCACTAGACGATGTTGATTCGCGGTCTTCGTCCAACTTTGCTGATGTAAATCGTAATATTGATAGCTTCCTGGTACTTGTGCGCGCACGCCCATTAAATGATCACACCACGCTACGGCGATATTTGCACCTGCAATTAAGTGCGACAGCAAACTCGCTTGCGTTTGTTGATCATCTGCTGCCAATAATGTTGGTGCGATCGGTTCGCAACTAAGGAAGGCATGTCGGGCGCTCAGCGCACCATAATGCACATGTGCGGCGTTGATGTGAGGAAGTGTTTGTACTTTGGGATCGATGGCAAGTTCGCTGCAAACCAAAGCATGATCGAAGCGGTTGTCGATCGTATTGTCGCGTATCTCGATAAATTCAACAGCTGCATCGTGCCAACGTTGATGTTGAATAAATGCCTTCTGCAAGTCTTGCTGTGAAAAATGAAATCGACCACACTGCGGCAAGATGGCGATGCTGAGTTTTTTTGCGCCCATGCGTGCCAAGGTTTTCGTTGCGCTCAAAAGTGCATAGCCATCGCCAGCAATTAACAATTTTTGTGACGCGAAATTGAGATAACTCTGTACCGGGTCAGCTTGATATTCAGCGAGGTAGGTAATGGTATCGGCGACCGCACTTAAATCGCTGTCGTTTGCTGCATTTGGATCTTGCTTGATGGCGGCACCTTTTTGCACCAAGAAATCCAGGAATTTAATAAAGGTAGTCTGTTGCTGCTCAGCGTAACCCATTAAGGATTCTTTGAGTGGTCGAGTGCCATCGTTTTTGTCGAGGAATTCTAGTAGTGCAGCAATCGCATTTGCACCCATCTTTAAAATGAAGTGTCGCGACTGATAGGAAATATGGACACGATCAGGACTGGACTTGATAAAAATATCTGGTCTGATGCGATAAGAGTGAGTCAAACTGAGCGCGTTCATCGTAATTTCCATCGGTAAAAATGTGTCTGCTGAATGTGAGCAAGGGTGAGGGGGGAAGGACGCTTGCGGTTGAGTGCAATGTCCTAACCCGCCCAACGAAAACACCGCCACTTGAAAAGTCGCCAATCAACTTCAATTTCAAGCTGCGATGTTTCGTCTTTGTGAGCCGCGACGTTTTTTGAATACGGCAGCTAAATCACAGTCAGCAATTAGTTTGCTGATTGCTGCGGTGCTGGTTTTTTGTCGCAGCTACTGCAAGAAGAACTTGCAGAGATGCCGCTAGATGCACCCATTTCTTCCATTGCAGTTGCTTCGGAAGTTTCGAGGATTTCAAAATCGATGTCAGTCGTTGTAATAGTTTGATTCATGATCTACTTTCAGATTTATGTGACACAAGTCTTTTGACTTGCGGTGCCCGGTGAGCACATCTTTTATGTAGCAATCGACGTGCCAGTTCATCTATTTTTTCTAAAATTTATTTTTATAATTAAAATCAACTACTTAGACTGCGACTGTTCGTAATTGAATTATTTTTGATTGCTTCCATTCTGCTTGGTGAAGAATTGTTTCTTCGTTACGGAGAATCATGCGCGGGAACGCATATTTTTTTTCAGGCCTGAAGCATACTTTCTCTTACAGTACGCACCATCTCGGCATGATCTTTTTGAATTCTGTCTAAGGAAAAATTGAAATATTGCCGAGCGATCGGTGGTGTATCAAATAGAGGAAGGTTGCGGTAAATAATATTGAGTAACCAGCGGTAGGCAACGAAGGTAGGAACGAAAGTTTTTGCTTGACCGCTTTCTGTATAAAACAGACGTTGGTGAAATGGCGAGAGTTGGTTTTGCGGTTTGAGGCTGGCACGTGGATAGGGCGACCTTTCATGAATTTCTCCCGCATGTGCAAGTCGCATGAAGTGAAGAAAGCTGTCACGCATCAGACTAGCGAGGCTCACGCGGCTTTCTTCCCGATCGTGTAATGCCTGAATCAATTGTCGGAGCTGGCCTAGAACAGTCACTTCGTCTAGTGAATAATCCCCGTCAAATTTTTGTTGAATCTTTTCTTGCTGCGCTTCTGGAAGCGTGTGATGCCAGAAGCGGTAGTTTGCATAAA
This sequence comes from Burkholderiales bacterium, assembly GCA_016200845.1. GTDB lineage: Bacteria > Pseudomonadota > Gammaproteobacteria > Burkholderiales > Burkholderiaceae_D > Undibacterium. The sequence goes on along the minus strand of JACQDW010000146.1, from coordinate 11,428 downwards.
AAGAGAGGAATCCATTGTATTCATGGATGTCTGCTTCACTTGACGGGAAAGGGGGCATGGTGCACGCAAGCAAAGTGAGCAATTGAGTGAGGTATTGCTTGTGCTGGCTATCTCGTTGCCATTGCGCGATGATGTGCGGCCTTAAATTTATTTCTGTCTCAAAAATACTTTCCCATTGCGTCAGTGATTCATAGCGAGTCGCTAGCGTGGCGGCATCGGAAGTATGCAAAGTATAGCTATTATTGGTATGGATCCAGTCTGGATCCATGTCTGACGCTTCTATTGCTTTGAGCTTGATTTGCTTGTCTAGATAATGTGGGACATCAACATCTGGACTGGGATGGGTGATTAAGAAGGATAGAATGCGCTTGTTGAGAATTTCAAGTGTGTCTTGCCCAAAGAAAGCATCGTCGGTATCGAGATCTACATTAAAGTGCGGACCGTTTTCCCACGAGCGATGGAGACGCCAACGATAAAAATAAAGTGACGCATAGTCGCGTTGCAATGGCGCAAAAAATTCCCGAAAAATGGTTTCAGTATTGCCGTTATAGTTAATGCGGAGAGTTGTGATCTTCATGACTGTGGTCTTCGTTGAAGGTGCGCACTGCCAGATAACGTAACTGCGCTTCTTCGTTTGGAGAAAGGCCAAGTCGGTTAAATGACATGTGCAACAGTGAATTGGCAACGCCTGCCAATGGTGCTTGTGAATACATGTGGAGTCGAGGAAGTAGTCGCTTAAGTTTGGCACGAAGACTCTGTACTTCGTCAGGGCAAGATTCGGCCGATTTAAGTTGTTCAAATTGTGCTTGTAGTGTGCCTTTGATCGCCGCATAACGCTGTTGACTGTGCTGAATGATCAAGTCACGTGTACGTCGATCCGGATGCAACTCTCTTATGCCGCAAAGATTCCAGCTATCAATCGAGTAAAGTTGTAGTTGCTCGAGAAAGACTAGGCAATACGCAAATGCAAGCGAGTGCCGGTGTGATTTTTTCTTGTGTAGCTGTTTGAGCGTAACACTACTATCCCAACAAAAATGGTCTTCACATAAACGCACACAAAGAGGCCCACCATAACGCGCTGTCTCGGCGTGATAGGCGATTTTTTCTACGCTCTGATGCGGGTACCATATTGCCTGCGTTTTTTCGCTATGATGACGCTGATACTGTGCGTAAAAATCCTCACAGTTTAAATGTGAAACAGAGCTGTTCTTGCGTAGATAGTGTTGTATGCTTGATTCAATATAAGAGACTAGATCCATTCGACCTGCCGCTTGAGTAAGGCGACAACGCAAACGTACGTGAGGCCCACCCTCCCAATAGCGTACAAAGAAAATTTGAGAGAGAAGATCATCGGGAAATTGCGCGACACAATGCTGTAAAAAGTGATCGTGTTTGTCAAAATCGTGAATGTAAACATGGAGAGATTCCCAAGCCGATGCAGACTCAGACGCAAGATCAGTATTGGCAGTGGTTTCAAGCATGATTACTCGCTGGCCATCAAATTGTATTTGCGACGCTTGAAATCGAGTTTGCCGCGACTCAGGCTGAGATGCCCCATCACATCATGAATGGAATCGTTGCAACTCATGGTATAGCTAATGATGGTTGATTCTATTTTCTCCATTAAGTGCGGGAGATTAATGGGATTGCCGACCTCACATACCAGATCGCTCACCAATTTCGCTAAAGGTTTACTTTGACGTTCATTGTCGATTTCATGATTTTGCGCATCGATCGCTCTATCCATCAATTGCGTTACCTCGAAATGAGGAGTAAAGCAAAAGTCTTCCTGACTAGTTGCCCGAAAGCGCATCACATCTAATGCACGATATAGTTGTCTGACATTGCCAGGCCAGTACAGCGGTGAAGTAAGCTCAAGAAGGGATTCAAAATCAGTACGAGTTGGCGTGAGCTGATGTGAAGCGAAGTACAGCGCCAACAAGACTGAAAAATCAGATGTACGTTCACGTAACGGAGGTACATATAGTTCTATACCTTGTATGCGCATGTAAAGATCAAGAATAAACTCGCCAGATTGAACTGCTTTGAGTAAATCTCGATTTGTCGCCATAATGAGTTGAAAAGTGCTTTTCCTATCGCTCGATTCCCCGACGCGGGTGTACACGCCATCGTCCAACAGGCGTAATAATTTTCTTTGTGTCGACAAATCAAGGCAGTGAATTTCATCCAAAAATAAAATGCCGCCGTCAGCTTCCGCGACGGCACCGTGTACATTTTCATAGGAACCGGTGTAAGCACCTTTACGACTGCCAAACAAGCTTGCTTCTGCCACATCGCTATTGAGCGAAGCGCAGTTTAGGGAAATGAGTGTGACTTTTTTTTCGTGTTGACGCCTAAGATCTGCAATTTTTTTTACCAACATATTCTTACCGCTTCCGGTTTCGCCTTGAATAAGCACGGGCAGGTCAGTAATGCGGCTTAACATAGCAATTTGATGTGTGAGCGATGCCGGCAAAAAAATCCCATCTGGGCAAAAGCGATGAAGTGCAGAACCATCGAATTGCCCAGCTGGGGTGAAGAAAAGGTCGGAATTGATCATGAATAGCACCTGATAAAAATTCGTCGTCGAAGGATTTCTTTAAACGTCGAGCGCCCTGATAGGCCGCATATGCAGTGCAACCAAAATGTGGCGAGAAATCGTTAGCATCGCAAGCGCAGTGCAGGAGATCAAAGCAATCAGCAAAGTCCAGCCCGCGATAGGGGCGCGCTCGATGTACGCTGCGAGATAACGCTGTATGACGATCATCGCAATTGGTAAGCTAATAATGGCACTGGCAATTAATAGGATGAACATGTCGCGGCTAACTAAAGTGATGATTGCGAAGCGATCCGCACCATATAATTTACGCATGATGATTTCTCGCTTAAGCCTATGCACCGAATAGGCGGAAAGCACATACACACCAAATCCAGCGATACAGAGCGAGATGATGCTTGCGATGCCTAATAATTTGGCGAGACGCAGGTCGTCCTGATAGGCGTCGTTTAACAAGGTGTTGGCACGCGTCATTTGTAAGATTTCGTGTGGAAAATACGTTTTCCATAAGGCAGTCAATGCAGCTTCCACTTCGTCAATTTGCCCACTAGTTTGCACGGTCAGGACTGGAGTGCTGTAATTAAGCGCGTAAATGATGGGAGGCGCCGCTTCACGTAAAGTGTGAAAACGTATGTCGGGAACTACGCCTAATATTTCCTGACGTTGACCATGATCGGTGTCCAAAATTTTTCCTACCGCCTCGTCCGCGCTGGAAAACCCCAGAGATTTAACTGCCGCTAAGCTGAGCACAATGCCATTTTGATTTTGGAACTGTTCACGTTGCGTATCATAAGTACGGCCTGCTAACGCGGTGATGCCATAACCTTGGAAGAAATCTGGCCCCACACTTTTCTTTTCTACTGTTACCGCTGCTTGCCCGTCAGCTTTTGCTGTTAACTTTTGCATGACTTTACGTCGGCCTACTGCCTCCAGACTTTGCGCAACCGCAATGACGCCATCGATGCGTTTGACTGCCTCTGTAAATGCACCCATGTGCGGCAAATTCGGTGTGAATGCGGGGGCCAAATCGAGCACCACCATATTTTCAGCACGAAATCCCGGGTTGATTTTTGTCGCAAAATTGCATTGCCAGGCGATGGCTAAAGTGACGCTCGTTAAACCAATCGCTGTAGCTAATTGAAATGCGGATAGATATTGTCGAACTCGTTTTCCACTTTGTGTTTCTTGATTGTCGCGCCCTGACAAAATACTGCTAGGGCGTACGCGGCCAGCAACCCATGCGGGATAGAGTCCGACAAAAATCCCAAGCAAAACAGCGCATAACAAACTAATCAACACTGACTTGATAGAGAATAAATTCTCCAAGTTCCTATCCATTACCGTAGCAAAAATGGGGAGTAGTAAGTAGGCCAGCAAGAGCCCCACTAGCGTCGCGATGACGACCACTAAAATCGATTCAGAGATGAATAATCTGGTGACTTGCCAGACACTGGCGCCCAGCACCTTACGTGTCGCGATCTCGCGCTGTCGCGTTAAGGTTTGCATCGTTGAAAAATTTAAGTAGTTGACGCCTGCGAGTATGAGGATCAGCGCTGCGACAGCGGACAGGCTTAATAGGCTAGCGCGATCTCCGTGTGCTTTAGGGTCGTTGCTTTCGTGAATATCTGGATCAAGGTAGGCCTGATCCAAGCTCAGAAGTTTGAGCTCCATGATGCTAGCTTGTCCCACTTGAGCCACCATGTCGGGTGAGAGTTGCGAGCGCAAAGGCGATGCATCAGATAGCTTTTGTAACTGCTGCTCAAGTACTTTAACTTGCTCTCCCGGTTTGACTTTTAAGTAGATTTTTCCAAATAAGCGCCCCCAATTCTTTTGGGTGTCTAGTTTGTCCGATGGCCACCAAAGGAGCGTATTTTGACCTGCCAAGGCATGGTAGCGAACGGTCGAATTGAGGGGTGGGTTTTTAATGATAGCAGCGACTAAATAGGTTTCTGCGTTAACTTGCAACGTCTTTCCTAGCGCTGATTGATTTCCAAAAAGCCGTGCCGCGCTTTGTTCTGTGAGCGCAAGTTGATCGGGGCGGCTAAGTGCTAAACCGAGATCACCTTCTATCGTTTGTACGTTCATCATTGCAGCAAAATCTGAATCAACAACCGAGACCGGTATTGATTGCAATTGCTCGTCAACACGCATAGTGGCTGGCAATTCAGAGAACTGGGTAAGACTTTGTGCCAGATGTTGATCAAGTATGACTTGTCTTAAAGTTTGCGGTGCCTCATGCGTCCAGTTAGCCTGCATACCAGGAAGATTAAAACGTGTCTTTACTAAATAGATTTGCTGGCGATCGACGATATGTTGATCGTAGTCAAATGCCATGTGCACGAAGCCGGTCAAAAGAAAAAATGCGACAACACCGATCGCCAGTCCAAATATGACAACCGCGGATTGGATAGGGTCTTTGACCAATAGACGCCACCCGATAATAAATTCTTTCAACTTCATAGTTCATCCTTAATAAACCGTAGAGCCTGCCAATTGTTTGAGATGTTCAAATTGACTTCAGCCAACTTAGGCGGATCGCAGTGCGTCAACAACGACGCGGCCATCGAGTAGATGCAAAGTTCGAGATGCCTGTGCAGCGTGAGCTGGTGAATGAGTCACCATGACAACCGAGGTTCCTTCGGCGTTAATTTGACGTAGCAGGCGCATGACTTCATCGCCATGTGCAGTATCAAGATTGCCGGTTGGCTCGTCGGCTAATAGGATCGCGGGGTTGGCGACCAAAGCACGGGCGATGGCGACACGTTGTTGCTGACCACCAGATAGTTGCGAAGGGCGATGGTTTGCACGATGGATTATTCCCAGCTTGTCTAGCATTGCTTCGACGCGGCTTTTTCGTTCTTTAGCAGGCGTGCTGGTGTATTCGAGTGCGAGTTCAACGTTTTCAAATACGCTTAATTCTTCGATTAAGTTGAAACTTTGAAAGATGAAGCCGATACGTCCGCGCCGTAATTGATTCAGTCTGGTCTCGCTCCAACCCGCAATATTTTGACCTTCAAACCAGTATTCTCCTGAACTGGGGACATCGAGCAAACCAATCACGCCTAACAGAGTTGATTTTCCGCAGCCGGAGGGACCTGTGATGGCAAGATATTCACCCGCCTCAATTTCCAGATTAATTTGGTCGAGTGCAGTGGTGTGGACGTCGCCTGTGATGTGAATCTTATTGACGTTATTCAGTCTTAACATAAATTTCTTTCCGCAGTGTTGATGTTATATGGGATGGTGCTTAGTTCAATGTTAATCAAAACAACTCGACAGGCGGCTAGCGGCCATGAATTTGTAAGCGATCGACGGTTTGAAAAGCGGCATAACTCGATGTGATGATTTGCTCGCCCGCTTCAAGTCCACTCAACACCTCAATTTGTTGTTGATTGCGTCGGCCAATTTTGATTGCGCGACGCTCTGCGACCTGACCATCTTTCGATAGTACAAATACCCACGTGCCGCCGGTATCGTTTAAATAGGGACCGGTCGGTAGTAAATGTGCGGTCGCAGGTTCACCTAAGGTAATGCGTGCATTAACGCTCTGCCCTGAATTAAGTTTTTCTGCCTGTTCATTTTTAAATTTGAGTTCCACAAGAAAACGACCATCCTTAATCTGTGGAAAAATATTCATGACCTCCAACGCGAATATTTTATTGTCGATCATCGCATTCGCTTGATGACCAATAGCAATTCGACTGAGATAGAATTCATCGACTTGCGCGCTGAGTTTAAAGTGGCGTGGATCGTCAATCCTCCCCAGATGTTTTCCTGTCGTGATAGATTCTCCAATTTGTAATTTAAAATCAGTCAACTTGCCATCAATAGGGGCACGTACTGCCAACGCTTCAACTGATGCACTGACTAATTTGAGGCCTGATTGTAAGGAAGATATACCAGCGCCCATTTGTGCCAGCGCTTCACTCCTGACCTTGTCTTCTGCAATCTTATTTTGTCGCTCTTCATTGACTGAAAATTGCTGACGTGTCAGTGCATCTTGAGATTCGTCCAGCGCTACCTTGGAAATAAATCCTTGTGCTGCGAGAGTCATATTGCGCTCATGTTTTTTCTGTGCTTGCATTAGCTCAAACTCTAGAGCGGACAAACGACGTTGATGCTCCGTCGCTGCCATCTGAAATCCCACTTGCAAATTGGCTAGATTAGAAACTTGTTGTGTTTGTTCTCCCTTACGTTGCAATAGATCGAGGTTACGTTGTGGATTGGAAAGGCGGAACAGTAACTGACCTCGTTTGACCATTGCACCGTCTTGTATCAACACCTCTTCGACCCGACCAGATTCAATTGCATCGAGGATGACGGAGTTCAAGGCGAGTGCGTTTGCACGAAGGGTGACTTCATCACGAAATGTGCCTCGTTCAACCATTCCTTTACGCACGTCGGTTGCAGACACCTGTAAGCCCTTGGGCATGAAGTACCAGGCCATCAAGAGCAAGCAAATGAAGGCGATGATTGCGGCAGTAAATCGATAGACTTTGCGGCGGTAATCGACCGGCACGACCTTATCCATCGCGGCACCGGTCACGGTACGTAACTTAGTTTGATTTTCCATACAAAGGCGCTCAATTGGTAGACACGAAGCAATCCATTGCAAGCTTTGTGCCATGCAGTTTTTATCTGAAAATTGAGCAAAAATCGGGTGAAGGTGTCCGTAAGCGGACACTTCTTGTTTGAAAGTGAACACTTTAAACAAAACGGCATGCTGAGGTAGTCAGTATGCCGTTTTGGTTTGAGAGCCAATGAGACTTAGCGCATGAGGACTCGAACGCTATCGTTGACCATACTCGAATCCGCGATGCCAATCAAATCAGGATTGCGGCCAACCAGATCAATCACATCTTTTGCGCTGCCATAGGTTTGTGGCGGCACACCTTCACCGCTAAACATCAGGCGCGACCAATAACTGCGATATTGGCTGATTGATTTTCCAAAGCGCGCGCTTAAAAATGCATCGAGTCCATCTACCTTGAAATCAACCATGACGGGAACAGCTTTTGCGCCATTCGGAAAGGCTTTGCTTTTCCCTAAGAAGATCTCTGTGACTTGTTCGTCGCTGAGTTTTTGTGTGTTGGCCTTGTTGACTACCAAGACGATTTCCGCCTGGGCATCAGCAATCGTCAGAGTGTAGCTGGCGACGAGCAGGAGGGTGGTGGCGATCATTTGCTTTTTCATGATGTCTCCTCTCCTTAAAATACAAAATCAAGTGCGACAGTAACCAGTGTGGCGTGCCCCGGCTGTATCTTGATCACAGGATTGGGCCTTCCGGTAAACGGATTCATGCCCTGATCGCGAAAGCGGGTGATATCCATTTTGAGCGCCATGTTCCCGGCCAGATCGTATTTGATACCCAGACTGGTTTGATTATGTTTTTCCCACGGCTCATCGAGAATAAAACGCGAGTAAGTGCCATATACGGCATAGCGCCCCATTTGATAAATGGCCGATAAATACCAGGATTTATAAAAGGGTTTGTCTTGATTCCATTCGCCCATCAAAGTCAGGTCACCAAATTGATATTGACCTGCGACATCGATGAAAACTTCGTCAAAATTCTCATTGCGAAATCCCATCGCTGGGTTGGGTGTGCTTTGACGCATTGCATCCGTGGTGTAGGACACGCGAATTTGTCCATCTCCATGTGTGAGATCAGCAACGATGCCAGTAAACCGATGTTTGCGATCAATGCGTGTATCAAACAGATAGCTCATGAGCTTGGAATTTTGATCGTCTTGGGTGCCACTCCACAAAGAAAATCTCACATTGGTACCGGGATGGCGAAGCACGTAATTGAGGCGTGCACCGGAATAATTCACTGAGTCCAGTGAGTAAGTGTCTGATGGCACGCGCACCCAAGGATAAGCAAAACCGACATCCATTTTGTCCGAGAACATATACACCGGAAGACGCATTTTTCCTATCTGTATATCAGCTTTATCGTTCAGTTCATGCGAGAGATAAAACCACTCGACATTCGGCGAATAATTGGCGGTGCCTCGCACCATCATCTGCCCCGTCACTTTGGTACTGTCATTGATCTTGGCGATGCCTTGCAAGCCCAGGCGGGACTCTGGATTGAGCCAGCTATGATCGGTAGGTCCAAACGCAGTGCTACCATTTTTTCCATAGATACCGAGGTTGGGGAAGTTGGCGATATAGCCATCGCCTTCCATCAATTTTGCGCCGACAAACGAGCCAAATCCCATCACAGAAAACTCTTGTGCTTGCGCCACTGAGCAAAAAAGGCTAAGGCCAATGAGCGCAGTGAGTAGTTTGGGACGGTGTGATATACGTCGGAGTTGGTCGTGCGGGTGAAGATGTGAATTCATTGCAAAGTCCCTTTACATGATCAAATTGAACAGCAAAGAATTGATGCGCCTCGGATTGGCAGAGAAGAGGCAAGTCAATTGAAGGAAAATACGGAATCAGGTTCGGCCATTAACTTGCCGCACAAAAACTTGCTGCAGGTAATGGTCGATGTTTGGACAATAGGATACGGTGCGCGAAAAGTACATGAGCGGGCTCAAGATGCGACCAAAAAACGACAGCTTGTTGTTACTGAGAGTGGCGTCAATACAGGGTTTTCGCGGGGCAAGTGCGACACAGCGCAATGCATACCACTTCGTTTCACGGGATTTGTTGTAAAGAGAAAAACTTGCGTTGGCGAAAGAGCACAGAAACGTTGTAAAAACTGTGTGAAACAGTTTTTGTGAGGAAAGAATCTTTGAGCTAAATCATAAAGTTGCTAGTATGAATTTAACTCTTGACGAGCCCTGTTAATCTCAACAGACCCTAAATGAAGCGAAAGTCTCAAGTTGTTTGTTCTTGTTTGTCGAAATCCATTTGTCTCCACCTGTGGTTTGAAAATAAAGGAAAGCAATATGAAAGCGCGTTACGTTTACCCTCTCCTGCTTGCCAGCATCGCCTTGATGCCCAGCGCCCAAGCAGACGATTTCTCAGATTGGTTTAAGTTTGATGCATTTGGCACCCTTGGCGCGTACAAGGGCAATAGCAAAATTGCGGGTGTACGTACCGATCAGCGGCAAATCATTTATTCGCAAGATGAGTGGCGCTATGATGGCGACAGTCAGGCTTCGGCTCAATTGACCGTGAACCCCAACGGCAAGTTGAAGGGCGTGTTGCAGTTGATTTCTAAGAAGGATATCAATGCAAGTCACAAGCCAACAGTCGAGTGGGCCTATGTGTCGTATCCGATCACTTCTGAAGTGGATTTCAAAATTGGTCGCTCTGTTGCGCCGATTTTTTTGATGTCCGATTATCGCAACCTTAATTACGCGCAAACAACGGCGCGTCCCCAGTCAGAGGTGTATCAAATCAATCCGATTACGTATCAAGACGGCGTAACCGCGCGCTGGGATAAAAAAATTGGTTCTGCCTTGATGCAAATCGAAAGCTTCATCGGTAAGACCAAGGTCAGTGTTGCAGGTGGCGACGTGGATTTAAATCGCGTCAAAGGAATCTCTCTGAAATGGGGACAAGATTCATGGAGCGTACGCGGTGGCTACTCTTGGTATAACGCTTCTTTAAAAGCGCCAGGTGTGGAAGCGAATATCAAAACTTTGACTACCTTACCTGCACTCGCATGTACCAATTGTGCGACCGTGATTCCAGGTATTGCCAAGACCTCTGGCATCACCGCAACGATCGCCACGGTTGGTGCCACGTATGATGATGGTGAGTGGATCGGTCAAGCGGAATGGGCCAAGCGCGACACCAATACGATCGTGATTACCTCCGTCTCTGGCTGGAATCTCTTAGGTGCGCGTCGTATTGGCGACTTTACTCCGTTTGTTGGGGTGGGTAGCTACCAGGTGAATACCACCAAAACGAGTTTAACGCCTGGGCCTTACGCTCCTCTGGCCTTAAAGGTTCAGCTCAATTATCTGAACGAATCGTTTATCGGCACAGGTAACGCGAGTCGCGATGTGACAGCACTTGGCGTGCGTTGGGATTTTGCAAAAAATCTTGCACTTAAAGCGCAGTTGGAAATGATGAAAATGGCTCAGCCCAAAGTGGGTGCATCGACAGGTTATCAAACCTATCCGACTTCTTTGCTCGGTCAGCCGAGTGGATTTGACGGACGGGTTTCGATGATGACGATCAATCTTGACTTTGTATTTTAAGCGAGGCCTGACATGAAATCATTTACAAAAGCCGTATTAGGATTGAGCCTCGTTGCCTGTGTTAGTTATGCTCAGGCAGAAAATGTCATCGTGGTCTCGTCTAAGAGTGCCTTGAGCAGCCTCAGCAAAGAGCAGGTGGCCGATATCTATTTAGGTAACGTCAAAGAGTTCCCCGGCGGTGGATTGGCGCTTCCGTTGTTACCCTCATCGGGCGGCACACGCACCGAATTTTTTGAAAAAGTATTAGGAAAAAACGAAGCACAAGCCAAAGCAATCTGGTCGCGTCTGGTCTTTAGCGGCAAGGGCAGCGCCCCACGCGACGTCCCTGATTCTGCTGAAGCGATCAAGCTCATTTCTGCCAACCCAAGCTGCATAGGTGTGATAGAAAAGAGTGCAGTGAATGCGAGCGTCAAGGTGGTATTTACGCCTTAGTGTGCAAGCGATGAAATAAAAAATCCCGGGCTTGAGCGCATCAAGTCCGGGATTTTTTTAGGACTTACGCAAAACAGACGCTGGCGTTGTTGAGCTCCCTTGCAGAGCGCACCAAGCCTTGCAAGACTTGGTTGTTACGCGAGCAGGCAACATGTTGCCTGAATTCCTCGCTTCACCCTAGCCAGCGCAATTTTGCGTAAGTCATAATTCAGACGAATTACTTCTTAAACTTCTCTTCCGCCAATCGATCTGCGATCACACTGGTTGATACACCTTC
>JACQDW010000145.1 GCA_016200845.1 Burkholderiales bacterium | reverse complement strand
GCTTTGCACATGTCGTAGATAGTGAGCAGGCCGATTTGCACCGCAGTCAGTGCTTCCATTTCTACGCCGGTTTTGCCGACGGTTTCTACTTGCGCGGTGCAGATAATCTGCGCGTCTTTTTCAATTAATTCAAATTCGACTTTGACTTTGCTGATCGGCAGAGGATGGCATAGCGGGATGAGGTCGCTGGTACGTTTGGCTGCCATGATGGCGGCGATGCGGGCGATGCCGATGACGTCGCCTTTTTTTGCATCACCCTTGCTGATGACCTCGAAGGTCTCGCGGCGCATCGTGATTTTGCCGCGTGCCGTGGCGCTTCTGTGGGTGTCGGCTTTGGCAGCGACATCGACCATGTGCGCTTGTCCACTTTGATCGAAATGCGTCAGGCCATGGTAGTGCTCATCGGGTAGGTCGCTAGTCATAAATGGATTTCTATTTTAATCAGGAATTGAATTTGTGAGGTAAGATCACTTTGTTTTGGATTTTAGATTAAATCATATCACTGTGAAGAAACATTTCCCGCAACTTCGTTTTCCTTTGATGCATCTCATGCTGGTGGCTGGCATTGGATTTGCAGCGCCGACTGTGGCTTTGTCGCAGACTATCACTTCCGAGACATCGTTTCCTTCAACGAAAAAAACCGCAAGCACGCAAAATCTGCCTACGTTAGGCGATAGCGCGCGTGGAGATTTGTCACCCATCATGGAGCGCAAGATAGGCGAGCAAATCATGAGTAGCGTGCGCCACGATCCCGATTATCTGGAAGATGGTCCGGTGATCGAATATCTGACTAAGCTAGGTAATTCTTTGCTCGATAAGCGTCCAGATGCGCGCGGTGAAGAGAAATATGAATTTGAGTTTTTTGCGGTACGTGATCCAGTCTTAAATGCCTTTGCCTTTCCCGGTGGGTTTATCGGTTTTCATTCTGGTTTGATATTGGCAGCGCAAACAGAGTCTGAGCTGGCGTCGGTAATGGGACATGAAATTGGGCATGTGGCGCAGCGTCATATTGCGCGCATGATAGGCAATCAAAAACAAGACTATCTGATTCCGATTGCAGCGATGTTGCTGGCGGCGTTGGCTGCGCGTTCTAGCCCCGATGCCGCGATGGCGATGGTGGTCGGTGGTCAGGGTTTGTCGATACAGAGACAGCTCAGTTTTACCCGCGATGCGGAACGTGAGGCGGATAGGATGGGCTTTCAGATTTTGCGTGATGGCGGTTATGACACGTCGGGGATGTTGGCTTTCTTTGGACGTATGCAATATGCGCAGCGCAATTATACGGACAATGGTTTGTCCTATTTGCGCAGCCATCCTTTGACTAGCGAGAGGATGGCCGATATTCAGGGGCGTTTGTTTGGTGAGCGCTATCGTCAGCGCGCCGATGGCTTGGATTTCTATTTGATACAGTCCCGGGTTCGGGTGTTGCAAGATGCTAAAGCCCAAGGTTTGATTGACGCGACTGTGTTTTTCGATAACCAAATTAAGAACGGCAATGAAGACAGTCGCTTGGCCGCCCAATATGGTCTTGCATTTGTCGCGTATAAGAAGAAAGAGTATGCACAGGCGGAAAAAATATTGACGGAGTTGACCGACAAGATCGCCACGATGCCGCAAAGACGACAGTGGTTGGGGCAGACCAGCGCGTTTGCGACTCTCGCAATAGAAATCGAGATGGGAAAAAATCGGCCCGACTTGGCTGTGCAAAAAGCGCAGGTCGCATTGCGAGATTTGCCTTTGGCACGTGGTTTGGTGCATCAATATGCGGAGGTGTTGATTGAAGCGAAAAATTATTCTGAAGCGGAGAATTTTTTGCGCGACCAGATTAGTTTGTATCGGCGTGAAGCGAAATTACAGCATTTGTTGGCGAAGACTTATGCGGCGGAAAACAAACAAGCCTTGCAGCACTTGGCCTTAGCCGAAGCCTATGCTTTAGAAGGCGCCTTGCCTGCAGCTTTGCAGCAATTGGAGATCGCCCGGGCTGCACCTGATGTGAAATATTTTGACCATTCTGTGATTGATGCGCGTGAACGGGAATGGAAAGAGAAACACAAAGAAGAATTGGCGGATGAGAAGAAGTCGAAGTAGCGATCGTCAGGGTGGAGGGGACGATTTAAATTTTTTTAACGCCCTAGTGTTTGTATTCCCAGTTGGGCGATTAGGCTAGTAAGCGCACTACGGTAGAGCGGTAAGACTTGCCCATTCAATTCAAAGTAAATGTGTGGTAGCTGCGTTGACTCGGCACGTTGGTCTAGCAAGCTTAAAATTGCATCGTCGCTGAGACTGAGTTTATCTTGCCGTATCAGTGTCAGCGCGTAAGCCAGATCGCGGTCATCGACTTGTGCCAGACTGTGTGCAAAGGTGAATACGATTTGCCCATCGTCGAGTAAATGCACGGCGCTTGGTGTGGGGAGTGTGACGCCAGTGTGGAGCTGCCATCCCAGATCTTGATGATAGTGGCAGATGTAGGGCGTACATGCGAGGTCGACATAGACTTTTTGCGGGCCGTTTTGAAAATAGTAGCGCCCCATTTCGTCGCTTTGGTAGTTGCGATTGATGAAGGCGATTAACGCGATATTGTGAATCTTGTCGCCTGCATTGCCTGTGGCCTGACAGTGCGCATCTCGCATACGCCAATTGCCACGTGCATCTAAAGCCAGCCAGCCGTAGCAATGCGGGACCTGAGGCCATTTCAGCATGGCTGCTTTGACGATATCATCCATACTGGTTTAAAAATTGAACGAGTTGCTGGGGTAACCAATCTAAGCGACCGGGGAATTTGCCGTGGGCGAATCCGACGTGGCCACCTTGTTCAGGATAGACTAAATGTACGTAGTCGGATGCGGTTTGAGGTAAATGTTGTGCGGGCAAAAATGGGTCGTTTTTTGCATTCAGCACCAAGGTCGGAACCAGAATGTCATTGAGCACCAGATAAGCACTGGCACGATGCCAGTAATCTTCTACATCGCGATAGCCGTGTAAAGGCGCGGTGACAATATTATCGAATTGGTGCAGGTTGTTAGCCGCCAGCATTTGTTCGCGATCAAATAGCTTGGGAAATTGCTTGAGCTTTTCCAGACATTTTGGTTTCAGCGTCTGCAAAAACTTGTTGGTGTAGATCCAGTTTTGTTTGCGTGAAAGCGTGGCTCCGCTTTGCGTTAAATTCAAAGGTGCTGAGGCCGCGCAAGCTGCGTTGACAAACTGTGCTTGTTGCTGCGATTCGCCCAGCCAACGCAAGAGCGCATTGCCGCCTAGCGAAACACCGCAAACATACAGCTGACTGTCGCGAGATCGCTTCTCGTCGTGAACACGACGGATAATCCAATCTACTTCTTGCGCATCGCCAGAGTGATAAAAGCGCGGTGCGAGATTCATCTCACCCGAGCAAGCGCGAAAATGAGGCACCACGCCTGTCCAGCCCAGACTCTTGATATGCGCCATCAGCGCGCGCGCATAGTGGCTGTTGCTGGAGCCTTCTAGTCCATGAAAAAGAATGATGACAGGCTTACCTATTTCTCCATCGACAAAATCGACGTCAATGAAATCCTGATCAGGTGTAATCCAGCGCTCACGTCGAAAGCTGACCTCCGGTTTGCGGATAAAGAGGGCGGGATAAATTGTCTGACTGTGGCCATCGGGTAACCAAAAAGGGGCGTTGTAGAGCATCTAACGGTGATCAATGCAAAATACTGGTTTTGAATAATTCCGCCGGCGCTTTGCCAGCTGCGACAGAGGCGTGGTGCGTGGCGATGCGCCAGCCACGTGGCGTTTTGATGTACACATTGGTGGCGATGATATGTACGTCTTGTGCTGGTTCGTTGGCGCTGTGGAAGGTTTCGATTACGCTGTGAACGGCGGTCAAGAGATTGTGGACAGCATGGAGTTGGGTGGTGTGAATATGCACACTTCCGTTCTCGAAGATGGTTTCCCAGGAAGCACGGATTTCTGCATGACCGATGAGGCGGGGTGAATTGGGATGAACACAGACGATTTCTTCTCTGACGAGGAAACTCTTTAGTGCCCTTTTACGACCACACCTGGTGCGAGTGCGTAGGTGGTGCCGCAATAGCTGCAGCTTGCCGGGCCGTGTGATACATCGAGATAAACGCGGGGATGCGATGACCATAAGGGCATGGCAGGGTTAGGGCAGTATGCTGGCAAGTCCTTGGCTTGTAATTCTACGACGGCTTGCGTGTTTTTGACTGCTGACATGAGACTCTCCTGAAATCGGGGGGGGTGGCAGTTTTGCCGTCCCGAAATTGATATTTGTGGACAATAGTGCGGAAACAGGACGAATTTTAACGGATTCGTGGCAGAGTGGGCAGTCTATTGAGTTTGCTGTTGTTACGGCTTTTTGCTCCGCGCGAGAAAACTTGAGCCTCAGCAAGAAAAATGCTTCTTCGGTACAATAAGGCTTTCGCCGAAGTTTGACTCTTTTTCCGTCTTTTTCCCTTCTTTTTAAGCCTTCTATGTTCATCAACTGGAAATCTCCCTCCTTTATTGAAGGTGCAAGAGTTAGCGCTCCATCTCAATTGGGCATGGCAGCCTGGGGGCTGGTGGTGGGTGTGGCGATGATTAAGGCGGGTTTGACCTTGCCGCAGGCCTTAGGCATGAGTCTGGTGGTATTCGCCGGATCGGCGCAATTGGCGGCTTTGCCGCTGATCGCGGCGAACGCGCCAGTGTGGGTGATTTTTGTCACTGCCTTAATTGTCAATCTGAGGTTTTTGATTATGTCGGCCTTGATTGCGCCGCGATTTGCGCATCTGCATTGGGGCAAACGCCTAACTCTGGGTTTTTATACGGGCGACATTACAGTGGCTTTGTTCATGCAACGCTTTCCTGAGATGTGGAAAGATGCGCGGGAGGAGCGTGAGCAAAAAGATTTTTTAAAGGGCTTACTGGCGCCCAATTGGGTGGTATGGCAGGTGAGTTCGGTTATCGGTATTTTGTTGGGAAGTCAGGTGCCTACCCATTGGGG
>JACQDW010000144.1 GCA_016200845.1 Burkholderiales bacterium | reverse complement strand
TGTCCAGTCTCCGCTATCTAACTTCACGCGGGCGTTTCTGTCGCCTTCAACCTTCGCTTCCACCCACAGAAAAATCTCGGTATAGACGGTTTGCGGACAGGCATAACCACAAAACAAACGTCCAGCGATGGCGGTAAACAAAAACAAAGCGAGCGCCGAAATCACCAGCAAAACCGCCAAATAAATAAAGTCCTGCGGCCACAAGACCAAGCCAAAAATATAAAACTTGCGGGTCGCCAGATCGAACAGCACTGCCTGTCTGTCATTCCAACTAAACCAGGCGCCGCCATAAAACAAGAACTGCGTAAAAAATACCAATGCCCAACGCCAATTTTGAAACCATCCCTTTTGTGTGCGCGGGTAAATCTTTTTGCGCTCTTCAAACAGAGCGAGTTCCGCTTCCTCAATTGGCACTGGGATAATCGGTATTTTCTTCATATGTAATACTTAATCTGGCGCTTCAATTAGTCGGCTTACTTTGCGTCCGTAGTCGCACTCGCGGCTTCACTCGCAGGCTTTGCTGCCGCCGAGATTTGCTTCAAAGCCGCTGCATCGGATTCAGATACCATGGACTTACCTGAATTCGACAAACCCCACACATAAGCCGTCAAGAGATGGATTTTCGCCTCACTCAATAAGTTCTGATGCGCAGGCATTTGGTTGCCACGCCCCTTATTGATCGTTTCCATCACATTATCGACGCCGCCGCCATATAGCCAAGTTTTGTCGGTCAGATTAGGCGCGCCCAGCATCTGATTACCTTTTGCATCCGCGCCGTGGCAGGCAGCACAGGCTCCAAACTTCGCCTTACCCAACACCGCCTTGACTGGGTCATGCGCGCCGCCCGACAAACTCATGACATAGTTCGCGACATTACGCACATCGTCCTCACCACCCAACGCTGCTGCCATCGGTGGCATCTGACCATGACGTCCCTCACGAATGGTGGTTTTGATGGTTTGCGGATCGCCACCATACAACCAGTCACTATCGGTCAAATTAGGATAACCCTTACCACCCTGCGCGTCTGAACCGTGACACTGAGCGCAGGTGTTTAAAAACAGGCGCTGGCCAATTTCCTGCGCTTGCGGATCGCGTGCAACCACCGACACATCTGTATTCAAATACTTGTTGAACAAAGGCCCATATTGCGCTTCGCCGTCTTTCATTTCCTTGGCATAAGCAGACTCCTGACTCCAGCCAAAACGTCCTTGATACGACCCCAAGCCTGGATAAACGACAAGATAACCCGCGCTATAAATGATCGTCAGATAGAACAACCACATCCACCACTTCGGAAGCGGATTGTTTTGTTCCATCAGATTTTCATCCCATACATGCCCCGTGGTTTCGGCTGGCAAAGGCTTACCATCCGAACCCAGTTTTACTTTCACTTTGGATTGAGACCACAATAAAATTCCACACGCCACGATACTGATCGCTGTGACGATGGCAATCGCTGTGCCCCACCATTCATTGATAAAATCTGCCATGGCTATTTTCCATTCTCTTCATCTTGCGGCAACGCTGCCAATTCTTCAAAACGGGTCTTATTTTTTGCACTAAAGGCCCAGACCAAGATGCCAATGAACACGATCATACTGATCACGGTCATGACGCTACTTAAGATCGTAAAGTTCATACAAACTCCCCTTTCTAGTTCTTGCTCTTAATTGCGGTACCCAAAACCTGCAAATACGCAATCAATGCATCCATCTCGGTTTTACCTTCGACTTCGGTCGCCGCCTTGGCAATTTCTTCGTCGTTATAGGGAACACCGAGAGTCCGCATCGCCCGCATGCGTGGCGCCATACCAGCAGCATCAACATTCGCCTTTAACAACCAAGAATAGGAAGGCATATTCGACTCTGGCACCACAGAGCGAGGGTCAGTCAAATGATCACGATGCCAGGTGTCGCTATAGCGTCCGCCAACGCGCGCCAGATCAGGCCCGGTACGCTTACTACCCCATTGAAAAGGATGGTCATACACAGATTCTCCCGCCACCGAATAATGACCATAGCGTTCTGTCTCGGCACGGAAAGGACGTATCATTTGCGAATGGCAGCCGTAGCAACCTTCTCGCAAATAAACATCACGTCCCGCCAATTGCAAGGCGGTATAGGGTTTCATCCCCTGCACCGCTTGCGTGGTTGATTTTTGGAAGAACAGAGGAATGATTTCCACCATGCCGCCGACGCTGATAGTCAAGATCACCAGCACTAACATCAGACCGATATTTCGTTCGATCAAATCATGAGTAAATTTACGCATTATTTTTCTCCAGATAGCATGGGCATTAAGTGTGTGCAACGTGTGCAGCGTGTGCAGACAGCGCTGGAATCGCATCGTTAGCAGGTTTCGCCAACATCACTGTTTTCGCAACGTTGTACACCATCAGCAACATGCCACTTAAGTACAGTAAGCCACCGGTCAAACGAATCACATAGTAGGGATAAGTCGCTTTCACTGACTCCACAAAGGTGTAAGTTAAAGTGCCATCTTCGTTCACCGCACGCCACATCAAACCTTGCATCACACCAGCAATCCACATCGACGCGATATACAACACGATGCCGATGGTCGCAATCCAGAAATGCATTTCAATCAGACGCTTGCTATACATTTCTGTCTGCCCAAACAAACGCGGCACCAGATAATACAAACTACCGATAGAAATGAAGCCAACCCAACCCAAGGCACCCGAGTGCACGTGGCCCACTGTCCAGTCGGTGTAGTGTGACAAGGCGTTCACCGTCTTGATCGCCATCATCGGGCCTTCAAAGGTGGACATGCCATAGAAAGACAGGGAAACAATCAGGAAGCGCAAGATAGGATCAGAGCGCAGCTTGCTCCAGGCACCCGACAAAGTCATCACGCCATTCACCATACCGCCCCAGGAAGGTGCCAGCAAAATCAGCGAGAACAACATACCGATCGATTGCGCCCAGTCAGGCAAGGCGGTGTAATGCAAGTGATGTGGACCGGCCCACATATAAGTGAAAATCAGGGCCCAGAAGTGGACGATAGAGAGGCGATAAGAATACACAGGGCGACCGATTTGCTTAGGCACAAAGTAATACATCATGCCGAGGAAACCCGCAGTCAGGAAAAAGCCCACCGCGTTATGACCATACCACCACTGCACCATCGCATCTTGCACGCCAGAATAAGCAGAATACGATTTCATCAGCGATACAGGCATCGCAGCACTATTGACGATATGCAAAACGGCAACCGCAACAATAAACGCACCGAAGAACCAGTTCGCGACGTAAATATGTTCGACTTTGCGCTTCATTAAAGTGCCAAAGAACACGATGGCATACGACACCCAGACCACAGCGATCAACAAGTCGATCGGCCATTCCAACTCAGCGTATTCCTTACCCTGAGTAAAGCCCAAAGGCAAACTCACTGCTGCTGCAACAATCACCAGTTGCCAACCCCAGAATACAAACTCAGCTAAAGCACCACCAAACAGACGCGCATTGGTCGTTCTCTGCACAACATAAAACGAGGTGGCAAACAAAGCGCAGCCACCAAAAGCAAAAATAACAGCATTGGTATGAAGAGGTCGGATTCGCCCATAGCTCAGCCAGGGGATTCCATTGGTTAGTTCTGGCCAGGCAAGTTGAGCCGCGATCAGCACGCCTACCAGCATGCCCACGACGCCCCAAACGACTGCCATGACAGAAAATTGGCGTACAACGCGATAGTTGTAGGTGTTTTCACTGTTTATAGTCATGATCTCACTCGGTTAAAATTTACAGATGCAGGATAACAACCGGACTCACAAGCTACATTGATGCAAATCAAATATAACCTGTATCGCAAAGCAACTTTTTTTGAATGAGTGAGAAAACGAGCAAATTGCCCAAAAACAAGGCAGCTCACCCGTTTTTTTGGCAAAAAAAAGACAGCCCGCAGGCTGTCTTTTCATTAAAACATCACAACATCATCAGGCTATAAAACAAGCCGATTTATTTGCTTTTATCATTTATTGTGGCGCATTCGCATTCGATTTTGCATTCAATGCAGCTTGATTGATCTTCACTTTGCCTTTGATTTTCAAGGCCTCAAGATAGCTATACACATCCTGCTGTGCAACCGAATTATCCAACTGCTTCGCTTCGCCAGCACGACGCGCTAAATCAGGCGTGCCCACGTTCACTTTCGCGATACGATACACCTCGTAGCCCACATTCGGAATTTCAACACCAACAAAAGCTGGCAACTTCTGAACGTCTGCTTTCACGATCGCCATAAATGCCTCGTTTGGCACTTCTGGCTTTTTGCTACGAGACACCACCTTCATGTCTGCAAATCCACTCGCATCATCCTTAGAGCGCAGTGCGGCCAATTTCGATTCACCCGCTTTTTTCGCCAAAGCCAAGCTCTCTGTTTGGAGCACGATCTCTTGTATCATCGCTTTGACTTCTTCAAATGGGCGCTTGCTCGCTGGCTTGTAGTCCACAACTCGACCCGACACCATCACATTGGGCGCAATGCTAATCGCTTCGGTATTGTGCTTTTTCTTCAAAGAGTCATCCGAATAAATTGCCGTCAAAAACTTAGGGTTATTCGCAATCATGGTCGCTGGCGCACCGGGCATAGGTTTGCGTTGCAGGTTCGCGATTTTTTCTACTTTCAGCTTCAACTTATCAGCAACTGCCTGCAAACTTTCAGACTGCTCATAGACAGTATTAGAAAAAGTTTCTTCCGCTTCTGCATAGGCTTTGCTGGCTTTCTGCTTTTTGATCTCTGCAGTCAAATCCGCTTTGACTTCATCCAGCGACTTGGCGACTGATGGCTTCACATCGGTTAATTGGATGATGTGCAAACCATATTCTGTTTCCACCAAACCGCTGATCTCACCTTGTTTTAACTTGAACACGGAATCATCAAATGCTTTAGTCATCGCACCACGTTTAAAGAAATCGAGATCGCCACCTTTGTCTTTGGAGCCTGGATCTTGCGAATTCTCTTTCGCCAATTGCGCAAACTTGGCTGGATCTTTGCGCACCTGCGCCAACAAACTCTCGGCCTTTGCTTTCACTGCCTGCTTTTCTTTTTCAGGCGTGTCTTTGGTCATCCCCAACAAAATATGGCTGGCACGACGCAACTCGTCGGTGGTGTAGCTCTTTTTATTTTGCTCGTAATGCGCCTGCACCTCAGCATCGGTGACAACAATTTGCTGAGCCAAAACATCATTGCTCAACATCACGTATTCCGCGTTCAACTTTTCTGGGATTTCAAATTGCGCGGTATTTTTTGTATAGTAAGCACGCAACATCTCATCCGTAATTTTGACCTGAGAGGCAAAATCTTTTGCCTTAAAGCCCAATGCCTGAACTTCACGTTCCTGCTCAGAGATCAAGGCAATGCGTTCAGCGACCGTTTTGGATGTGATTGAAGTCGCCTGAACGGAACCTATCAACTGCTGCAATACCAAATCTTGACGCAATTGCGCTTCATACATCGCGGGAGTCATGCCCTGCATCGCCAACAAACTACGATAACGCTCATTATCAAAGGTGTTATCCGCCTTCTTCAGACCTGGCGTTTCCAGAATATTTTGCTGCATCGCCTGATCACTGACCGTCAATTTATGCGCCGCAGTTTCAACGATTAACGCCTTACGAGCGATCAGATCATCCAGAATGTTTTGGCGCGCCTCTGGTGTATTGAGTAATTGCGCATCAAAATTCTGACCATAAGCTTGCTTCAAACGATCTAACTGATCGCGCACAGCTTTATCAAATTCATCGGAGGAAATAGAGGCCGAAGCAACGTGCGCGACTTCATTTTTCTGCGAACCAAAGCCAGAAAAGCCGACGACACCGCCAACCACAAAGGAAGGGAAAATAATCAGCAGAAGCACGAACTGCATTAAGCGCTGATGTGTACGAATATAGTCAAACATGATCTACCAATCAATTCGAAAAAAGTGCAATACAATACGAAAAAAGGCGAACATATGTTCGCCTTTTAGATGTTGGCGGAGCGGACGGGGCTCGAACCCGCGACCCCCGGCGTGACAGGCCGGTATTCTAACCAACTGAACTACCACGCTGAGAGGCTCGAACTCCCGACCTAAGCCTTGTAAGGGCTCCGCTCTACCAACTGAGCTAAGCGCCCGCTACCGTCAACAACATTGCGATCTGGTTTGAGCCAAATCGCGAAGAGCATTAGTTTACCGCATCTTTCAAAGCTTTGCCAGGCTTAAATTTAGGAACCTTAGCTGATTTAATCTTGATTGCTTCACCTGTGCGTGGATTGCGACCGGTACGTGCAGCACGTTTACCAACAGAAAAAGTACCAAAACCAACGAGCGTTACTGTACCGTTCTTTTTCAAGGTTGTCTTAACAGCGCCAATCAATGCATCGAGTGCACGTGCTGAAGCAGCTTTCGACAAATCGGCAGATTTAGCAATATGGTCGATCAATTCAGTTTTATTCACTTATGGTCCCCTCACAAAAAATGTAACACAACGAAGATGTTTTCGAATTAGAGCGCAGGCTTTGCAAGCCCTGCGCCACAACGAAAATTTTGCATCCGGTATTAGATCAAGGGCATAAGCATTATGTCAAGCGCTTTACATGATTTTTTGAAATCCATTTTCAAAAAATCGTTAAATCGGTTCGCATTCCCACAAATTACAAGTCCAGCATTTTCCTCAGCAAAGCGCGCATAAAAAAATTTGCTAGCTTCAAGTCTCCAAAAGCCAGACTAGCTCAAACGCAGGATACATATTTTCATCGAAATCGCATATAGTTGAGCCCTTTCGAGTAATTCGTTGACGGTATTTTTTATGATGAAATATGATGTCGCCATAGTCGGCAGTGGCTTGGCGGGTTTATCTGTGGCGTTGCATTTAGCTAAAACCCACAAGGTCGCAATCATTTCCAAACGCACTTTATTAGACGGTGCCAGCAATTGGGCGCAAGGTGGCATCGCTGCCGTCCTCGACTCTCACGACAGTCACGAACAACACATTAGCGACACCATCATTGCTGGTGGTGGATTGTGCGACGAAGCTGCCACACGAACCATCATAGAACAAGGCCGCGATGCCATCGACTGGCTGATAGAACAAGGCGTACCTTTCACCAAAGATCAGGATGCCGAACTCGGCTTTCATCTGACACGCGAAGGTGGTCACAGCCAGCGCCGGATTATTCACGCAGCGGACGCCACCGGACACGCAGTACAAGTCACGCTAGAGCAACTGGTACGCAATCATCCCAACATCGCCTTATTCGAACATCACTACGCAATTGACGTCATCACTTCCAGCAAAATAGGCGACAACTCGGCAACGCCGCGCTGCCTTGGACTGTATGTGCAAGACGTTAAGTCTGGCACCGTCCACACACTGGTCGCGCCCTATACAGTGATGGCAACTGGCGGTGCGGGTAAAGTTTATTTGTACACCACCAATCCTGACACCGCCACCGGTGATGGCATTGCAATGGCATGGCGTGCGGGCTGCCGCGTTGCCAATATGGAGTTCATGCAATTTCACCCAACTTGTTTGTACCATCCTTATGCCAAATCGTTTTTGATCACGGAAGCGGTACGTGGTGAAGGCGGGATTTTAAAGTTACCAGCGGAAGCCGGTGCGGCGGCAGGCGCCCGTTTCATGCTCAATCACGATGAAAGGGCAGAACTGGCACCACGCGATGTCGTGGCGCGTGCAATTGACTTTGAAATGAAAAAGCGCGGCCTTGATTATGTCGAACTCGACATCAGTCATCAACCTCCAGAATTTTTGCAAGAGCATTTCCCAACGATCTATGCACGCTGCTTAGAGCTAGGAATAGACATTACCAAACAAGCGATTCCTGTTGTACCCGCGGTTCACTTCACCTGTGGCGGCGTCGTCACCGATACGTTGGGACGCACCGACCTGCCCGGTCTCTATGCCGTCGGCGAAACTGCATACACTGGTTTGCATGGCGCGAACCGTCTTGCCAGTAACTCCCTGTTAGAGTGTCTGGTGGTCGGCAAAGCTGCGGCGCACCACATCGCGGCGCAAGAAACAGTTGCCATTCCAGAGCTACCAGCATGGGATGAAAGCCGTGTGGCAGATGCGGACGAGGAAGTAGTGATCGCCAATAACTGGGACGAGTTACGACGCTTTATGTGGAATTATGTCGGCATCGTACGCACCACGAAACGTCTGGAACGTGCCAAACATCGCATCAAGTTATTGAAAGAAGAGATCGACGAATACTACGCCCACTTCCGCATTTCCAATAATCTCTTGGAGCTGCGCAATCTGGTGGAGGTTGCTTCGCTCATCGTTGAGAGCGCGCTGTCCCGTCGCGAAAGTCGTGGTTTACATTACAGTCGCGACTATCCCGACACTTTACCCAAAGCCTTGCCTACAGTGCTGTCACCCGACAAAAAAACCTCAAAAAAAACCAAATAAAAAGACGATTATTCATCCAGCAAACCATCGATATCACGAATCTTATTTAAAGCCTCGTCGATTCTATCGACTGCAATAATTTGCAAGCCTTCGATTTTTTGTTTGGGTGCATTTGATTTCGGTATCATCGCTACCGAGAAACCTAATTTCGCCGCCTCACGCAAGCGTTCCTGCCCGCGTGGCGCGGGACGAATCTCACCTGCTAAGCCAACCTCACCGAATACCACCAAACCACGCGGCAAAGCCTTATTGCGCATCGACGAATTGATCGCCAACAGCACTGCCAAATCGGCTGCAGGCTCGGTGATTTTGACACCGCCGACCGCATTAATAAACACATCCTGATCAAACGCCGCCACACCCGCATGTCGATGCAACACCGCCAGCAACATCGCCAGACGATTTTGCTCCAAGCCCACCGACAAGCGCTTAGCATTCGGCGCATGCGAGGTATCGACCAGAGCCTGAATCTCCACCAACAAAGGGCGCGTTCCCTCTTGAGTGACCATCACACAAGAGCCAGCTACCTGAGTATCGTGCTGCGACAAGAACAAGGCTGAAGGATTCGACACGCCTTTTAAACCACGCTCAGTCATGGCAAACACGCCGAGCTCATTGACCGCACCAAAGCGATTTTTAATGGCGCGCACCAAGCGAAAACTAGAATGCGTATCACCTTCAAAATACAACACGGTATCAACGATATGCTCCAACACGCGCGGCCCCGCCAAAGCGCCTTCTTTGGTCACATGCCCAACCAGAATCATCGTGATGTTGGAAGTTTTTGCGACCCGAGTTAGTTGCGCCGCACACTCGCGCACTTGCGCCACCGAACCTGGTGCAGAGCTCAAAGCATCCGAATACATGGTCTGTATAGAATCAATCACCACCACTTGCGGCAAATGCTGCGCCAGTGTGTTGAGAATTTTTTCCAATTGAATTTCTGCTTGTAGCGAGACATCACGCGCATCCACTTGCAAACGCTTAGCGCGCAGCGCAATTTGCGCTCCCGACTCCTCACCGCTGACATACAACACTTTTTTAATGCGCGCCAAATTCGCCAGCGCTTGCAACAGCAGCGTTGATTTACCAATCCCCGGATCACCACCGATTAGCACCACGCCACCGGGCACCAAGCCGCCGCCTAATACCCGATCGAACTCTTCTATTCCTGTTCCAAATCGCGGCACATCTTCGGCCTCGATCTCCGCCAGATTTAACACCGGTGCGGTTTGCGCCAATCCCTGATATTTATTTGAAAAGCGATTACCGGCCTCTTCGACCACCGTCTCAACCAACGTGTTCCATTGCTGGCACGATGGACATTGCCCCGCCCATTTACTTTGCACGCCGCCGCATTCTGTGCAGCTGTAATTTGTCTTCGCTTTTGCCATGTGGACGCTTTTGAGTGATTTTAAAAACACTGATATTTTACCCAGTATTGCCTCACTTGCTTGTGTTATTTCAAGGAGTGGGGCGTGGTTTCGTGGTATAAAGCAACCCTACTCAGCAAACGCACAGAACAAAGGTTCACATCAGGCATGAAACGCGGTTTCTACACAATTATGACAGCGCAGTTTTTTT
The DNA here is from genome assembly GCA_016200845.1 of Burkholderiales bacterium. Classification (GTDB taxonomy): domain Bacteria; phylum Pseudomonadota; class Gammaproteobacteria; order Burkholderiales; family Burkholderiaceae_D; genus Undibacterium. The sequence continues at coordinate 1,188 of JACQDW010000144.1, read as the reverse complement.
CGTCGCTGGCAGACAACGCACTGTTTATCGCAGCAATGGCTTTACTGGTTTCAATTAAAGCGCCCGACTGGATGACCCCACTTCTTAAATGGAGCTTTGCTTTATCCTACGTCTTACTTGCCGCATTTGTTGGTGCCTTTGCCGACTCTCGCCCCAAAGGGCAAGTCATGTTCGTCACTAATCTGGTCAAGGTAGTTGGCTGTAGTTTGATGTTTTTCAATGTCCACCCCGTCTTTGCTTATGGCATCGTTGGCTTTGGCGCAGCCGCTTACTCACCTGCTAAGTATGGCATCCTGACTGAATTACTCCCCGCAGAAAAATTAGTCGCCGCCAATGGCTGGATAGAGGGCCTGACGATCACTTCCACCATTTTAGGTTTCGCCATGGGTGGGGCGTTGGTTGGTGACGAACGCATCTACAGCCGATTATTGGCGTTCGATTTCCCCTTCGTTGACTTCAACATACAATCGTCGCAGGTGCTTTTAATTTGCGCATTCCAGATACTGGCGCTCGATATGACGAACAAGTCTGCACGCCAACCAGCTTATTGTGCGATTTTATTCAGTCTTCAAAAACTCTGTGGAAAGACAAGTTAGGCCAAATTTCTCTCTCTGTCACGACGCTTTTTTGGGGAGCTGGCGCAGGCTTACAGCTCATCGTTTTAAAATGGGCACAAGTCAATTTAGGACTCCCCTTAAACATCAGCACCTATCTCTTAGGTGTTTTTGCGATCGGTATCGCGATCGGAGCCATTAGTGCGGCGCGCTTTATTCCCCTCAAAAAATCTCTGTCGGTCATGCCCTTGGGCGTGTTGATGGGACTGGTCGTTGCCATCATGATTTTTGTTACCGATCTCTATCTGGGCTGCGCTCTACTAATCGTGATCGGAGGATTGGCGGGATTCTTTGTGGTACCCATGAATGCTTTATTGCAGCATCGCGGTCACGTTTTAATGAGTGCAGGGCATTCCATCGCAGTTCAAAATTTCAACGAAAATCTATCGATTTTAGTGATCGCCGGACTGTATGCGAGCATGGAATACTTCCAACTTAATCTGATGGCGATCATCGTCATTTTTGGATTATTTGTGGCCTCAACGATGTACGCTGTCATGTTAAAACATCGCGCCAATCAAAGAGAATTTGATTCTGTTGCCTTAATTGGAGAAGCGCGACACTAACCAGCGCT
>JACQDW010000137.1 GCA_016200845.1 Burkholderiales bacterium | reverse complement strand
GCAGGACAGGGCCGGGCACTGACGCACCTTGTTGAGGGATAGGATGATGAAAGCGGGTTTATACAGATTCTTGGCAGCGCATGTGAAATTTATTTTGCTGCTATTAGGTTTGTCTGCGTTCGGCAATGTGTGCGCGCAAACACGAGAGTTGAACAGTACAGGCGGCACCAGTGCGACTAACGGACTACATTTCTATATCGATAATACGAGCAAGATTCAGGTGCGTCGTTTAAATGATACCGGGCAGGTCTATTCGCCTACCGTCACACCACCCAATAACAATCTTGATAACGGCGTATTTTTGCGTGCTAACAACGTCGTATACGGACCTTCACATACGGTCACTGGATTTGCTCCTACCGCCTATAACACAGCGACAATTGGCGTGACTTCGCCTGCTAATCCCTCGTCGAACGGGGTGCAGCAAACTGTCACGAATGTGCTTGGCGTGACAGCGGGTCCGCAGCTGACGATTAACTGGAAATATACGACGCCTTTGGATTTTATGACCGCGGAAGTGACCTTGGTGATTCCCGCTGGCTATTCTGTTAGTCCTGCCAACCCGGTGCGTTATTACCATGTGTTCGATACCTATCTGGGGGGCAGTGATCAGGGCTGCGGCGTCAACGTCGCCGGACCACCACGCATAGTCGGAACCTATTCCAGTCTGGGTGGTGCCACTCCGTGCCCGACCAGCACTAGTCTTCCCGCATCCGGAACGGTGGTGGAGTCTTTTCGTGAGCGAACTGGAACTTTTAGCCGCTATTGCGCGGCGGGATGGAGTAGTTTTTTTGTGAACGGTGGAGTGAATTGCTCAGTGCTACAGGCGGCGCAAATGAGTAATACGATCACGACCAGTTTGCAAGATACCGGTATTGGTATCGAATATGATTTTACTGCGACGGGTACCTATACCTTTAGCTATGATTTCGTGATCGGTACCACGACAGTGCCACCCTATGATCACATTGAAATTCGCCACGATGGCAGTGCTACATTGTGTCCAGAAAATATTGTGGTCGTTGCCTGCACAAATGCGGGTGCCAGTTGTACGCCGGTGAGTACGGGAACGATTTCTGGTAATGTCTCCTTCACCTCCGCGGCTCCCGGCGTGACTTTTTCACCGGCTGGGTTTTCTGTGGGAGGAAGCGGCACCTCGGCTAATCTTGTGATGCAGGCGACAAGTGCATCTGCGGGAACTTATACTCTGGTAGCGACAGGATTGAATGTGGCGCCTTTGAACGGAACGAAATGCACTAATTTGGCAGGCAACGTGGCCACTAGCTGCGACATTGTGATTGCAAACACAGCATGTGTCGCCAATTTTGACTGTCTTGAAAGTTCGCTGGCGTATAGTAACCGCAACGTTGCAGGTAATCGAAATCCTTTATATACCAAACTCGTTAATACTGCATTTGCTTTTGATGTTGTGGCTTTAGATTCAGCCGGAAATATTGCGCCTAGTTTTACTGGTAACGTTGATGTCATTTTGTATGACGATAGTGCGAATCCGGTATGTACGGCTGCGACGGCTATCTCTGGTGGATCGCAGACTTTGAGCTTTGCAGCGGGCGATAATGGTCGAAAAACCTTGGCGGCGATCACGCTCGCGAATGCATACAAAGATTTACGTTGTCGCGCCACGGCAACCGGCGTAACGCCAGCGGTCACGGCGTGTTCGTCTGATGCCTTCACGGTCAGACCACAATCAATTACCTCAATCACTTCAAGCACGGCCAATGCAAGTGCAGGTGGTAATAATCAATTTGCTCTTCCTATCGTCAAAGCAGGTGCGACTTTTAATCTAACTGCGACGACGGGTGTGCTTGGTTATGACGGTACGCCCCAAGTGAATAACGCTTTATTAAATTGGGCATTTGTACCAGCGGGAGGATTGGTTGCGCCAGGAGTAGGGAGTGTTGCAGGCACTTTTTCACCCGCGAACTCGGCGACCGGAACTGCGACCGGATCTTCTTTCACCTATTCTGAAGCGGGCTATTTTTCCTTCTTGCCGCTGGGGGTGATTGATATGACTTTTTCTGATGGCTCGGGCGACATCACGAAGGGAGACTGCACTAGCAATGCATCGAACACATTAGATGTGAATAAGAAATATGGATGCCGCTTTGGGAATACCGTTGACTCCAATCATTTTGGACGCTTTGTGCCCGACCATTTTACGGTGACTGGCACCAGTTTAAGTAAGGGGTGCATTGCTGACGATTTTACTTATATGGATCAACCATTCGCTTTAAATGCAACAATAGAAGCGCGAAATTCCTCTGATGCACGTACCTTTAATTACAGTGGCGCTTATGCGAAATCGAGTATGACTCCAGAGGCAGAAAATAATAATAACGGGGTGACTTTGAGTGCGCGATTGAGTGCGTCTGGGACTTGGAATGGCGGTGTAAACAGTTTTTCTGTAACGAAGTTTTCACGTGCGTCACCAGCTGATGGTCCTTATGATCTACTCAATATCGGTGTCGCTGTGAGCGATCCAGAGGGAAGTTTGCTGACTGATAGAAATATGCAGGCGACGACCACCTCATGCATAGCCAGTAGCCCAAATGCCACGAACGGAGATTGCAGTGCACATCAATTGAACCCAACCGCGATGTCGATGCGGCATGGGCGTTTGCGTTTGGCGAACGTCTATGGCAGCGAGCGATTGGCTTTACCTATACCGATGATTGTCGAATATTGGGCAGGAACACCTAGCGCGGGCAACTTTGTAGGATGGACCAAAAACACCAATGATTTAACCTGTACAGTCCCTGTTGCCGCTAACTTTGCGTTGGCATTTCCGACAGGGATTGCACCTAAAACTAATAATCTGGCGGCCTGCGAAACAGCTCTGAGTGTTTTGCCCCTGAAACTAAGCGCGCCGGGTGTGGGGAATAATGGCTGGGTTGACGTCAGCTTAAATTTGGGAGCTGCGGCGTCGGGGACGCAGTGCATTGCGGTTGGTGGCGCCGGTCCGGCAGCGACCACGATGAATGCGCCGTGGTTGCAATTTAACTGGGATGGCAGTGGTTTATCGAATCCTAAGGCGCGTGCGCATTTCGGTGTCTATAAAAAATCTAATCAAGTTATTTATACGCGTGAGGTGCATTGAGAGAATTTGTTTATGTTAGCAAGTATACTCAAGCGGCGAAGCAACTTAAAATCGCGTATCGACATCATTCTGGCAACAAAAATGCCTTCAAAGATTGACAATGTGGCGCCATTAACTTAACGTCAAGCAATATCGAAGAATTGGGCTCTATGCATGTTTTTTTCTTTTAAGAATAATAAAGACACAGGATTGATGGCAGTGAAGTTGGCTGCCCAAGGTTTGTATTCTGCGATCGTTTCTCCACGCTCGGGAAGCTTACCTGTGTTGGAGTTCTTATCTTTTTATCCGATGGGTACTCACAGTTGGGAAACTTTATTGACCAGATTGGCAAAAGAGTCACCTGCCCGGCAGAAGCGCTGCGCTGTATTGCTTAATACCGCCGAATATCAGAGTTTTGCGCTTGATAGTATCAACGTTCCCGAAAATGAGTTGAAGAGTGCAGTGCGTTTTCGTTTAAACGAATTACTCGACTATCCCGCAGAATCAGCGTGTATCGACGTGCTGACTGTACCCGGCGATAGCCATCAAGGTGGGCACAAGCAATCGTTGATTGCGATTGCCGCAAAGAGCTCAGAAATTTCCCGTTATCAGGCGCTTTTTGCAGCGGCAAAATTGAATTTGACAGTGATCGACGTGCACGAAATGGCTCAGAGGAATATCTCCAGTTTGCTGGAATTAGAAGGGCGCGGATTGGCGATGTTGTCCTTCGATCAGCAGGGCGGTTTACTCACTGTGAGTTTTGGTGGGGAATTGTATTTGTCACGCAGACTGGATGTGAGTTTGACTGATTTGTATGTCGAAGATGAACAACGCAGGCAAGAGAGTTTTGAACGAATTTCTTTGGAGTTGCAACGGTCCTTGGATCATTTTGATCGTCAGCATAATTACATTACGACTGCAAAATTAGTGCTCGCGCCATTGGGCGCAGTCTCAGAAGAATTACGTACGTTCTTGGCTGCGAACATGTATTTACCAGTTGAAAATCTCGATTTGGCGTCGATTATCGCCTTAGATCAACTTCCAGAACTGCGTCAAAGCGAGCAGCAGCAAATGTATTTTCATGTTATTGGAGCTGCTTTGCGGAGCGACGAGGTGGTCGCATGAGTCAGCAAATTAATCTATTCAATCCAGAACTTAGCCCGCAGCAGAGTCATTTAAATGCCCGAAATATGTTGTGGTGCGCGGTGTTTTTATTGGTTTTGGCTGGGGGCTTACACTTTTATCTGAACTACTTTAGCGTGCAATCACAACGTTTGTTGGATAATTCTACCGCGCAGTTAAAGCTGATGACGTCGGAAATAACGGCTTTACGAAATTCCGAAGTGCCCAAAATAAAAAACACAGTTTTGGAAACAGAATTAAACGATTTGATGGCCGCACTCGTGAGACGTCAACAAATTGCGGGAATTTTGAATGCAACCGATTTTGGAAATACGGCTGGTTATTCCGCTTATTTCACTGCTTTTGCGAAGCAGATTCCTGCTAATGTCTGGATCACAGGAATGAGAATTGAAGGGGCGGGACATGATTTGCAAGTACAGGGGCGTACCTTGCAGGCAGAATTAGTGCCCACTTTTGTGGCGCAATTAAAGAATGAGAAAATTATGCAGGGTAAAACATTTGCGGCTCTGCAAATGGAGCGCCCGCCGCTTGATGAAAAAGCAGAAGCCTCAGGCGGGAAAAAAATCAGGAAAGACGAGTTGGCTCCTTATCTCGAATTTGAATTACATAGCGTAGAAGCGAAAGCGCCAGCCTCTGTAGCGGGGGGCAAAACACCATGATGGGATTACTGAAAAAGCTACAGCGTCGCATTGATAGTTTGAGTGAAAGAGAGCGCGGTATTCTGCTGGCAGTGATGATTGCGATTATTTTGTTTGCGGCTAAGACGGTGATTTTAGATCCTCAGCTAAAAAAACAAAGTACGATGAAGGCGCAGTTGCAAGCGAATCAAAAACAAATCGCTGAACTGCAATCGGAAATGAATGCGCGCATGGAAAAATTGGGAATAGACCCCGATGCAGAGATTAAAAAGCGCATCGCCAATGCTAAAAATAAACTGCAAAAAATAGAAAAAGACTTCGGCGGATTTCAAAAAAATCTGGTGAGCCCCGGGCGTATTGATGCAATGTTAGACAACATCTTGCGACGCAATAAGCGTTTGCAATTGCAGTCCTTGAAGAGCCTGCCAGTCGTGAACTTGATGGCAGTGCCAAATGCAGACGATAAGCAAGCTAAGCCGCACGAAGAGCAAAGCATTTATAAACATGAAGTTGAATTGGTCCTGACTGGGAATCCTAAAGCGAAACTGAGTTTGAACCTGTTTACGCTGAGTTTGGAGAAAAAATGGCTAGACTTGTGACCGCGCTGGTATCCGCCTTTCCGAGACCTCTCTTTCCGAATTGTGTTCGGATGGGTTTATTCGCGTTTGTCAGTTTGCTGTTGCCCTCGACGGTGCTGGCTCAAGACGTGCAAGACCCTACACGTCCGCCAGTTCTGGCGCAGGACACGGTGTCCGGTGAGCCGGTAATGACCGGTCCGGTTTTACAGTCAGTGTTAATTAGCCCAAGCAGAAAGATCGCTATGATTGACGGCGTAGCTATTCGTCTTGGTAGCAAAGTAGGGGTATACACGTTGGTGAAAGTGACGGAAACGGAAGTGGTTTTGCGTCAGGGAAGACATGTTCAGATTTTGAAATTGCATCCAGATTTTGAAAAAAAGCCCGTGCAAACAAATCGAAAATCAAATTCATCAGCGGCGCGTCCCTGAGTAGCGTGTTGGTAAAAGAAGGTTGAAAATGAAAAAAATAGTGTTGTCCCTGATGCCCTTGTTTCTGGTCGCTGCGTGCGCTATGCCGCCTTCGCGACAGGAAACCTACGATCTCATCCGTAGTGAAATGTCGAAAGCGTCGGCTTCAAAAGTGAAGGCGGCAGAACCTGATGCGGTTGCGGCTTCATTACTGCCATCCCTGAAAGCGGATTTGCCGCCTGTCAGAAAGCCACTGGAAGAACGATTTAATTTGAACTTCAGTAATGCGCCTGCCAGCCAGTTCTTTATGGGGATAGTGTCGGGCACGCCTTACAATATGCTGGTCCATCCTGATGTCACGGGCACTATTTCGGCTAACTTAAAAGACGTGACTTTGTTTGAGGCGTTAGACGCGATTCGTGAGATGTATGGCTACGAATATAAAGTGGATGGTCACCGAATTTATGTGAAATCCCTGACCTTGCAGACCAAGATTTTTCAGATAAATTATTTGGCTTCAGTGCGTAAGGGTAGTTCAGATATTCGCGTTACTTCTGGTTCTGTCGCGGACGCGATGGTGGGCAGCGGTGGCGCTAACGGAGGCGGAGGAGCGAACGGCGGCAATAGTGGCGGGAATGGACAGGGCGGTAGTGGATCTTCAACGCAATCACTGACATCCAGCAAAATTAATACAACCTCAGTCAATGATTTTTGGGGCGAGTTGAAAGCGTCGTTAGAGCTATTGGCTGGCAATGGTCAGGAAGGCCGTCAAGTCGTGATCAACCCGCAATCGGGCGTGGTCGTGGTGCGCGCGATGTCAGATGAGATTCGCAATATTGGCGCGTATATGAAGGCGACTCAATTGGCGGTGGATCGGCAAGTGATTTTGGAAGCGAAGATATTGGAAGTTGAATTGAATGACCAATATCAGACGGGAATTAACTGGGCTTCCTTTGCCTCACTTAAATCGTCTCCAGATAGCGCGGGCAGCTTTGGTTTTGTGTCGCCGGGTACGACTTTGAGTACCACCCGTTTGGCAGCAGGTGACACGGGTATTACGGCAACGACAGGACTAAGCTTAGGCGCAACACCACGGGCGGCAGGCTCCTTATTTGGACTGGCATTTCAGACGGCCAATTTTTCTGCACTGCTTTCGTTCTTAGAGTCACAAGGCAGTGTTCATGTCTTATCTAGCCCCAGAATTGCAACGTTAAATAACCAAAAAGCGGTGCTCAAAGTTGGTAAAGATGAGTTCTTCGTGACTAGTCTCAAAACTACGCCCGGCACCGTTAGCACCGCAGGAAATACCGCGCCGACCGTCAGTGTTGAGGTGCAGCCCTTCTTCTCAGGCGTGGCTTTGGATGTGACGCCGCAGATTGACGATAGCGGCAATATCGTTTTGCATGTGCATCCTTCGGTCAGCAAAGTGAGCACCATAGAAAAGACAGTGAATGCAGGCAGTGCTGGCTCTGTGGTGTTACCACTTGCTTCCAGCGCCGTATCAGAAACTGACAGTATCGTACGCGGTCAAAATGGGCGTGTGGTGGCGATTGGCGGCTTAATGCGTCAATCGAATTCTGATGACAGATCACAAGTCCCAGGTGCGGGCGAAATGCCTGTGCTGGGTGGCTTGTTCCGCAATACCAATCAGATTTCTCAAAAGCGTGAGTTGGTAATTTTGATCCGCCCAACGATCGTCGAAGGCGATGCGATTTGGGAGAACGATTTGGTAGAAAGCCAGAAGCGGATTGAAGACTTGACGCCGCGCAACCGCTTTGAAAAGAAATAGACCAGAGTATGGTCAGACTCACCGCCTATGCCAAACATTTTGGATTGAATGATCCGCCATTTGGCATCACGCCGGACACCAGTTTTTTCTTTTCGTTTGGCAGTCACTTAGAAGCTTTTAATACGCTCTTGGTCGCTGCCAAGAATGGCGAGGGCTTTATCAAAATTACGGGCGAAGTCGGCACCGGAAAAACTCTCTTGTGTCGTCAGTTTCTCAAGACCTTGGGCGAAGAATTTGTCACCGCCTATATTCCCAATCCCTTCTTAGAACCGCGCACTTTGTTGTTGGCGATTGCCGACGATTTGGGTGTGCCGCAGAAAAAAAGTGTCGATGAACATGCGGTATTAAAAGCGATCAACACGCGTTTGTTAGAGTACGCACAGTCAGGAAAAAAAGTCTTGCTGTGTATCGATGAGGCGCAGGCATTGCCGATAGAAACCTTGGAGGCGATACGCTTGTTGAGTAATCTGGAAACCGAAAAACGCAAACTATTGCAAATCGTTTTATTTGGACAGCCAGAATTGGATCGACACCTTGCCCGCACTGAGATTCGTCAATTGGCGCAAAGGATTAGTTTCCATTATCGACTGCGACCATTGAGTTGGGATGAGAGTAGTTTTTATATTCATCATCGTTTGCGGGTCGCCGGTTTTTCACAATTACGTTTGTTGACGCGCAGTGCCATGTTTGTTTTGTGGCTGGGCAGTGGCGGCATTCCGCGTATGCTCAATATACTTGCGAACAAAGCGATGATGCTGGCGTTTGGTGAGGGCAAACGCATCGTCGGCGTAAAACATGTGTGGGCGGCGATTCAAGACACCGAGGCGACGCCTTTGTTTAAATATGCGAATCGTCTGTTTCAAATAGTCAGTGTAAGCGCAATTGCGGCGCTGGCTTATGCCTTGATTTCTAAGAGCTGAGAGCAGGATGAGTCTGATCAATCAAATGTTGCAGGATTTGGAAAAGCGCGGACAAACGGGCACGGAAATGCCCGCGCCGCGCTACACTCAATTTAGCAATCAAGCTGCGGCACCATCCCACCCTTGGCGCTGGCGACTTGCTGTGTTGCTGGTACTCGGTGTGGCCTTGGTATGGGTTTATTTTTTTCAAGGACGATCGACGACTGTGCAGCCAGCCGTGGTGCAGACAGCGGCATCAAGTACGAATGCGGCATTGGTTTTGGTGTCTGCGCCAACGACCGAGCCAGCGCTTCCGGTGTTGGGTGATTTGAGTTTGAAATTAAGCAAAGACGTGGATGTCAGGAATGTGACTTTGACCGAGACATCACAGTCGGCTCCTGAGGTAAAAGTACAAGTGCCTGTCGCAATGATTGAAAAGCCAGCTGTGAGCGTGCAGTCGGTGCAGAAAGAAGCGCTAGTGCGCACTGACACTACGAGCACAAAAGCGGCTGCCTCTGCTTCCACTTCACAAAATGCCGCGCCAGTTGCCATCGTCAAAGAAACTTCAACGACGCAACGCGCAGAAACGGAATATCGTCAGGCTACTAGCTATACGCAACAAGGTCGTCAGAGTGAGGCTTTGAGCGCCTTGCAGCAAGCGCTCAAACTTGATCCTCAGCATATGCCAGCGCGTCAGGCGTTGATCTCAATGTTGATCGACATGAATCGACAGGAAGAGGCGATTCGTGAACTAAAACATGGTTTGGCGCTCGATCCAAATCAATCCAATTTTGCGATGATATTGGCGCGCTTGCAGGTGGAACGTGCCAATGTCAATGAAGCGATTATCACCTTGCAAGCAAGCCTGCCAACTGGGCAAGACAGGGCTGATTATCTGGCGTTTTTGGCGGCATTAAAGCAGAAAACCGGCGCACATAAAGAAGCGATACAACTATATCGTCAGGCTTTAAAAAAGCATCAAACCAATGGGGTTTGGTGGATGGGCCTGGGGATTTCTCTGCAAGCCGATGGCGCGCCGCAAGACGCCATAGAAGCCTTTAAGCAAGCCAAGACTCAGCCGGGCTTAAGCGCCGAGCTGCAAGCCTTTGTCGATCAAAAAATTGCGAGTTTGCAAAAATAGCGGTGACTTGACTGTGTTGAGATGGCTGTTTTGCTAACTGGTTGGCGCTAAATTCAGGCTATTTCTTTGTTTTAGTCGAACAAAATCGCAAGTATGGGCGACAAGTCCGTAAAATAGCGCCTGTTCTCTTCCTCTCCTATTGCCAACAGACCCTAGTGCTGATGGCAATTTAATTCAAAAAGTAAAACCTATGTCAATTCAATGGTTCCCTGGTCACATGAATGCTGCGCGCAAGAAAGCCGCAGAAACCATGGAAAATACCGATTTGGTCATCGAAGTGATGGATGCCCGGATTCCACAAGCAAGCTGTAACCCTATGGTGGAGCAACTGCGGCTGGCGCGTCAGCGTCCTTGTCTTAAAATTCTCAATAAAACTGATTTGGCGGATCCGCATGCGACCAAAGCCTGGCTGGACTTTTATAACGCACAAAAAGGCGTGAAAGCGGTCGCCATGAGTTGTAAAAAGCCTGCAGATGTCGCTAAAGTTCCCGGTTTTGCGCTGGAAATGGCACCGCATCGTGGCGTGCCGACCAAGCCTTTGCGCATGATGATTATGGGCATTCCCAATGTCGGTAAATCGACCTTGATGAATGCTTTATTGAAAAAGCGGGTGGCGAATGTCGGCGACGAGCCTGCAGTGACCAAAACGCAGCAGCGCCTGTATCTGGGCAAAAATATGATCTTGACCGACACGCCCGGTATGCTCTGGCCTAAGATCGCTCATCCTACCGATGGCTTGATGCTGGCGGCGAGCCATGCGGTTGGTGTCAATGCAGTGATCGAAGAAGAAGTCGCGACATTTTTGGCTGAAATTTTATTGCAACGCTATCCGCAGTTATTGAGCACCCGTTATGGCTTTGCGACTGAGGGCATAGATGCGGTCAGTGTGATTGAAGCGGTGGCAAAAAAACGCGCTTATCGCCTCAAGGGAGGCGATTGGGATTTTGAGAAAGCTGCGCACACGCTGTTGCTCGATTATCGCAGCGGCGCTTTGGGCAGAGTCAGTTTGGAGACCCCGCAAAGCCGCGAACATTTGTTGGCGACCTATGTGCCTCCGGTGTTGTTGGGACTTGGTAAGAGCATTGATACCGGCATGGAACAAGAGGACGAGGATAGCGACGAGGCATGTTGAAATTTGTCTTGAAACTGGTGATGAGTGTCGCGATTTGTTATGCCGCGTTTCGTGGCATAGAACGCGTGGCTCCCGGTTTTGGCGCATTGGGAATTTTGATTCCCATTTTCTTTTTAGGTCATCTGTTTCCAAGAGATATACTCAGTTTTTTTTCGTGGATGAAATACCATGCGCGCAAATCTGTACTCTTGCGCTGGCATGGTCGCTACTATAGTTTTGAAGGTCAACAGCTGCGTTTCTTTTTGATCGATGAAGTGGTATGGTTGGCCTTACCTGACTTGGAAAAAATGTTGGAGCCAGAGATCAGTGAACGTGAGTTGCGCTTGTTGGGCGAAGAAAAAACCTTTTTGGACGACCACCAATTGCATGTGGTCAGTGAGGCTGGCATGTTGCAGCTACTGCGTACGCGCACTGACACCCGACACGCGACGCAAAAGATGATACGTTTTAAAAAATGGTTGAAGAGCAGTGGCTTTGACAATGTAAAGCGGCTGCCAAAATCTGCAATCGATAATTACACCAAATGAAAATAACACTTCGATTTTTATCTTCACTCAGTCTTTGTAGTCTGCTCATCATCTCAGTTCCCGCATCGGCGCAAAAGCATCTGGATTTGCGTGAGCCAGCTTTGCGTGCGCATCTGGCCTATCTTGCCGATGATTTGTTAGAAGGGCGCGGCACAGGGCAGCGTGGCGGCGAGCTGGCAGTCAGTTATCTGGAAGCTCAGGCGACGTTGTTGGGCTTGCAGCCAGTACCCGCATTGCGTGGCGCTAAACAGCCTTATCGCCAGATTGTGCAGATCTTGGGCACACAGACTTTGCCGCAGAGTCAGCTCGTTTTTTATCAAAATGAACAAAGCTATTCGCCGCAATTAGGAGAAGATTTTTTGATCGCCAATTCGCAGGGCAAACCAGAAGTCAAGCTCGACCTTCCCATCGTCTTTGTCGGTTATGGCATACAAGCACCAGAAGAAAATTGGGACGATTATAAAGCGGTCGATGTGCGCGGAAAATTGCTCATCATGATGGTCAATGACCCGCCCGCGACCAAGGAAGAGCCACACCGATTTGGCGCAGAAGCGATGACTTATTATGGCCGCTGGATGTATAAATTCGAGCAAGCGGCGCGCATGGGTGCGGCAGGAGCGCTGTTGATTCACACCACAGAATCCGCGGCCTACCGCTGGAACGTGCCCCAAACCAGTTTTAGCCATGAGCGTTTTCAATTGGCTGGTGGTGGCAATGCCGTGGAGGGTTGGTTGCACGATGCGGCGGCGAAAAAATTATTCGCGGCGAATGGCTATGATCTTGATGCCTTACGCACTCAGGCTGCACGTCGTGATTTTCAACCCATAAGCTTGTCCATGCGTGCCCGCGCCACTGTGTTAAGCCAGGTGCGGCAATTGACCCAGGCCAATGTGATAGGCATGGTGCCCGGTACCGACGCTCAATTACGTGATGAAGCGATTGTGTATTCAGCGCACTGGGATCATTTAGGCAAAGTGGAAGAGGCAGGCAAGCCCGCGCAAATTTGGAATGGTGCTGTCGATAATGCGACTGGTGCCGCCGCATTGCTGGCGATGGCAGAACAGGCAGTGCGTCAGCCCACCCGTCGTACGCAGATTTTTATGTGGCCCGCTGCTGAAGAACAAGGCTTGATCGGGAGTTTGTACTATGTGCGGCATCCGCTCTGGCCTTTGACGAAAACAGTCGCTGACCTTAATTTGGATAGCATGAATTTTGTCGGCGCGACGCGTGATATCGGTATCGCAGGCAGTGAGCGCAGTAGTCTGGAAACTGATGCGAGGGAAGTGGCGCAGCGCATGGGTTTGCGGATTGCACCTGCAGTGCCTGATTTAGGTGGCGCTTATTTCCGCGCTGATCATTTTAATTTTGCCCGGTTTGGTGTGCCTGCATTTAATGTGGGGTCCGCTGTCTTTTCTGGTGATGGGCATTTTGATTATGTCGCTTCCGCAGAAGCTTCCAATCATAAGATGAAGGGCTTTAAACTTGATTATCATACCGAGCGGGATCGTTATGATCCGCGTTGGAATTTGAGCGGCATGCTGCAACAAGCGCAATTTACCTTGAACCTTGGACGCAAGATTGCGAATGCCGACAAGGCCCCGGTGTGGAAAGCGGGTGACCCTTATGGCGAATTGCGAGATCAGGCAAAAAAATAAACCCAGATTTTCCTTTAGGATTTGCGATGATGGCGGATGCACGTTTCGAGGCAGTTTTGATGTGAATGAGGCGCCAATAGCGAGCTATTGGCAACGAAGAGCAGCAAAAATGACCGAAAATGCGCCGCCAGCACGCAAATAGCACCGCAGGTGCGCCTAATGGAAAATCTGGGATAAGTAACAAGCAAAAAAAATCGCACCCAGCTGGATGCGATTTTTTTTGCTAGTTAGAAGTTCAGCCGTTAATCACTTTGCGTGTGTACGATTCTAAGTAGTTCATCAAATGATCGGCACCACGGGCCGCTTCTTCTTCATTGCCATCGGCGATGCCTTTGGCTAACAGCATATGACAACGCGCCGCTTCATGCATGTCGCCTTCGTGTTGATAGGCATACCAAAATCGTCTGCACTTGATGATCAGCGGAATCACGGCGGCAACGGCAGAAGGATTGCGGCAGGCTTCGTGTACCACGTGATCTAATGCCAAATCCGCGCTCATGAATGCGCCCAGCTCGCCGTTGTTAGCAGCCGTCACCATTTGTTCCCCACAGGTCAAAATTTCTTGACGCAATTGCGGAGAAGCGCGGCGGGCAGCGCTGCTGGCGATCAGTTTTTCAATTACACGACGGGTTTCTAACAAGGTGACATGCTCGGCAGCTTCGATGTCTTTGACAATCAAACCACGGCGAGGCAATTGTAAGATCAGTCCATTGGAAGACATGCGCATCAGGGCTTCACGCAAAGGAGTACGACCTAATCCTGTGACTTCGATCAGTTCAGACTCTACAATCGGCGCACCCGGCTTGAGTTGCAGAGTGACGATCATACCTTCTATCGCGTCGTAGGCGATATCGGCGGCGCGCAGTTTACCAGGTGTTGGTAGTTTAGAAGCTTGCATAAATTAACTGTTGTGAAAATTATCATGCGATTATAAGTTATTTCCCCAATTACCCTCAATTTTATTTTGGGAATTCTCGGCTTTTGCATACAAAAAAAGCGACAGATCGTAGACGCTGTCGCTTTTAATGTAATTGTGTTAGCAAAATTGTCGAATTTTCGAATGTTCGACACTTATGCGAGGTAATGCGTTTTCACTCTGGTGTAAAACTCCATCGCCATGCCACCTTGTTCACGTGGTCCGTAGCTTGATGCCTTGCTTCCGCCGAAGGGAACATGATAATCGACGCCGGCGGTTGGTGCGTTGACCATGATCATGCCGGCTTGCATGTCGCGGCGAAATTGGGTGGCGTATTTCAGTGACGTGGTGCAAATTCCGGCGGACAAGCCATACGGCGTGGCGTTGGCAATCTGCAGGGCTTCTTCAAAATTCTGTGCTTTGACCAAGGTGCTGACCGGGCCGAAGACTTCTTCCTGATTTAAGCGCGCGTTTGGATTGTGGTTTTCGATCAGGGCGGGGCTGAAGAAATAACCAGTGCCAGGCAGACGTTCGCCACCGACTAACAAGTTGCCGCCTTCGGCCACGCCGATGGCTATGTAACCAAGGTTTTTGTCTAACTGACGTTGATCGACCACAGGTCCAATCTGGCTTGATGCTTCGATTGCTGCACCGACTTTTAAGCCACGGGTACGCTCTAGAATGGCGCTCTTGAATGCATCGTAAATGCCTGCGGTGATGATGGTGCGGCTGGACGCTGTACAGCGCTGTCCGGTCGAGAAGAAAGCGCCATTCACCGCGCATTCCACCGCAATATTCAAGTCAGCATCGTCCAGAATCACGAGCGGATTTTTGCCGCCCATTTCTAGCTGATATTTTTTCATCGTCAGCGCGCAGTGTTGGGCGATCAATTTTCCGGTACCTGTCGAGCCGGTAAAACTGATGGCATTGATAGCGGGGTGTTCGACCAGCGCTTTGCCCGCAACGCCATCGCCCATCACCAGATTGAAGGCACCTTTAGGCAAGCCAGAGCGCGAGATAATTTCTGCCAGCGCCCACGCGCAACCCGGCGTTAATTCTGAAGGCTTGAGTACCACCGTGTTTCCACACGCTAAGGCGGGTGCTGCTTTCCATGCCGGGATGGCGATAGGGAAGTTCCAGGGAGTGATTAAGCCCACTACGCCGACTGCTTCACGGCTGGTGATGACTTCCATGTTAGGGCGTACCGAGGCGATGGCTTGGCCACCTATACGCAAGGCTTCACCTGCGAAGAATTTAAAAATATAAGCAGCACGTGCGACTTCACCTATCGCTTCGGGCAAAATTTTGCCTTCTTCACGCGCCAGCAAAGTGCCCAGCTCTTGTTTGCGCGCCAGAATTTCTGTGCCAATAAAATCTAAAACATCAAAGCGCTGCTGCGGCGTGCTACGGCTCCAGCTTGGCAAAGCCGCTTGGGCAGCGAGCACTGCCTGGTCAACTTGTTCAATACTTGCTTCGGCGGCGACGCCGACGATTTCTGTGGGATCGGAGGGATTGATATTGGCGCGGGTTTTGGGGGACTCCACCCATTCACCCTGAATGAATTGACGAAAATCTTGTTGAGCGCTCATACGGTTTTCCTGAAAGTTGATTGGTCTGTTTTTATTCTCATTATTTTACGGGGCTTTGATCTAGTGGGTGCAACAAAAACAGCGTCGGCTTGATGCGACGCTGCTTTTTTACATTCACGAATACCAAAAAAGTTTGCGGGGAACACCTCCCCCAAGGTATCTCCTGCTTCCAAGTGCGACTTTGGAACGCAACATTTGTTTTGCCCTTACCCAGACCAAGCAAGTGTGTGAATTCCTAAATGGTGCGCTCGGTTCCCCGCAAAGAAGGACACAAACTTATAAGTAGGCGCTGACGTCAGGACGTGTGGCCAAGGCTTTTTGGACGATGGCCGTGATGCGTTCGCGTTCTGCGCCAATCAGAGGCTGACGTGGACGACGTACAAATTCGTTGCCTACGCCAACTAGAGTCTCGACCAGCTTCAAGTTCTGTACCAGTTTGTTGGAGACGTCGAGGTGCATCAAAGGCATAAACCAGCGATACAAAGCGAGTGCTTCGTCATAGCGTTTGGCTTGCATTAAGTTGTAGAGCGCCACTGTTTCTTTCGGAAAGGCGACGACTAAGCCAGCCAACAAACCGTCG
>JACQDW010000143.1 GCA_016200845.1 Burkholderiales bacterium | reverse complement strand
TGCGCATACGGGGCAAGATTTTTCGCATCGCAAGGAATGGGTGACCGAGCGTTTGGCGGAATTGTCGCGAGCTTTTGCGATCAATATTTGTGCCTATGCTGTGATGTCCAACCACTATCATCTGGTCTTGTATGTCGATGCGGCGCAAGCACGGAATTGGTCGGATGCGGAAGTGGCGCGGCGTTGGGAGTTGCTGTTTTCTGTGCCGTATATTGCGCAAAAATATCTCAAAGGTGAGCTGTCTGTGAAGGCCGATATTCGGGTTGCGCTTGAGGTGTTGGCGGAGTTGCGACGGCGCTTGAGTGATTTGTCTTGGTATATGCGCAGCTTAAATGAACCGATTGCACGACGTGCCAATGAAGAAGATCGCTGCACTGGGCGTTTTTGGGAAGGGCGGTTTAAGAGCCAGCCTATTTTGGACGAAGCAGGCTTGCTCGCCTGTTGTGCTTATGTTGATCTCAATCCTGTGCGCGCAGGGATAGCCGCGACACCAGAAGAAGCTGATTTCACCGCTATTCAACAACGATTGCAAGAGTTTGCCGCAGAGCGTGCCGCCGCTGACACACGTCAAGTATCGAGAGTGCCAACACCATCGCAACCAACAAATCAAACAAACCAACACGTAACGCCACCGCTGCATCCTTTCGCAAACCACCTCAACGCCGACCCCGCCCAAGGTTTACCATTTCGCTTTCAAGACTACGTTGAGCTCGTCGATTGGACTGCCAGAATTGTCCGCGACGATCATAAGAAAACCATGCCTGAGCACACGCCTGCCATCTTGATTCGCTTGGGATTTAGTGCGGAAGATTTTCAACAGCATATGCAAGCGCAGGCAATGACACGCGGCTCGGTGATCGGTCAGATTGAACGACTACAAGCGTATGCGCGCAGCCTCAAGAAACGTTGTGTGATGGGAGTGCGTATGCCGAGGGTGTGTTTGGCTTGGTAGTCATCGTCAGCTTGATCAATTCACTTTAAGTTGGGCAGATAATCGCGTAGACAAACTTCGCGTGAGGGAAGCGTGTTTTTAAAATAGCGTCAATGTGCGCTCTTGCCGTACGTTGTTGCGATGATGGAATGCGTTTTTAAAAGGACTGAGCACACTACGCTGATTTTGGGAGCGTTGGCGCAAATTCGAGACGAGTTTCGCCTACTATTTGAATTGGGTGTCTGAACAACGATCCGAACATCCGTAGCCATTATCAAGGCAAGGTTATTTCCATCGACGCCGACATGAAATCGGGCAAGGGTGGGGAGGTGTTGAGGTTTGAGGACGGCGTTTGGTGGCGCGGGGATTTGGGTGGGGGGAGGTTGGGATTGTAATCAACTTTGGTGCCAAAAGATGCTAAGTGTGGGCAAGTTTATTATCAGGCGTTACAGCGTAAATCCGGAATCCTGTGCCCCCACCAAATTAATGGCGGCAGTCCTCGTGGCTGTCCTATCACAGAACCCTTTGCTGTCAAGTCGAGTTAGGATTGCCAATCAGAAAAAATAGAGGTTGACAACGGAAAGAAATATGTTTTTATCTTGATGTTATCAACTCATTTTTAATGATATGAAAAGACGTCAAAGAAAAATTTGTAAAGCCAAAAGCAGGGATTTCTCGAGAAAGCAAGATACATTCTTGAAGTGGGGGACGTTCATGATTGCATTATTGAAGTTGCTGACGGATTTTCTGTTGCAATAAGAATGGATCGATCAATTGATTTGGCCTGATAAAATTAGTTCGTGTCGCAAGAATTTGCCGCAGACTAATTCGCCGGGGAGCTTGCCAATTATTTCTGTACTTGAGCCTAGTCATGGCTCTTCGCACTTCTTCACGTGTTCGTACGATTTGTATTGACATCAGCCCTAGGTGATTCTAGTATTTGTATATCTAATGCATACACAAAGGAGTTTGCCATGCGTGCTGCTGCTATAAATTTACGTGCTCTTCCGGAGCAGCGTGATTTGATTGATCAAGCCGCCACTGTGTTGGGTAAGAATCGATCTGACTTCATGCTGGAGGCTGCTTGTGAGCGCGCGCAAGCGGTATTGCTCGACCAAGTATTTTTTGGTTTAGATGCGCAAAAGTTTCAGCAGTTTACGGCCATGCTTGATGCGCCGCAAAGTGCGAATGAAGGGTTGGAGCGATTGATGGCAGTCAAGGCCCCTTGGGAAGGTGAACAGGCATGAGCCTGAAACTATCTGCGCCTCAGCCCCTGACGGATTTTCATCTGGTAGATGACTTTCATTGCGGTGAGCCGACATTGGATGAATGGCTTAAACGCAGAGCAAAGCATAATCAGCTAACTGGAGCCAGCAGAACTTTTGTGGTTGTCGATGGGGAGAATCAGGTGCGCGCTTTTTACGCATTGGCGGCAGGTGCGGTGGTAAATCAAGCGGCGACCAGCTCGGTGCGTCGTAATATGCCTGATCCGATTCCTGTTATGGTACTTGCTAGGCTTGCCGTAGATCATAGAGCGCAGGGCATCAAATTAGGGGCAGCCCTCCTGCGAGATGCAGTGAATCGTGCAATCACTGTTTCGCAGAATACAGGAGTTCGCGCACTCTTGGTTCACGCGTTGCACGAGAGAGCCAAACAGTTTTATGAATACTACGGTTTTCAAGAGTCACCGCTGCGTCCTTTGATGTTGATGCTGCGCTTAAACACGGTGAAGGCGTGATTCCTAGCCGACAAACCGCGCCCCCATGCCAAACAAAGGGCGCGAAATTCCCTAAACGTTAAACAAGAAATTCAACACATCGCCATCTTTGACGACGTATTCCTTGCCTTCTGCACGCATTTTTCCGGCTTCTTTGGCACCTGCTTCACCTTTGTGGTTGATAAAGTCGTCGAAGGCGATGGTTTGGGCGCGGATGAAGCCGCGTTCGAAGTCGGTGTGGATGACGCCTGCGGCTTGCGGGGCTGTGTCACCGACGTGGATGGTCCAGGCGCGGACTTCTTTGACGCCTGCTGTGAAATAGGTTTGCAGTCCCAGGAGTTTGTAGGCGGCGCGGATCAGGCGGTCTAAGCCTGGTTCTTCCATGCCCATGTCAGCCAAAAAGTCGGCTTTGTCGGCGTCGTCGAGATCGGCGATTTCGGATTCAATTGCGGCGCAGATGGCGACGATAGGGGCGTTTTGCTTGGCCGCGAATGCGCTGAGCTGATCTAGTAGGGGGTTGTTAGTGAAGCCGCTGTCGGAAACGTTGGCGACATACATGGCTGGCTTGGCGGTGATCAGGCACATGGTTTTGATCAGTGCCATTTCTTCTTTGTCTAAGCCCATGGCGCGGATAGGTTGCGCTTCGTTCAGGCCGGGCATGATTTTTTCTAGCAAAGTGACCAGTTTCATCGCGTCTTTGTCGCCAGAGCGGGCTTTTTTGTTTTCGCGATGGATGGCTTTTTCTACTGCGGCCATATCGGCCAGACACAATTCGGTCTGGATGACTTCGATGTCATCCAGTGGGCTGACTTTGCCGGCGACGTGGATCACGTTGTCGTCTTCAAAACAGCGCACTACATTGACGATCGCATCAGTTTCGCGGATGTGCGCTAGGAATTGGTTGCCCAGACCTTCGCCTTTGGAAGCGCCTGCGACCAGACCGGCGATATCGACGAATTCGACGATGGCGTTTTGGATGCGCTCTGGTTTGACGATTTCTGAGAGTTGCTTTAAGCGCGGATCAGGCACTTCGACCACGCCGACGTTCGGTTCAATGGTGCAGAAAGGGTAGTTTTCTGCCGGGATGCCTGCCTTGGTTAAGGCATTAAAGAGCGTGGATTTGCCTACGTTGGGGAGGCCGACGATGCCGCATTGAAGACTCATGATGAACTTTGCTGGAGGAATAAAATAATCCGCTATTTTACACTATCGCCTTAGTGCCACATCAAACTAGAGCGCGGCTGGCAGGTTTTGAACTATTCCTCGTCGTCGCTGGCGGCTTGGTGTTGATAGCCGATGCGGCGTAGTGAGAGGCGGTTGAGGAATGTGCCGAGTAGCAGTGCCGCGACCGTGAGTCCTAAGACTAGGCCTATCCAAAAACCTGTAGCTTCCATCGGCTTTGACGGGTGAAACGGCATCCAGTCTGAGGCGAGTCCGAGGACGCAGCCGACGGGCAGGGCGACGCCATAGAATGCCATGATGTGTATCAGCATCGGTGTACGGGTGACTTTGTAGCCGCGCAGGGCGCAAGACAGGGTGACTTGGGCGGCGTCGGATAATTGGAAAATAGCAGCAAGCAACAGCAGGCTGGCGGTGACTTCTTGTACCGCTGGATCAGAGGTGTAGGCAGCGGCGACCTGATAGCGGAATAAGCTCATGAAGGTGGCAGAAAACACGGCGAAGATCAGTGAAACACCGACCCCAGTCCAGGAGACAAAGCGGGCGTGGCTGACTTTTCCTTCGCCCAATGTCTGGCTGACGCGGGTGGTCAGCGCGATGCCTAAGCTCATAGGCACCATGAAAATCAGTGAAGAAAAGTTGAGTGCAATTTGGTTGGCAGAAATGGCGACCACACCAAAACGGGCGACCAACAATCCAACTGCGCAAAAGGCAGACACCTCGGCAAAATATGTGACGCCTATGGGCAAACCGATCTTGAGCATAGCGCGGATTTCACGCCATTTGGGTAGCTCTTTGTGAGTGAATGGAAAAGTTTGCTGATAAGTAGGCGAGCGATGTATCCACCATAGCATTGCGCCTAACATCAGCCACATTCCCAGACCAGTCGCGACGGCGCATCCAGTGGAGCCTAATTGTGGCAAACCCGCATGCCCATAGATTAAGAGCCAATTCATGATGATGTTAAATGCCAGACCAGCTAAGGCGATGATCATCACGGGCTTGGTTTGGCTGAGGCTGGTGGTGTAGCTGTACAGTGCGCGGTACATGGCAAAGGCCGGCATGCCTATGCTGATGACGCGCACGAATTCGGTGGCTTTGTCTTGCACAGCGGCTTCGAGTTGCAGAAAATTGAATACGTAGGTAGACATATTGAGAAGCAAACAGGCGATGATGCCAACCCCAAATGCCATCCACATCGATTGCCGCATGATGTGGGGGATCTTGTCAAAAGAGGCAGCGCCGACTTCATGTGCCACCACGGCATTGATAGAAATCATGATGCCCATCACGGTCACCAGAATAATCGACCAGAGCGAGGTGCCTAGTGCCACCGCCGCCAAGTCGTGCGCGCTCAAGTGCCCGGTCATGGCGACGTCGGCGACTGACATGCCGACGGTGGCGAGTTGTCCGATGAGTACGGGCCAGGCAATTTGCCAGAGTTTGGCCACTTCGGAACGGATTTGGGTTTTCATGCAGGTGTAGGGTTATTGGGTATTGATCGGCGCAGCGCGCACTCTTGTTGTGATTTTGCGCGGGCGCTTTTTATTGTCCGGCATCTTACCTGAAGTGAAGTAGAAGTTGGTTGTCCCGCGTTTCAGAATTTTTAGCAAAAGTGCTTGACATCTGCCTAGAGTGATCCTAAAGTGATATCACTTTGATGTAAGGTTTTATGTGAGCGTTGTGTTAGTTGACGAATTTTTAGGAGAGCAAAATGAGTGAGGAAAAGCAAGTAAGTCGCCAGCTACGCCAAGAGCGTCAGGTGCAATCGATGGATGGGTATGTGATGCTGGGGTTTGGGGTTGCGTGCCATTTGGTCGGTATTTATCTGTTAATTACTCTGGAATCACCTGAGATTGCGAAATTAATCATCGGTATCGCTCTGAATGTGCTTGGCGGCTTATTGTTGTCGGGCCTGTACATGCTGCAACCAAACGAAGCAGCTCTGCTCTCGTTGTTCGGTCAATATAAAGGAACAGATCGCAGCGAGGGTTTGCGCTGGTCGAATTTTTTGTACTTCAAACGCAAAGTAAGCTTGCGGGCGCGCACCTTAAATACGCCGCCTTTGAAGGTCAATGATAAGCGTGGCAATCCAGTCGAGATCGGCGCCGCAATCGTATGGCGGGTGGAAGAAACGGCGCTGGCGATTTACAACGTGGATGACTTTGAGCGTTTTGTGCAAGTGCAAGCAGAGGCGGCTCTGCGTCACCTTGCCGCGCAATACGCTTACGATGATGGTGAAGATTTAGCAGAGGGCGAGACCACCTTGCGCGCTGGGATGGACGTGGTGGCGAACGCGATGCGCCAAGAATTGCATAACCGCTTTGCGGCGGCGGGCATCGACGTAGAAGACGCTAAACTCACCCACCTTGCCTACGCACAGGAAATCGCGCAAGTGATGTTACGGCGTCAGCAGGCTGAGGCGATAATCAGCGCCCGCAAAAAAATCGTGCATGGCGCGGTGTCGATGGTGGAAGAGGCTTTGCTAGGTTTGTCTGAACGCAAAATCGTCGAGCTTGATGACGAGCGCAAGGCCGCGATGGTGAGTAATTTATTGGTGGTGTTGTGCTCGGATAAAGAGACGCAACCGGTGATTAATACGGGGACTTTGTATAACTAAGCTTGGTTCAGCGTATCAATTTTAGACAAGGAAAAAATCATGACTACGGTCTATATCATCATCGCCATTGCTGTGGTGGCAGGTATCATGGCGAAACGTGCAAAGAAGTAAGTTTAATCAAGTGAATGTGAATCTATCTATGAAAAAATCTTCCGCTGTTGAGAGCAAAGTTTATCAAACACGCCAGTGGGTCACTGTGTTGTGGATCACTCTGCCTGCGATCACTTTGGCGGTGATGTTGTTTGATAGCAGGGGCCAGGAC
>JACQDW010000142.1 GCA_016200845.1 Burkholderiales bacterium | reverse complement strand
TAACCCCAAGTTCAATAAACCGAAGATTATCGCAAATGGCAAACTTCAAATTCAAATCGTGGACACCCTTAAAACCGTCAGAACCAGCGCCAGCATTAGCTTTGCTGGCTTTGCCTATCAATTTAACCGGACACTAGTGATTCCGATCGTCTTTTAAATTTTACGGCACTGTTTTGGTTCAGCGGCACCATCCCTTCCCTAACGACAGGATGGGGCGGCAAAGTCAGCCTCATGCATCTTTTGTTTCTCGGTATATCAACGGCCGTGGTCAGCACTTATCTGGTCGGGAAAGATTTGCATTGGCGGTTTTTATTGATGCCAAAAGGCTTGCAACAAGGCAGTATAGGCAAGCACATTTTGTGCTCCACCCTCAGCTATTATGCGAAGTTTTTGTTCGTTATCGTAGGCATCGCCGTGCTGGCGTATCTTGGATTGACCGGCACACTCCCCGCGCCAAAAGACTGGGTTTCTGACAAAACAGCGATCTTTGTAATTGAGCTCATCATGTGCTTATGCATCGCCATCGCCGTGCGTGGCAGCCAGCATCCGCGCCGCGTGTTCTTCTACCTATTTAATTTCGGTTTACTTGCTAGCGCGCTGTATGGATTGATCGCTTTTTTTCAACGCAAAAACCCACTCACTGCGCAAATCACGACGATAAATACAACTTTTCTCATCGTCGTGATTTCTATTGCAGCATTTGCTTTGATGTGGGCGAACAAACTTTGGACGCAAGAGCGTTTACTGCCTTATCTCAAGCGCACATAGGTGACCTACACGAGTGCGACCTTAGGAAAATCCACAGGCACTTCCAGCGCAATATTGATGTAGTTGGTATAGACGTTCAAAGCCACATGCGCCATGATTTCAACGATGTGTTCATCATCGAGACCCAACTCGCGCAATCCATTCACATCGCCGGCCTCGACCTGAGCGCGATACTTAACAGCCTTCAACACAAACGCTAACACCGCCGCCGTTTTTAAATCAGCAGATTGCCCGCGCTGCGCCGCCTGCATCTCCTCAGCAGTCGCTCCAGCCGCCTGGCCAAGTACGGTATGCGCCGCCAGACAATATTCACAGCGATTGGCGTTGGCGATCGCCACCGCAATTTGCTCACCCAGCTTCGCGCCCAGACGTCCCTTGCCTAAAGCAGCAAATGACGACCACATACTTTGCAGTGCAGCGGGCGAATTTGAAACGGCTTTGAACATATTTGGCGTCATGCCAAATGCACTTTGAATTTGCGTGAGCAAGGCTTGGCTTTGGCTGGCTACTTTGTTGGTATCGAGATTAATGCGTGTCATGTCATTTCCTTTGTTAGTGATAGGTGATGTGCGAAATCATTTGCACATCAGCAGTGTCTCGCTCTACACTAGACCATAGGTATCCATTCATACAAACTATTTACCCATTCGTCCAAATGAATACAGGAAATCAGGAATTCCAATTTGACCGACTAAGCGCACTATTAGAACGCTTTCGCGTGCGCGCTCAACTGTTTCACTCTGGCGCGCTGTGCGACGTGACGCGCTTTGATGCGCAAATTGGGCGCGGATTTTTGCATGTATTACGACGAGGTGAGTTGGACTTACACCACCAGCCGCGCTCAGGCTTGCCGCGCCGCTTGCACATCAAAGAACCCAGTCTGATTTTTTATCCGCAACCGCGCGTGCATGAATTTCACAACGCACCGAAGGAAGGATGCGATTTCACCTGCGCGGTGGTCGAGTTTGAGCAAGGAGCACAGCACCCGCTGGTGCGCGCGCTGCCTGCGTTGGTGGTGCTGCCTTTGGCACAAGTGAAGGGATTAGAGCAAGCACTGACTCTTCTTTTTGCAGAAGCTGAAGAAGCTCGTTGCGGACAACGCCTGTTAGTGGACAGGTTGTTTGAAGTGGTACTGATCCAACTCTTACGCTGGCTGATCCAACACCCGCAAGAAAGCGGCGAACATACGGGCTTGATCAAGGGGCTAGCCGATCCACAACTGGCCCGCGCCCTAATCGCCATCCACGAAGCACCGGGTCACCCGTGGACCTTGGAAGAAATGGCACAACAAGCCGCCATGTCCCGAAGCAGCTTCGCCGCCCGCTTCAAACAAGTGCTGCAAGAAACCCCAGCCGACTACCTCAGCAACTGGCGCCTCGCGATCGCCAAGCAAGAACTACAACGCGGCAAACCACTACAAGTCATCGCCCACGAACTGGCTTATGCCAATGCATCGGCGTTGTCGCGCATGTTTGCGCAGAAGATGGGGGTGTCGCCTATGGGGTGGTTGCGGGGCAGGACTTTAAGAACTTCTCACACCAAGTTTGCCAGCTAAAAAAAGCTAAATTAGCAATTATTAACTAGACAAAAATGCATGAATATGCAATAGTGACACCATGTCATCACACTATTAAAGTACACCATATGCATACTCTATTTTCTCGCTCGCAAAACTCTTCTTATCTCAATATTCTGTCGGTTCAAACAACTAAAAATACGGAAAATGGACGAGAAAAAACAAATACAAGTTTCGTATTTACATTCAGTGAAGCAATTCAAAAAGGTAGTGGCAGTATCACAATCACCGATCGATATGGGACTATCTTCCTTCAAGAAAACATCGATAGTGCAAAAATCAGCATTGACGGCAACAAGCTTACTTTTACCCCCGGAATCGAATTCGCTTTCGCTACTTCATATGATCTAAGGCTCTCCGATGGTCTCGTAAAGAGCCTAGTTGGCACAACATCCTTAACCGGCGGCTGGACTACTTATTTTCAAACTGACTACAGCACAATTCCCGTGAATATCACTGGCACAATTAAGGACGACACGATTGAGGGAGGGTATGCCAATGACACTCTCAATGGAGGCACTGGTGGAGCCGATCGAATCAATGGACGAGATGGCGATGATATTATCGTAGGCGGTGATGAAACCGGAACGACTTTCGGTGGTGGCGACAGTCTGTTCGGCGGCAAGGGGAACGACACAATTAGTGGCAATGGGGGAGATGATTATATTGAAGGTGAAGATGGAAATGACAAATTGTTTGGGAACGAAGGCAATGACCGAATCGACGGTGGAAATGGCGACGACGAAATAGATGGAGGTCCTGGGGATGATTATATTGAAGACCGTTATGGTAGTAAAAATATTATCAAAGGTGGTGACGGCAACGACACAATCAGAACTGGTACATACGCACTTAACGTGTTTGGATTCATTGATGGGGGTAACGGCAATGACAAATTCTATGTCGGTGCCTTTGATACAGTAAGTGGTGGCGCTGGCGACGATACTTTCGATATTAGCGCCTTCGCAAATGACAATAGTATGGGGAAGTACTCTGGCGGGGCTGGTAACGATATCTTCATCTTCAACAACATGTATAGGTCAACGGGAGGTGCTGAAATTAGTGGTGGCGAGGGTATTGATACTTATGCCATCAGTCAATACTATGATCACAACGCGAACTTCGTCGTGACTGACTTCAAAACCGGTCCCGGTGGTGACAAGTTTGATTTAAGCAAAATGACTAAAGACAATTCGATTGCAGGTAATCCCTTTGCAACGAATGGTTACCTGAAGTTGATACAAGAAGGCGCAGATACCCTACTCCAACGCGTTAATTTCGGTGATTCAACGAACCCTACATATACCATCCTTCGATTAAAAAACGTACAAGCGACAAGCCTCACTGCTGAGAATTTTATAGGCAACATCAATCCCAACGGCGGTCAACAAGGTCTCACTCTCAATGGCACTTTAGGAAACGACCAGATTGCGGGAAATATCTTAGATGACACGATTAGTGGTGGCGACGGCAATGATCGAATTGAGGGTGGTGGCGGCAACGATAGTTTATTTGGAGAAGCTGGTGATGATTATCTTTATGGAGAAGGTGGAGATGATCTACTCGATGGCGGTGCTGGCAACGATACTCTAGAAGACAATCTTGGACAAAACATCCTCAAAGGCGGTGCTGGTGACGACATACTCAAATCTTCAGCGGTCAGTCCCTGTACGCTAGAGGGCGGCAGTGGCAACGATACAATTTCTGGAGGAGAAAGCATTACTGCCACCTTGCTCGGTAATGAAGGAAACGATCAAATTTTTGTGTATAGTTGGTCGTATCTCAAGGATCAATTAATCCAAGTAGATGGTGGCGCAGGAGAAGATGTCGTCACAGTTAGATCAGGGGGAAGTAATACAGCAACGATCCAAATTGCAGGTGGCACGGAGCGTGATAAATTTGTAGTTGCCTATCAATTCTATGGAACTATTTTGATCACCGATTTTTCCACAAAAGACGGTGAGATCTTAGACTTACACACAATCTTCCCTTCCCAACCTAACGGCAATCCTTTTGGATCCTTAGCATTTCTCAAAGCCAGACAGGAGGCAAACGACACTGTTATTTCTATTGATTATGATGGTGCTGCAGGGACAAATTATATTTTCCGCGATTTTATAACCTTAAAAAATATCAAGTTAACTGATTTAAATGGTGTACATTTTTATGGAAATTGGAATCCCAATGGCTCATCGATCGGTCTCACTCTAGACGGGACCGAAAATGAAGATACTCTTGTCGGCAGTGATCTAAACGACGTCATTCGTGGCTTCGCAGGTGCCGATCGAATTAACGGCGGATTAGGCGATGACACAATTTACGGCGGCGACGAGGCGCGCGGCACATATGGCGATCGGATCGAAGGCGGGAAAGGCAACGATATACTCTTTGGCGGCAACGGGAACGACGAGCTATTCGGCGACGAAGGTAATGATCAGCTATCAGGAGACCAAGGTTCAGATCGCTTAATCGGAGGCCTAGGAAATGACACTCTGGATGGTGGTGATGACAACGATTCCTTATCAGATTCTGATGGGGACAACATTCTATTAGGTGGAGCAGGCAATGACAATTTATCGAGCGACAGTAAAGGAAAAAGCATACTCAATGGTGGCGCAGGTGACGACTACATCACAAGCACAAACGGGAACAACACGCTCATAGGTGGATCGGGCAACGACAGTTTTAGTGTTGGTCGAGATTCACGTTATGACTATTTAAACATCAGTATTTCAATTTCCGGTGATGATGGAAACGACATCATTCAATTTTACGACAGCAGTTCCATTTGTGTTGTTACCGCCGCTGGCGGCTCCGGAACCGACACTTATCGCTTGAATTCAAGATCAGAAAACAAAAGTACGTTGATGATCAGTGATTTCACTACTGGAGTCGGTGGCGACGTTATCAATGTTTTTGAACTTCTTTATTCATCCAATTTTATTGGCAACCCTTTCGGCTCTGCGGGATTTCTTCGACTTCAGCAAGTTGGTACAGACACGGTACTAGAGCTCGATATGGATGGAGCAACGGGTAAAGAGTATGGATTCCAACCACTTGTCACACTAAAAAACGTCTTATCGAATACACTCGTACCAGCAAATTTCACCGAAGGTCTTAATCCAGATGGATCACCAACCGGACTCGCAATCACTGGAAGCGACACGGGTGATGATTTAAAAGGTGGCCGGCTCGACGATACGATTTATGGCATGGCAGGAAATGACATCATCTACGGATATTCTGGTTCCGACAAAATTTTTGGAGGTGACGGAGATGATTCAATCTATGGTGACAAAGGTGACGATGACCTGGACGGAGGCAATGGTAACGACACTATTAACGATTTAGACAGCTTTGGCGCCAACACACTTAGCGGCGGAGATGGCAATGACTATTTATCCACAGCGTCATCCAACAAAAATCTTCTCAGAGGTGGGAATGGCAACGATCAATTCACCGCGGGAAATGGAAACGATACCTTGTTGGGAGAAAATGGCGATGATACCTTTATTATCTCAAACGGATCGTTTGATGAAGCAAATGAAAATGCAATTCATGCCGATGGCGGCGATGGTAATGATAAGTTTACTGTCTCAATCACTTCAAATAGAAAATCAACTATCACTGTAGTCGGCGGAGATGGGATCGACACCTATCAGATTTCCCGCGCAGTTGGGAACTCGACTTACACAGTGCTCGATTTTAAAACTGGCACCGGTGGAGACATTATCAATTTCAACTTCATCCTCCCATATGGATTTAATTTAGGAAACCCATTTGGCAAGCTTGGATTGCTTCGGGCGCTTCAAAATGGCCTGGATACGACCCTACAATGAGAC
>JACQDW010000141.1 GCA_016200845.1 Burkholderiales bacterium | reverse complement strand
GGAAATTCTGCATCCGGTGGCGGTGGTGATTTTTGGTGGACTCGTCAGTTCCACTTTGCTCGATACCGTGTTGACGCCTCTGATGTTTTGGCGTTGGGGCGAAGAACCTTTGCGTCGCTTGTTGGTGACGCAAAATAAAACGAATGAGATTTTTTGATTAACATAAAGGAGAAAGAAAATGAAATTTTTACGTTGGATGTTGAGCACTTGTGTTGTCTTGGCATTGAGTTCAGGATTGGCTGTAGCGCATGATGATAAATATTTTGATTCGATCAAATCGCCGCATGGTGGACAGACGCGGATGGCAGGGGTCTACCACTTTGAATTAGTGTTGGTTGCTGACAGCAAAACTGCCAAAGAAAACGCAGTGGTCGTGTATGTCACCGATCACGCTGGAAAAGCGATTGCGACCAAAGGCGCGAGCGCGAGTTTGGTGTTGGTGCAAGGTGCGAATAAAGTGAGTGTGAATTTGACGCCGGACTCGGACAATCGCCTGGTGGGTAAAGCGACCTACGCATCGGCGGCCAATTTGAAGGGTGCTTTGACGGTGACAATGGAAAACAAGCCAGCGGAGCAGGCGCGTTTTACGCCGTTTGCGAAAGCAAAAATGAACGATACGAAGAAAGAAGAGGCGGGCGAACATGCACATCATCACTAATGCGTTGTCACGAAAAAATCTGGTACTGCTTGTGCTGTCTGCACTTAGTTTGCCTGCGTTGGCAAGCTTAGTTGAGCTGAAATGGGACAAGCAATCGCGCGTTGCGCATCACACAGAATTGAAGGCGGGAGGGTCGCTGGAACTGTGCGGGAAATTAGAGGCAGGGCAGAAAATCGATTGGCACTATCAAAGTACGCAAGCTTTGGACTTTAATATTCATTTTCATGAAGGCAAAGAGGTGGTGGTGCCTGTAAAACACAAAGCGAAGACGGAACTTCAAGAGCAATTTGAGGTCAAGCAAACGCAGGGCTATTGCTGGATGTGGACGAATAAGTCTAAGGAAGAAGCTAGTCTGGACATTGCATTGGAGCGATTGAAATAAGAGTGCTTGACTTGAAGCGGAGCAAAAAAGTGAATCGTAAAGTGAATTGCTGGTTGAAATTGTGCATGGTTCTGGGGAGTTGTCTGTTCCCGATTTTTTTCTCTTCTTCGCTTCTTGCTCAGTCCTATCCCAAAGAAAAAAAGAGTCAGCCTAAACCCCTGACTCAGTCGGTTTATCCGCATGCGATGGAACGTATCGCCACTGTGCGTGAGATGTACGACGGCGCATTGCCTACCGACATGGCGGTGAATACATTTCGGAATATCGATCGGCTGTTCCCCAGTCGCCGCATTGCTGCGGGCGCGAACGTGTTGCCACTGCCGCGAGATCTGCAATCGTTTGAAACGCTGAGTTTTGTTGATCGCGGCCGTCGCTTTACTCTCGATCAGTATCTGGAATTAAATAAGATCGCAGGTCTCTTGATACTCAAAGACGGCAAGATTAAGGTCGAGCAGTATCGTTATGGGAATAGCGAGAAAACACGTTGGATGTCGATGTCGATTGCGAAGTCGGTGACGTCGATGTTGTTTGGCGCAGCGCTCAAAGAAGGCAAAATCCGCAGTCTTGATGACTTGGTATCGCGCTATGTCCCTGCTTTGCGTGAAGGTGCTTACAAAGACGTAAGGGTGCGCGATGTGTTGACCATGAGCTCGGGCGTACAGTGGAACGAGGCTTACTCTGATCCCCGCTCTGACCGCAGGCGCTTGCTGGAAGCGCAAATTGCGCAAAAGCCGGGTGCGGCGATGGCGATCATGACTTCCTTGTCGCGCGTGGCGGCTCCGGGAGTACGGTTTAATTACAATACGGGCGAAACTCAAGTCGCGGCAGAGGTGTTGCGGCATGCGCTTGGTATGCCTTTATCACGCTATTTGTCTGAAAAAATCTGGTCGAAAATGGGCATGGAAGCCGAGGCAAGTTGGTGGCTCGATGCACCCGATGGCGTAGAGGTAGGCGGTAGTGGCGTGAGCGCTACTCTGCGTGATTATGGGCGCCTTGGCTTGTTGATGCTCAATGGTGGACTGGTCGGGAAACAAGTTATTTTCCCGGCAGGCTGGACTTACCAAGCGAGCACGCCTAAGACCTTGGCAAATGGTGAGACGATAGGCTATGGTTATTTGTGGTGGCCGCTGACTTCAGCGCAAGGTATGCGCGATGCGGCTTACGCTGGGGTTGGCATACACGGCCAATATTTGTATATCAATCCAAGAAAAAATCTGGTGATCGTGGTGTGGGGCGCGCAAAGCAAACCAACTGGTGGTGCAGTTTTGAACGATCAGGCCTTTTTTGCGGCGGTGGCGGATGCACTTCCTTAGTCGATCAACCTATCCAGATTTCTTTGTTTTTTGAACGCTTGGCTTCTATCTCGCTTAAGAGCTTACGGGCATGCATTTGCTGATCTGGTGGGGCATCGTTAATGACGTCTTCTAAGAGCAGACAGGCTCCTTCGGCGTCGCCAATATCGAGATAAGCCAGCGCTAATTTGAGCCGTACTTCGTAAGCGGACAGCAGGATTTTGCTTTCTGGTAGAAGGCTTTCCGGTTTGCTTGGTGTTTTGGCAGGCGCTGGAGGAATATGTGCAGTGTTGATCTGGCTCTCGATCTTGGTAGCTGTTTGATTGCTTGTTAGTGAGGGAGCTGGCGATGCCGTTGGAATGGCTTTGTCCAATTTCACTGGCCTTGGTGACTCAGTCTGAGTTGTTGCTTTCGCGTTGATTGTGTTGTGTTGCGGTGACGGCTGTGCACTTTCCGGCAGCGTACGTGTCGGTGCCGCGAACAGGAAGGCTGCAGCGGGGTGCTCTTTTAATTCGGCCGCACGCAGTGGACGTTGTGGGTCTTTTGCTAAAGCGAGTAAGCCTTCCAGATTTTGATAAAGTGACTGATCAAATCCTTCTCGTGCGCTGAGTCGTGAGTTGAGGAGAAGACGCTCTAATACTGTCACGATGTCGCTACCTGGCCACGCGTCGAAAATCTTTTGCTGTACGTGTGGATAATCCGCGATGCTATGCGGAGCGGTAGTGTCAGTTTCACTCCAATTATCGATCTTGATGTTGAAAAACTTTTTAATTTCCACGCGCAGTGATTCGAAGTGAAAATAGTCATTGGTCTCGCGAAAACTTTGCATCATTTGCAGCCATGCTTCAGGTGACTGTGGTTTATTTTTGAGTGCGGTTTCCGCTTGCTTTGTATAGTCGCCGCCTGGCTTATAGACACGCAACCAGGCATCAAAGAATCCTTTGGTGGTATTGGTCACGTCGTCCGGTGGCGTGAAATCTGAGGAGCGTTTTTCTTGCGCTGGTGGTGCTGTGTCGGGCATCTGTCGCGGAACGGCCGGAGGGGGTGATTGGACCCGGAAGCTAGAGACTGTTGCTGCTGCGTCGAGTTGTGTGGTGTCAATAAACGAAATGATGGAATCTTGATACATTCTGAGGTTGGTGGTGATTTCATCCATCCCTCTGCGGAAAATCCTTTGTGCATGAAAGCGCCAAAATGAAATTAGTGTGACGATCATGATTGTCGTCAGAAAAAAAACCAGACACTGTATCCAAAAGGTTTTTTGCTCGGCACTTTCTAAAAGCGCCTTTTTTTCTCTGTTGATGTTGAGGTTTTCATCGAGCAGCTCTTTGAGTTCTTGATGAAGCGCTGCTTTGATTTGTTGGGGTTGTTGAGCGGTGTTTGGCAAACTGGCGCTTGCACTTGCTGATGGCATTTGTTCTTGTGCCGACACGATGCCGGAAAAATTGAGCAAACAGGCGAGACAAAAAAGGCTGGAAGCGAGGTGTTGACGCGCAAAGTGAAATACAATTCCTCGCATAGTCCGTCCTTGTGAAAGCAAAAAAGAGTGTGCCTTTATTCTAGAGCAGATTTTGAGTAGTAGTTTATTACAGTGATAATTGTTTGCGTAAATCAAACACAATTCTGC
The DNA here is from genome assembly GCA_016200845.1 of Burkholderiales bacterium. Lineage (GTDB taxonomy): Bacteria > Pseudomonadota > Gammaproteobacteria > Burkholderiales > Burkholderiaceae_D > Undibacterium. Next base: position 125 of record JACQDW010000141.1, on the reverse strand, counting down.
AATATATTTAAAAGTATGACCGACGCAAAACAGACGCTAGCCTCGTTGCGTTCGTCTCGCCGTCCTTTTGCTTAAGTCCTACAAGGTGGGATTTACGTAGAATTTATTGATCGGCTTGGGATCGG
>JACQDW010000131.1 GCA_016200845.1 Burkholderiales bacterium | reverse complement strand
CGTATATCCTACGGATCCCCTAAAATAAGTGATGTCGTCTTCGATAAAATCGCCTATCGAGAAAAAGCGACAGTGACGTTTGAAGGGAAGTATTTGGACCAAAAACTCACTTTTGATGTTCCGGCCTGTTCGGGTCTAAAGGAGATAGGGACGGTCTCACTGACTAAGAGGGTTTTTGAATGCAAGTTAGTTCGACCTGGCAGTTCAACGGTGACCGTCAACAATTCGGTTGGAACCAAAATTTATCAAAAGGAAATCGTCGTGCCCCTGGCACAAACTCCTATGATACAGATGGTGACGACAATGGGGACGGTTCTGATCGAACTAGATCCAGTCAATGCACCAAACTACGTTGATGAATTCCTCAATGATATAGAAAGTAAGTTATTTGAACGAAAATTTTTTTATAGCGTTTCTAAAGATTGGAGCGTTGTCGCGGGAGGTATGAATCCATCGTTAAAAATGGAGAACGTGAATGAATACCCAAACAATTTGTTGACGGGTTCGATTTATTTTAGTTATGTACTAGACAGTAGCAATGCGATTGTTTCTAGGTCTAGGCGTGCACTAAAACGAGGAGACTTGTGGCGATTAAATGATCATACGCCGATCAAGGATTTCCGATTCCAGCTGGGAGATTCGAGCTATATCTGTGAAACGATATTTGGAAGAGTTATTTCTGGACTGGACGTTATCGATAACATTAGTAGAGTCCCGGTAATGAATATAGACAAGGAGTACGTGGGGCGCGTGGTCACTGATTTGCCAGTGAAGCCTGTCGTCATTTTGTCTATGACCCGAGCCCAATAATCAATGTGGCTTTGTGTGCCTTGCATTGATTGTTGAGTTTCGGCAATTGTGATTGTTAGGCTGTCGGGGAACGCTTTTAGTAAAAACTTCCTTTGTGGATTCGCTCCGCATTCTAGACACAAAGTGTGATACTCGTCACATTTTGTGTGCTATAGTTCAATTATGTGATTTGCGTCACATTTCTTAATGCCCTCAGGATCGATAATAGCGCCTATTTAACTGGGCGTGTAAATACTTGTTATTGAGGTTTGCTCGGTGCTTTGTAAGTTGAGTTTCGCTGCTAGCGGGCATGTGAGATGATGCGAGTTTTGCGTCATCGGTCGGCTGGTATGAGACTGGGGCGTCATGCGGTTTGTTTGATACGGAAGAAAAATGTTAAATAAAGCTAAGTTGCCAAAGAACGAGATCATGGATGTTCTCGTTTCTTTTAAGAGCGTTTTCAGGACTGTCGGGGTCTTTAGCGCGATTATTAATATGTTGATGCTGGCACCATCTCTGTACATGTTGCAGGTATATGACCGTGTTTTACAGAGTCGCAATGAAGTTACTTTGTTGATGCTGACTCTGCTGATGCTAGGTGCTTATGCCTTTATGAGCGTGCTTGAGTATGTGCGTAGTTTTGTCTTGATACGCCTTGGCGCAAAGCTGGATATGGAGATGAATAAGCGCGTTTATACCGCTGCATTTGAGCAAAATCTGAAACGTGGCGGTGGTAATGCGGGTCAGGCTCTGCAAGATTTGACGCAGATTCGTCAATTTTTGACCGGGAATGGCTTGTTTGCTTTCTTTGATGCGCCTTGGTTTCCGATTTATCTGGCCGTCATTTATATGTTTGACGTCTGGTTGGGTTTGTTCGCGACGCTTGCTGTCGTAATCATGGTTATTTTGGCGTATGTGAATGAACGTGTGTCGAGTAAGCCTTTGAAAGAAGCGAATTCGATGGCAATGATTTCTAGCAATCTGGCGACAAATAATTTGCGTAATGCGGAAGTCATTGAGGCGATGGGGATGTTGCCGAATTTGATGGGACGTTGGTTTAAATTGCATGCGCGGTTCTTGCAGTTGCAAGCAGATGCCAGCGAGAAATCGGGCATCGTTACAGCGATCAGTAAGTTCGTGCGTATTTCAGTGCAATCCTTGGTCTTGGGTTTGGGCGCTTTGCTGGTGATCGAAGGCAAAATGACGCCGGGTATGATGATTGCGGGCTCGATTTTGTTGGGCAAAGCAACTGGCCCTATCGATCAGTTAATTGGTGTTTGGAAGCAGTGGGCATCGGTGAAAAGTTCGTATGATCGTTTGAACGAATTATTGAGCGCACATCCGGCGCGTCAAGCCGGAATGGAGCTTGATAAACCCTTGGGTGCGTTGAGTGTCGAGACCGTGACTGCGGCGCCGCCGGGCTCAACGGTCGCGATTATTAAGGGTTTGAATTTTGCGATTCAACCAGGTGATGTGTTGGGGATTATTGGACCATCAGGCTCTGGTAAATCAACCTTGGCGCGTTTGTTGGTCGGGGTATGGCCAGCCGCTGTTGGCAAGGTGCGCCTGGATGGTGCAGATATCTATCAATGGAATAAAGATCAGCTAGGGCCATCGATCGGTTATCTGCCGCAAGACATTGAATTATTTGGCGGTACGGTTGCAGACAATATTGCGCGCTTTGGTGAGGTTGATTCGGAGAAGGTGATTTTGGCGGCTAAGCGTGCTGGCGTGCATGAGATGATCTTGCATATGCCTAAGGGCTATGACACCTTGTTAGGCGACGGCGGCGCGGGATTGTCTGGCGGTCAGAAACAGCGTTTGGGCTTGGCGCGTGCCATGTACGATGATCCATCTTTGTTGGTCTTGGATGAGCCTAATTCTAATTTGGATGATGTGGGTGAGCAGGCTTTGTTGGTTGCGATCAATGATTTGCGTCAGCGTGGTAAGACCATCGTTTTGATTACACATCGCCAATCGGTGCTGGCCGCAACTACCAAGTTATTGCTGATACGCGACGGAGTAGCCCAGGCCTTCGGTCCACGCGATCAGGTGTTGCAGGCTTTGAATCAGGCACATCAGCAAGCTCAACAGCAGGCGCAACAGCAGGCGCTACAGATGCAACAGCAAGCTCAAGCCGCGCAAGCTGCGGCACAAGCGAACATGGCGAGTGAGCCACCAGAGGATACTCAGGCGCGCATAGAAGCAGCGGCTGAGGAGCAGGAGTAATGATGAATAATTTAATCAAGAGTAAGCAAGTCACCGATGTGGTGTCACAAACCGTCGAAATTCTGGACGTGAATACGGATGCAAAACAGTATGCGCGTTTAGGTTGGGGTATTGTTTTATTTGGTGTTATCGGGTTTTTGTTGTGGGCAAGCTTAGCGCCTTTAGATCGTGGTGTACCTTTGAGTGGCACGGTAATGGTGTCAGGTAATCGGAAAGTCGTGCAGCATCAGACTGGCGGTACGATTGAGCAAATTTTGGTGAAAGATGGCGAGTCCGTGAAAGCGGGCCAAGTTTTGTTTCGTCTTAATGAGATTCAAACTAAGGCGAACGCCGAGATGACCCGTGTTCAGTGGTTTACCGCAAAATCTGTGGAAGCCCGGTTATTGGCGTAGCGTGAAAACGCCTCTTCAATTCGATTTCCGGCTAGCTTGATTTCAGAAAAAAATAACCCTGTGGTTGCCAGTGCTTTGTCAACCCAAGAGCAGCTATTTAGTAGTCGTCGCAATTCTTTGCAGAGCGATTTGGCAGCGATTGATGAGAATATCGCGGGAGTTCGGGCTCAGTTGCAAGGGCTGGAAGAGTCTATGGTGTATAAAAAAGCACAGCAAAAAATTGTCAAAGAGCAGCTAGACAGCATGCGAGACTTGGCGAAAGACGGATATATTGCCAGAAACCGGATGTTGGAAATAGAGCGCGGTTTTGCGCAACTGAATGGAAGTATCGCGGAAGATATCGGCAATATTGGTCGGGCGAATCGTCAGATCAATGAACTTACTCTGCGCAAAATGCAACGCCAACAAGACGCGCAGAAAGAAATTCGAAGTCAATTGACGGAGATTCAACGCGACACAGAGTCTTTGCAAAGCCGTTTGGCAGCGTTGGATTATGAATTGAAAAATATCTCAGTGAAGGCACCTGTTGATGGCGTCGTTGTTGGGTTGAATGTCTTTACAAATGGCGCAGTCATTCCAAGCGGTTTCAAATTACTGGAATTGGTTCCCGCTGGCGAAAGTTGGATCGTTGAGGGACAGTTGCCAGTGAATTTGGTCGATAAGGTGCATCCAGGACTCAAGGTCGAATTAATTTTTTCTGCATTTAATTCAAATACCACGCCGCATATTCCAGGCGTGATCACCCAAATTTCAGCAGATCGTTCAGTCGACGAGCGCACTGGCGCACCTTACTACAAAGTGAAGGCGGTAGTCGCCCCTGAGGGTATGAAAGCGATTGCAAAATTGCAGATTCGTCCCGGAATGCCGGTCGAATTGTTCGTTAAGACAGGTGAACGCACGATGATGAATTATCTCTTGAAGCCTATTTTGGATCGCGCCAATTCTGCGATGTCGGAGGAGTGATCATGATGCCTTTTTCGTTGAAGAAATCAGTGCTTGTTTCTGCATGCGCTGTATTAGTCGGTGTGACGAGTTCGGCCTCAGCTATTAGTTTGATGCAGGCTTATCAGGCAGCGTTGAAAAATGATCCTTTGCATCGCGGCGCTAAGGCAGAGCAACAGGCTGGCACGCAGTATGAAGTCATGGGGCGCTCTGGCTTGTTGCCGCAGGTGCAGTATAGCTACTCGACGAGTAAGAATAAGGGGGAGACGATTACGCCAACTGTACTGGGCGCTTTTCGCATTCAAGATCTTGATTACACTAGTTTGACACGCAACGTTTCCATACGACAGACCTTGTACAGCATGGATGCATATGCGCGGTTTGAGCAGGGTGTGATGCAGACGCAATTGAGTGACGTGCAGTTTGACGCCAGAAGCAAAGATTTGATTTTGCGCGTGACGAATGCGTATATGGACGCGAAATTCGCTGAAGATCAGTTTGCCTTGTATTCTGCACAGCGTGATGCGTATGCAGAACAACGGCGTGCCAATGAACGTATGTTTCAAAAGGGTGAGGGCACCAAAACCGATATGTTGGAAACCGAGGCTAAACTAGACGTGGCCGAGGCGGTTTTGCTGGAGTCTGTGGATAATATGCAGACTGCACGCAATACCTTGGCAGGTATGTTAGGGCAGGACGTCAAGCAATTAGATCGCTTGCGTGATGGCGTCTCTGTTAGCGGCTTGTTGCAAGGCTCCTTAGAAGACTGGATTGGTACGGCTGAGAAAAATAGTCAGGAAATTGTCGCGGCTCAATTGAATGTCGATCTCGCTGAAAAAGAAATCGATAAAGCGAAAGCGGGGCACATGCCACGTTTGGATTTAAGTGCGACATATAATCGGGGCAAATCTGAAAGCATCGTAACGCAAACTCAGGACAATAGTACGCGCTCAATCGGCGTGCAATTGGTGATTCCGATTTACTCTGGTGGCTATACGAATGCGGCTTACAAACAGGCGGTTGCACATAAAGACAAGGCGATCTCTGACTTGGATGCAACCAAGAATAAAACCCTGGTTGAGTTGAAAAAGCAATTTGGTTTAGTCCGTAGTAGCCAGAGCAAAATTGAAGCTTTTGAAAAGTCAGTAGCATCGGCGACGCTTTTAGTGGAAGCGACCAAACAAAGTATCAAGGGAGGGATACGCATCAATCTCGATTTGCTCAATGCCGAGCAAGCCTTGGTCAATGCCAAAAAAGATCTGGCGCAAGCGCGTTACAGTTATCTGATGAGCTTTTTGAAATTGAAGGCGGTGGCAGGTGTAGTGAGTGCGACTGACTTGCAGACTGTGGCTGGATTTTTTTCGGCTGAATAGTTTTAGATCGTCAAATTGATGATGCCAACAAAAAATGCCACCGCGAGGTGGCATTTTTGTTGCTGTGTCGCTCAATGAATTTAGCCCGCTAACTTCTTCTTCAACAACTCATTCACCTGCGCTGGATTGCCTTTGCCCTTGGTGGCTTTCATGGCCTGGCCGACTAAGGCGTTGAAGGCTTTTTCGTTGCCTACGCGGTAGGCGTCGACGGATTGCTGGTTGGCTGCCATCACTTCTTCTATGATTTTTTCTAGTGCGCCGACGTCGGAGATTTGTTTCAAGCCCTTGGCCTCGATGACTTGATCGGCCAGTGCGTCGTCGTCATTGGGCGCTTGCCACATGGCGGCGAACACTTCTTTGGCGATTTTGTTGGAGATGGTGCCGTCGCTGATGCGCTTTAACAAGAGTGCGAGTTGTGTTGGTTTGACCGGAATCGCGCTGATATCGATGCCTTCGCGGTTGAGCGTGGATGAGACGTCACCCATGATCCAGTTGGCGATTTGTTTGGCTTGATCCGGCGTGCTGGCGGCGACGGCGGCTTCAAAATAATTCGCCATTGCTTTCGATTGCGTCACGATCATGGCGTCGTAATCGGAAAGGCCAAGTTGTGATGTGAAGCGTGCGCGCATCGCGTCAGGCAGCTCGGGCATGATGGCGCGCACTTGCTCTACCCATTCGCGGCTGATGCGTAGTGGTGGCAAATCGGGGTCGGGGAAGTAACGATAATCTTGTGAGTCTTCTTTGCTGCGCATGGAGCGTGTCTCTTTGCGATCGGGGTCGTACAATCGCGTCTCTTGCACCACGGTGCCGCCATCTTCGATGAGCTCAATTTGGCGGCGTACTTCGATGTTGATCGCTTCTTCCAGAAAGCGGAAAGAGTTGAGGTTTTTGATTTCGCAACGTGTGCCAAATTCTTTTTGCCCGACCGGGCGCACCGAGACATTGGCGTCGCAACGGAACGAACCTTCTTGCATATTGCCATCGCAAATATCGAGCCACATCACCAGTGAATGCAGCGCTTTGGCATAGGCCACGGCTTCGGCGGCGCTGCGCATCACAGGTTCGGTGACGATTTCTAACAGCGGTGTGCCAGCGCGATTGAGATCGATGCCTGTCATGCCGTGATAATCTTCATGCAGCGATTTGCCTGCATCTTCTTCCAGATGGGCGCGCGTCAGTTGTATGTCTTTGACTTCGGATTTGCCATCTTTTTCGACCACACAGCGCACAGTGCCGCCTTGCACTACCGGGATTTCAAATTGGCTGATTTGATAGCCCTTAGGCAGATCGGGATAAAAATAATTTTTCCGGGCGAAGATGGATTCCGGCGCGACTACAGCACCGACCGCTAGACCAAATTGGATGGCTTTTTCGACTGCGCCTTTATTCATCACTGGTAACACGCCAGGCAAAGCGAGATCAACCACGCTCGCTTGTGTATTCGGCTCCGCACCAAATTGGGTGGAGGAGCCACTGAAAATTTTTGAATTGGTTTTGAGTTGTGCATGCGTTTCAAAACCGATGACGACTTCCCATTGCATGGTGTGTTCCTTTTGTTCATTTGTGTAGGGCGGGTGCAACCCGCGCTGCTACGGTGATGATGGTCTGGCGGCGCGGGTTTTACCCGCCCTATCTGTTATTCTGGCGCCTTGGTATGCCAATCCGTCGCCTGCTGGAACTGATGCGCGACATTGAGCAACTTGGCCTCTGCAAAATAATTACCGATGATTTGCAAGCCGACCGGGCGTTTGCTGTTTTTCTCGCCTTGCCCAAATCCACAGGGTATCGACATGCCTGGCAAACCAGCGAGGCTGGTCGATAGCGTGAAAATATCGGCTAAATAATTGGCAACCGGATCGTCTGATTTGTCGCCCAAGTCCCATGCCACGGTTGGCGCAACTGGGCCCATGATGACGTCACATTGCGTGAAGGCGGCTTGGAAATCTTGTGCGATTAAGCGGCGAATTTTTTGTGCTTGCAAATAGTAAGCATCGTAGTAACCGTGTGACAGCACATACGCGCCCGTTAAGATGCGGCGTTTGACTTCGTCACCAAAACCCTCGGTGCGCGATTTGCGATACATGTCGTTGAGGTCTTTGTATTCGGCTGCGCGGTGGCCATAACGTACACCGTCAAAGCGGCTCAAATTCGATGAGGCTTCAGCCGGGGCGATGATGTAATAGACTGGGATAGAGAGCTCTGTTTTTGGCAGAGAAATATCGACCAATGTTGCGCCTAGTTTTTCATATTCGCTGAGTGCGGCGCGCACAGCTTGCGCCACATCGTCGGCTAAACCAGCACCAAAAAATTCGCGTGGCACGCCTATCTTGAGACCTTGCAGCGACTGATTTAAGTCGCGAGAAAAATCTTCGGTCGCACGTTCTACACAGGTGGAATCGCGCTCGTCGAAACCAACCATGGCATTTAAAAGTAAAGCGCAGTCTTCCGCACTACGCGCCATCGGCCCGCCCTGATCGAGCGAGGAGGCAAAAGCGATCATGCCATAGCGCGACACACTGCCATAAGTGGGCTTGATGCCTGTGACGCCGCAGAAGGCGGCTGGTTGGCGAATTGAGCCGCCCGTGTCGGTGCCTGTGACTGCAGGCGCGAGACGGGCAGCGATGGCGGCAGCGGAGCCACCGGACGAGCCACCCGGAACAGCGCTGGTATCCCAAGGATTTTTGACTGCGCCAAAGTGGGAGTTTTCGTTGGCGGAACCCATGGCAAATTCGTCGCAATTGAGTTTGCCTAAAGTGACCATGCCCGCCTGATTAAATCGTTCGACGACGGCGGCATCAAATGGACTGACATAGTTTGCTAACATTTTGGAGCCCGCAGTGGAGCGCCAGCCGCGTGTCACAAAAATATCTTTGTGCGCGATGGGAATGCCGGTGAGGGCGTTGGCGGTGCCTTGTGCTAAACGCTGGTCAGCATTCGCGGCTTGAGCCAAGGTCATTGTGTGATCGACGTGGGTGAAAGCATTGTAGCGATTGCCCTCGATACGATGGAGATAATGCTGCGCTAATTCGGTGGCGGAAATCTGCTTACTCTGCAGCAGAGCAGAGAGTTGGCGTAGTGAGTGTTGGTGCATGGTGTCAATGAATGTGATGTGTGGCGAAGGTGCTTTACCGAATCTAAATGGATTTATTCAATCACTTTAGGCACTAAGTAAAGTCCATCTTGCGTGGCTGGTGCGACTTGCTGATAGAGTTCGCGCTGATTGCTCTCAGTGACCACGTCTTCGCGCAAGCGCAAACATAGCTCGGGCATTTGCGCAGCGATGGGGTGGCTAAGTGGCGCAACGCCCGTGGTATCGATGGCTTGCAATTGTTCTGCGATATGGAAGAAGCCATTCAGTTTATCCAAAGTAGAGAGCGCTTCGGAGTCGGACAAATCCAAGCGCGCCAAATTGGCAATTCGCTTCACATCGCTAAGTTCTAAAGACATGTTGGTGTAGCCTAAAAAAATGAAATTGTTCGGGTTTTGATTTAGCCTGGTTGGGCACGAGTTGTGGAAAATAAAAAGTCTAATTGTGTAGTCAATTTATTCTCGTCAGAGCGTGCTCTTTTTTGTCAAAAAAGCCGCAAAATCTCTTTGTTCGATTGCCTATGATTTCTTAGATTATAAGGTAGAATGTCGGCTTATTACTCTTAAAATCGCCGAAGATGTCATGTTTGTGCTGGCTTCCGGCGATTTTGCAGGGTTTGTGCAGATGGGTAGGCGTTGTTGACGGTGGGGATGTTGCTTTCTTTTGTTGCGAAGTTCACGCAAAAGCGATCAACTTCTTGAAAAGCGATTTCGATACCGGGTGACTTCGAGGATAAAACAGCCCAAGATCTGCAAAAATCGGGCAAGTATGAGTGAACAAATTCGGCGCACTTTGACAGATGAAGCGCTAATGGACAACAGCGACATCACAGAATAATAAGGATTTACATGTTTGGTTTTTTTCGTAGTTACCTCTCCAACGATTTGGCAATTGATCTCGGCACAGCCAATACCCTCATTTATGTTCGTGGCCAAGGCATCGTCCTCGACGAACCTTCCGTCGTAGCGATCCGCCAGGAAGGTGGGCCGAACGGCAAAAAAACGATACAAGCAGTAGGTAAAGAAGCGAAACAAATGTTGGGCAAAGTACCTGGCAATATCGAAGCGATACGCCCCATGAAAGATGGTGTGATTGCCGACTTTACCGTCACCGAGCAAATGCTCAAGCAATTCATCCGCATGGTGCACGACACCAAATTATTCAAACCTTCTCCTCGCATCATCATTTGCGTTCCTTGTGGCTCGACTCAGGTCGAACGCCGTGCGATTCGCGAATCTGCTTTGGGCGCAGGTGCCTCTCAAGTGTATTTGATCGAAGAGCCAATGGCAGCCGCGATTGGTGCGGGCTTGCCGGTGTCGGATGCGACCGGGTCGATGGTGGTCGATATCGGTGGTGGTACCACTGAAGTCGGCGTGATCTCGCTGGGCGGTATGGTGTACAAAGGTTCGGTGCGCGTCGGTGGTGATAAGTTTGACGAAGCGATTGTCAATTACATCCGCCGCAATTACGGTATGTTGATTGGTGAACAAACTGCCGAAGCCATCAAGAAGACCATCGGTTCTGCTTTCCCTGGCTCTGAAATCAAAGAGATGGAAGTTAAAGGTCGCAATCTGTCCGAAGGTATTCCACGCTCGTTCACGATTTCTAGCAATGAGATTTTGGAAGCCTTGACTGACCCATTGAATAACATCGTATCGGCAGTGAAAAACGCCTTGGAGCAAACGCCTCCAGAACTCGGTGCTGATATCGCCGAAAAAGGCATGATGCTGACCGGTGGCGGCGCTTTGTTACGTGATTTAGATCGCTTGTTGATGGAAGAAACTGGCTTGCCTGTGTTGGTGGCGGAAGAGCCATTGACTTGCGTGGTGCGCGGTTCTGGTATGGCGTTGGAGCGTATGGATAAACTCGGTTCTTTGTTCTCCTACGAGTAAATAGGACTTACGCAAAACAGACGCTGGCGTTGTTGTGTTCGCTTCGCCGTACGAGTGTACTGTCTTCGGCTCCACGTCTAGCCAGCGCAATTTTGCATAAGTCCTATATTAGACGTGTACATGACGTCGCCGATAGCGCGTCGTGCTGGGTTAAAAAAAGATCTGTCGCTTCGTGCAACAGGTCTTTTTTTGAATTTTGAGTTTAGTTAGCATTGATTTTGTACCTCACCAACTATGCAACACACTCCACCACCTCTTTTTAAGCAAGGCGCATCGGCGCGTGTGAAAGTGGTGTTCTTTACGGTTTTGTCGATCGCGTTGTTGGTCGTTGATTCTCGTTTGAATTCTTTAGCTTACGTGCGTCAGGTTGTGGCAACCGCTTTGTATCCCCTGCAAATGTTAGCCCTGATGCCGCGCGACGCGGTGAGTCAGCTCTCCGATTATTTTGTGTCGAGCGCGACACTTAAAAAGGAAAATAACCAGCTTAAGTTGCAGCAATTGACGCAGGCACAAGCCTTGCAACGTAGCGGCTCTTTGCTCGCCGAAAATGCGCATTTACGTCAATTGATGGAACTTAAAGAGCGCGTGAATACGAAGTCGGTGGTGGCAGAAATTTTGTACGATGCCCGCGACGAATACACACGTAAAGTGATCGTGAATCGTGGCCTCAAACACGGCGTTGCCTTGAGTCAGCCGGTGATCGATGAGCACGGCGTGTTAGGGCAAGTGACGCGCGTGTTTCCTTTGTCTTCTGAAGTCACTTTGCTCAGCGATAAAAATCAGGCGATCCCCGTGCAAGTCGAGCGTAGCGGGATGCGCAGTGTGATTAGTGGGCGAGGACGTTCTCCCTATCTTGAGATGCGTGCTACTAGCAATGCCGATGTCAAACCCGGCGATATGTTGGTGACTTCAGGGATTGATGGGCTCTATCCTCCCGGTTTGCAAGTCGCCAAAATTGCGCAGATTGAAAACAAGGCGACGACCACGTTTGAAATCGTTTTGTGTACGCCGACGGCTGGCATTGATTTGCATAAGCAATTGTTGATTTTGCTGGTCGATGTGGACAATTTACCTGCGCCCGAATCCGAAGAAGCCCGTGCGAAGAAAGAAAAAATAAATCGTCGCGTGACGCGTGATTCTGTCAAAGATGCGCCAAAGGAGGCCGGATTGCCCGAGGTGAAAGAGAGCAATGCAGCCGCACCTGTCACGCAGGAGGAGAAGAAGTGAGTCGTCCGAATTACATCTTATTGCCTGCGAATCCCTTCTTTGTCGGCTTCAGTTTGGTGCTGGCGTTTTTGTTCAATCTCTTGCCCTGGGGCTCGCTGATTGCCGTCCCTGATTTTGTCGCCCTGACTCTGGTGTTTTGGAGTATTCATCAGCCACGCAAAGTCGGCATTGGCGTGGCGTTTTTGATGGGCGTGCTGATGGACGTCCACGACGCCGTTTATTTTGGTGAGAATGCGCTCGCGTTTACGCTGCTGTCGTATTTTGCGATTTCGATTCATAGGCGTGTGTTGTGGTTTCCTCCTTTAGTGCAGAGCTTTCAAGTGTTCCCATTGTTCCTTGGTGTGCAGTTGGTGCAGCTTGGTGTTCGCTTACTGATTTCATCTGATTCGCATTTTCCGGGATGGTGGTATTTCCTTGAGTGTGTGGTCAATACGGCGCTGTGGCCGTTAGTGACTTGGCTCTTGTTGGCACCCCAACGTCGTCCCGTCGATAAAGACGATACGCGTCCGATTTAATTTTTTTCTTCTCCTATGACCGAACTGAAAAACACCGAACGCGAGCTTTATCTTTTTAGGCTCAGGCTGTTTGCGGTTGGCGTATTTGCGCTGTTTTGCTTTATCGTTTTGCTGGGGCGCTATGTGTGGCTGCAAGTCGTTAAGCACGAAACCTATGCGACTAAGGCGAATGAAAACCGCATTTCGGTGTTGCCTATCGTCCCTAATCGCGGCTTGATTTTGGATAGAAATGGCGTCATCTTGGCGCGCAATTATTCTGCCTATACCTTGGAAATCACGCCTTCAAAAATCAATCAGGATTTAGATAGTTTGATCGACGAATTGGCCGTCTTGGTCGATATTCAACCCAAGCATCGCAAGCGTTTGCGCAAGTTGATTGAAGAGTCCAAGAGCATAGGAAGTTTGCCGATACGCACCCGTTTGTCGGACGAGGAAGTCGCTCGTTTTACGGCGCAGCGTTTTCGTTTTCCTGGTGTCGATGTGCAGGCACGATTGTTCCGGCAATATCCTTTGGGCGATACCGCATCGCATGTCATTGGCTATATCGGCCGCATTAATAAACGTGATGCTGAATTGCTTGATGATGGCGAGGACGCCGCCAATTACAAAGGCACCAATTACATAGGCAAAGAAGGCTTGGAGAAGAGCTACGAAAAGCTCTTGCATGGCACCACAGGATTTGAAGAAGTCGAAGTCTCGGCTGGTGGTCGCCCGGTGCGAACCTTGTCGCGAAACGCACCGACTGCCGGCAAGAATTTGATTTTGTCGGTCGATATTGAACTGCAAAAGGTCATCGAAGAAGCATTTGGCAGTCGCCGTGGTGCACTGGTGGCGATCGAGCCTGCAACGGGCGACGTGCTGGCTTTCGTTTCCATGCCCACCTTTGATCCGAATTTATTTGTCGAGGGAATTGATCAACAGAGTTGGAACGAACTCAATACCTCGGAAGATATTCCCTTACTAAATCGGCCTTTGACCGGCGCCTATCCGCCCGGCTCAACCTTCAAGCCCTTCATGGCATTGGCGGCTTTGGAAACGGGAAAGCGAACCACGCACTATGCGATTGCTGACCCCGGCTATTACGCGTTCGGGAACAAAGTTTTTAAGGACGATAAACCCGGTGGACATGGCATGGTCGATATGTATCGTGCCGTTGCGCAGTCTTGTGATACCTATTTTTATCAACTCGCCAACGATATGGGCGTTGATCTGATTCATGACTTCATGAAGCAATTTGGCATGGGACAAATCACCGGTATCGATTTGGAACATGAACGCAAGGGTCTGTTGCCATCGACCGAGTGGAAGCGCACTACCTTTAAGAAGACTGCAAATCAACGTTGGATTCCCGGTGACACGATTTCTTTGGGCATTGGTCAGGGACAGAATACGTTTACTCCTTTGCAGATGGCGCATGCCACAGCAAATTTGGCGAATAACGGCGTGGTGATGAAACCGCATCTGGTGAAGATGGTGGAAGATCCGCAGACGCGAGAACGTAAATTGACCGTGCCTACCGAGAGCTATCGAATCCCACTCAAACAAGAGAATATCGATTTTATTAAAAATGCGATGGTTGGCGTGGTAAAGGAAGGCACTGGTGCGCGCGTTTTTGCCGGTGCCGAATATCTCTCTGGTGGCAAGACCGGAACCGCGCAAGTCGTTGGCTTAAAAAAGAACGAGAAGTACGATGCTAAGCGCACGGCAGAGCGGCACAGAGATCACTCCTGGTATATCGCTTACGCGCCTGCCGACAAACCTAAGATCGCGATTGCGATTATTGTGGAGAACGGTGGTTTTGGATCTGAAGCAGCCGCACCTATCGTGCGCCGTGCCTTTGATTATTACTTGTTGGGCAAACGACCAAAAGATAAAACCCCAGTGCCATTGCCAGCATTGAGCCCCGAAGAATTAAATGCCATCAATGCCGCGGCAGCGGACGCGACAACGCCAGACGAGGCTGCTGCCTTACCCGCACAAACTGCTGTGCCGACGCCCGCACCTACACCTACACCTACACCTACACCTACACCCGCTCCCGCGCCCGCAGCAACCAAAGCGATGATTGCACCTGGTCGCACTGAAGTCAAAGAAAAGCCGCCTGCCGTAAAAGCACCGTCGCCAGCGAAGGAAAAAAACCATGAATAATAAAGCTGTGTATTGGCAGCGATTTCGCGCTTACTTCACGGTCTTTGACGGCCCTTTGGCGATATTGTTATTTTTGATTTTGTCGACCGGCATCGTCACCATGTATTCCGCCGGAATGGATTTTCCGGGACGCTTAGAAAATCATTTGCGCAATATCGTGGTCGCGTTTTTTGTGATGTGGTTTGTCGCCAATATCCCGCCGCAAACTTTGATGCGCTTTGCGATTCCACTCTATACCTTAGGAGTCGCATTGCTGCTTGCAGTTGCGATGTTTGGCCTGATCAAAAAGGGCGCACGTCGTTGGCTGCATGTGGGCATCGATATCCAGCCCTCAGAAATTATGAAGATCGGCGTTCCCCTGATGCTGGCGTGGTATTTCCAGAAGCGCGAAGGCTCTATACGTTGGCGTGATTTTTTGGTAGCGACGGTGATCCTCGCCATTCCCACTGGTTTGATCGTGAAGCAACCGGATCTGGGCACCGCATTGTTGGTCGGAGGGGTGGGTTTTTCTGTGATTTTTTTTGCGGGCTTATCCGTGCGCTTATTGGCTGGCTTAGCATTAGTGGCGGCGATTTTGATTCCTACTGTTGTATGGCCTCGTCTGCACGACTATCAGCGAGATCGTGTCATGGTGATGCTAGATCCAAGTAAAGATGCTCTGGGCAAGGGCTTCCACATCATTCAATCGACCATCGCGGTTGGCTCCGGTGGCGTCACAGGTAAAGGCTGGACCAAGGGCACACAATCGCATCTGGAATTTATTCCCGAGCACACCACCGACTTTATTTCGGCGGTGTATTTAGAAGAATTTGGTTTGCTCGGAAGCTTGTTTTTGGTGATCCTTTATTTCTTGTTGATCGTGCGCGGACTGATGATCTCTGCCAACGCGCCGACCATGTTTTCGCGTTTGATGGCAGCCGCCGTGACCTCTACTTTTTTCATTTATTCGTTCGTGAATATGGGCATGGTAGTGGGAATTTTGCCCGTCGTTGGCGTGCCTTTGCCATTCATGAGCTTTGGCGGAACAGCGATGCTCACGCTCGGTATGGGCTTGGGCATTTTGATGAGCGTGCAGCACCACCGTAAGTTGATGAAGTCATGATGTCTGTTTTTTTTCGTACGCTCGCACTCATTTTATCGATCGCATTGGCGGCTTGTAGCAGCGCACCCAAAACAACATCCAAACCAGCGCCGGTAACACAAGTAGCGCACGCGACACCCACGGCAAACACCAAAGTTCCCGTTGCCGCCAACAATGCACCCGCCTTACCAAAAGCGAATTCTGGACGTGGCGGCTATTATTTAGACGACGGCCCAGGCGAAGACATTCCTGCTGATTTGGAATCAACGGTGGACCCGATTCCAGTCATTGAAGACTACTCCCGCACCGGAAACAAACCCTATGTCGTCTTCGGCAAAACCTATACCCCCATCGTCGACAACGCCACTCCATTTAAACAGCGTGGCGTCGCAAGTTGGTATGGCAAAAAATTTCATGGCAAACGCACCTCTTCGGGCGAGCCATACGACATGTATAAAATCACCGCGGCACATCCATTGTTGCCGATACCTTCGTATGCCCGCGTCACCAATTTAGCGAACGGCAAACAAATTATCGTCCGCATCAACGACCGCGGCCCTTTCCACTCCAATCGCATCATGGACTTGTCCTACACCGCCGCCTTAAAGCTAGGT
>JACQDW010000130.1 GCA_016200845.1 Burkholderiales bacterium | reverse complement strand
TGCATAAACAGGCACAGTAATCGTTCTGTAAGCAAGTCTTTGCGACTCGGCAAATTGGTACGCACGATCATTGCCTGCTCATCTGCACTGCGTTTGCACTGCTCCCGCTGCGCTATTTCGCGATAGACGGGCGTTTGCGCCATATCAGGATAACGCTCTAAAACAAAGCTTTCTAATTGCTTTTGAATATCTGCAAAAACCTTCTTTGATAATCGTACCCGCTCTGACCTCCCGACAGAATTGGCACTAATCATCAAGTGCAAGTGAATATGTTCCGTATCAAAATGAACGACACCATAAGCAAGCTGCTCTGGTGCGCGCAGTCGCAAGTATTCTTGCCCGATATCAGCAACGATATTGGTTAGTTCCGCTTGGCGTAAGTAATGCCCCGCGGAGAAAGAAATAAATTCGTGATACAACACGTTGCCGTTTTTCCTGAAAGCAAGGTGTCTGGCATTCTCCTCGAAGTGTCTGATGATCTCTTGCTCTGACGAATGCGCACCGCCATAAAAATGTTGCCAGATCACCGCACTCCCCTGTCCCTCACTAATACCGCGATTCATGTAATGCACTAAGTGCGCAAACGAACTTTGTCTGTTGTCTGTGCTTGGCGATTTTCACTGTCCGCGCCGCACTTCCCCGCTGCTGACTTTACGACTTAGACTCTTGATGATCATCAAGAAGGCGTTTCAGCTTTGTGCAATAACACGCCATGCACAAAACGCTGTACCTCTGCATCCATGCGTCGCAGTTGCCCTATCACTTGCCCGGTATCGACAAGCATCGATAGTTGGTGCGAATGGCGTGCCATCTGATTGAAATTATTTCAGATGCCACGCATCACAGACAACAAGTGATCCAAACGCTGTTGCACATCTGGCGGCAGCATCGCTTGCGCTCACAGATGTGCCAAGGCTCGACGCTTTAGGTGTGAGGTAACCCGCTCACCGAAATGCGTTGCACTGGCATGCAGGTGCTGGTATTCATGGGCAGTGAGCGTGACGCTCACACGGCGTATGCCGAGACGCTTTTGCTCCTGGCGAAAGCGTTCCATATAAGTGTGTCGATTGACTTGGGTCATAGGCGCAAATAATGGGGCACATGCTCCCGCCACTGGCGGGATTGGGGGGATTCACAAGGGGGGATTGAGTCCCGCCCTTGTGCAAGTTAGGCATTTTCGGCGAGCGGCGCAGTTAGCTCGTAACGAAAATGCAAACTTGCTCCCCCTTCTCTTAATGCTATCGGAAAATTCAGAAAACTCAACCGATCATCCGATTTTTTTGCCGTCAAAATCGTAAAAATCAGTGTAATGTAAATCAGATCCTGTGGTTTCGTTTGACTTAACGGACACAGACATAGAATGTCTGTGTCCGACACACCAGACAACGCGCCACCAACACGATCAGACAACATAAAAAACACACGCAGACACAATAACGTCTGCCTGTTTGCATCGACATCTCGCATCTCTACAACACTTTATTCTCTTACACCATCCTATGGACAATACAATGCCACAGACAACATGAAAGACACAACTCTCGATTACGGAAGCAGCAAGTTTAGCAGGATTAAACCGTACATATTTTTACGAGAAATATATCAATCCTGGACTCATCACCGTTCATAAAAATCATCGCGGCAAAAAGTACATTGAACTGGTTGAGTTATTGGCGGCCACATGACCATTACAGAAAAAACACAATCAGACAACACACCCGATAGGGAAGCGACACAGGTACTGCAAGTCAAGCTGGAAGCGCTGCGCGGGATGTTGCATGCGAAAGAAGAAATGCTGCGGGTGAAAAATGAACAACTGGAACAGGCACAAGCTCGGGAGCAATTCTATCAAGAGGAATTACGTGCAGTAAGACTGTTGGCTGCGCCACAGGCTGAAACAAAAAAGGTCGAAAACGCTGTGCAGAGAAGACGATTCCTTGGTATTTTCTAGTCGCTCAAATTGCGCGAAATGACTGTGCAGCTTCAGTGTCTATTCACTGTATGCGACTTCAGAAAGCATCCGTTGGTGAGCATAAATTTTAAAAATCGGTGCTCTTCTTCATTGCGTGCGCGATACTGCTCAGGAATTTGCGGCTAAGGCAGCATTTCAACAAGATCAAGGGTGTCGAGTTTAGAAGGCGTGTGGGAATTATACGCGTTACCAAAAGAATACAAAGCATTTGTAGGGCACAGCAAGATCACCGTGGAAAGAGACTATTTAGCGAGACGATCACGGGAAGTCGTCTAAAAATTTTTTAAAAAAAATAATGCAACATATCTGTTGTATTACCTAAATACATTACCTAGATATAATAAGGAGTGGGTAATTCCAACTGCGAACTTTTTTGGTAAAACGTAATTCCAACTGCGAGCTTTGTAATTCCAACTGCGGAAATCCGCTAAAAACGTAATTCCAACTACGATAGCGTAATTCCAACTGCGAAAATGTTGTTTTTCCGATAGCGTAATACGGATTGCGCTATTTTTTTGCTTTTGAGTCGTTTTCGACTATAAATTCCTGAACCGTAATATGGATTGCGTCTTTTTTTACAGCTTATGACTTTGAAATATCGGTAGGAGAGTCCATGTGCGTAATACGGATTGCGAAGTTTTTTCGCGAATAGAATGCCTTGCTTAAGCAGAACAAGCAAAAAACGTAATTCCAACTGCGCGTACTTTTATGATCGAGATAGAACCTACGGGACAAGCCGATTACTCAGAAAAAGCAAACAAGGGTGTCATCGTCAAACCGAGCGACGAGCTGAGCGGTTTTTTTCTTACCAAGGAAGGGAATAGCATCCTCTACCCATTATTCCTATTGGGGAACAAGCTCCAGAAAGGTAGTAAGGGAGAGCGTCCGATCAAGAAGTCGTTCAACGTGAACGTCAGAGGCAGGAAATGCGCGATCGAGATCGAATGCGCTGACTGAGTGCCAAGTGAGTTCGAATACGATGTTTTCAACGCGATACTCGCGCTCAGAGCAATTTCAGAAGTTTCCGCCGACGAGGCTGTAGAATTTTCAGCCAAAGACATCATTAAATTGCTACGCCTTACTGGGTCAGGAACCAATTACAGCCGCATCACCGAGGCCGTCAAACGGCTCATGTCCACATGGTACTGGTTCGACGAGTTCTTTGAGAGAAAACTTGCACCAGAAGACGGCATGTTTCCGCAGGGGGAAAACGACTGACTAGGGTGAAGCTGACACTTCTCCGAGATTTTCTGAGCGTCGTGAGAACATCTTAATCTTGAAGTTTCATTCTCTACCGACACCACTGGGAACAGGAAAGTACAGAGTAGGTCGAAAAGCGAGCGCGTGACGCTATTCCAAGAAAAATGATACGCCGACAAGCTCAAGGAGATGGGACACATAGTCGATTTCGAGTGCGACAGAAAAACGATCACCATCTATTTCAGGAAGGCCGGGCAAATTCCTGTTGGAGCGCTCGGGGGCAGATGGGACGCTGTACAAATAAGCGAATTTCTTGCCGGAGTACAGGAAATATTCAGGCTGCGAAAAACAGGAAATACCTACGATGCCAATGAGTTTCTGAGAATAGCAAATTCTGCCGACTCGAACCCTTTGGGACTCAACCCTAAGAGAGCGATTTCCAACCTCGTCTACACTTTTTACCGAAGGAACAGGATACAAGACACCATCTACGGCTACTACCGATCCATATTGGTAGGGGACTATGCGTCTACGTCCAAGAAAACGAAGAAACCTTCGCAAAAGAGTCCTGCCGATGGGCAGCGTAGTCTGCTCGACGACGAGTGAGGGGAACCCACTAAACCGAAGAAAAAATCAATCGAGAGCGAATACTGGAAGAATTTTGACGCGTTCTTCGAAAGCGCCGACGAGGAAACGATTCTGAAGGCAGAAGAAGCCCTAGGGATAGGATCATACAAAATGGTGCAAAACTATTCGAAAAAGAAATTTCTACACGCGCTCGGAGGTTCTGGATTTAGCGTCACGCTACCGGAAATTCCAGAATAGTAGAAAAAGGGACGAGCTGCCAAGCAATAGGCGAGTGCTGTGAATAGTGTTCAGAAATAAGAGGAAACGGGGCGCTATCGCGTTCTACTACCATCTTGGCTAGGGTGATAGCCAACCGAAGATAATAACGCGGCTATGCGCAATTTATTACCCCTTCAAGAACCTCCATGTCCATAAATTAGAACCGCTAATCACAACATCTCACTTTCACTATTTACCGTCCTATGTCTATCACCGCCCCACTCGCTGAGGATTACGTAACTTGGCTCGCGTCACTCAAGGAACAAATTCGCACTACTCGCATCTAGGCGAGTCTTGCCGTTAATTATGAACTGGTCATGTTGTACTGGACAATAGGACGGGAGATTTTAAGTCGCCAATCCACAGAAGGGTGGGGAACAAAAGTTGTTGAGCAAATTGCGAAAGACCTGAGGGCGGAATTTCCAGATATGAAATGACTGTCACCGCGAAACTTGAATTACATGCTTGCATTTGCAAGTGCATGGACAGACGAATCAATTTTGCAACAGCTAGTTGCAAAATTACCGTGGGGTCATAATCTCGTTCTTTTAGAGAACGTCAAAGATCCAGTAACTCGCAAGTGGTACATCAAAAAAACCATAGAAAATGGGTGGAGTAGATCGGTACTCGAATACCAAATCGAGACACGGTTGCACGAACGGATGGGCATGGCACAAAACAATTTTTTGAGGACTTTACCTGAGCCTCAATCTGAGTTGGCGAGGGACGTAATGAAAGACCCATATACATTCGATTTTCTCGCACTTACCGAAGCTACCAACGAACAAACGATAGAAAAAGGCTTGATCGAAAATTTGCGTGATTTTCTCGTGGAGCTTGGCGCAGGATTTGCCTTTGTCGGTAGCCAATACAAACTCGAAATAGAAGGGGGACGAGTTTTTTATTGACCTGTTGTTTTATCACACGAAGCTTCATTGCTATGTGGTGATTGAGCTCAAAAACACAGCATTCAAATTTGAATACACGGGACAACTCAATGGCTATCTTGCTGGGGTAGATGAGTTGGTGCGAAACAAGCGATTTGATGCACCAACTATCGGTATTCTTCTGTGTAAGAGTAAAAAAGAAACGATAGTTGAATACGCCCTGCGAGGGGTGGAGACCCCAATGGGCGTTTCGACATATAGAACAAAACTCCCCGATACAGTCTCCAACACACTACCAAGCATCAAAGAACTATCTGCAAAAATAGCGACATTACCAGATATCAAAACTTTCAAAGATTAACCAAACCAGCGCACGGCTAAACACAAAAATCAACTTGACCATGCACACGCAAAAAATAAGATAAGGAGTGGCATGCGTCGACATCCCACTCCTATCCAACCCTAGCGCTGGGTTTTACTTCCGTTAAGGTGTCGCTACACGTAATAGCAGTATAGCCAACAAACGATGACAATCAGAATAGCGATGTCGCGCATTAGTAATGCTTCGGCATGCCGCATTTTCTTATACCGATTCGGCTTGCAGGTACACTTGCTCTTTTTTCCGCCCATAGGGCAAATGATCAAGAAATAAAACGCTTCTCTTGCGAGAGGCGTTTTATTGTACCTTGCCAGCGAAAAGAATATTTGCCTGAAAACATAAAAATTGCTGAACGTCAATTCAGCATTTTTTCTCACTTCAAAACAAAATTATCGAATACCCATTCGTCACAACACAGATTTTTTGTTAACACTGCGGCACTCATGATCCACACCAAGAATTTGCAATATCTCGTCTTCGACGATATAAAAAACCCGAAAAGGGAAGCGGTCTAATCACCATACACGCAGCGCACCACCTTTCAGAAGGTGTGCAAAACGGCGAGAACCAATATTGGGACGTTCTACCAGTAAATCCCGGGCGGCACGAAATTCGGCAATGAATCGTTCTGCAATATCTGCTGTCGCAAACTGATGGTAGTAGTCGATGACCTGCTCAAGATCGATGACCGCCCGAGGGCGAATAACAACACGCAGCAAGCTAGGCTTTTTGAGCAATACGCACTTGCAAACGCGCAAAAAATGCGTCATCAACGGGAATAGTTGCGCCACTTTGCAAGCCATCCTGCACGAGCTGCAAGATGTGTTGTTCTTCGTCATTACGTGCACCATATTGCTCGGGCACGTCGGGCATAGGGAGCATTTCAGCGAGATCGCGAACGTGGAGTTTGAAAGGCATAAGAAAATTATAGGCATCATCTGAAAAATGCAAAAATAATGGTGTATTTCTCAGGAAGCGACAACGGATCTTATTCACTTCATCATCGCTTATTTAGCACTGATACAGTATGAATGCACTAGAGCCAAATTTAAATTCGTGTGCGCAATCGTCTTCTCGAACTCGCCAGTCAAGAAAATATTTGCTAGTATTCAAACAAAATAAGGAAAAACTAAAAAATAAGTCTATAAATCACTTTGGCGAATTTCACGTCAATAAATAGCGAGGATTAATGCAAGTATCAAATGAAATCACCGTCCAGTTTGCAGAAAACCCCGCCTTGCTTGGTGTACTGGCTGATAAAGACGCGCCGCAACTCACTATTCCTGATTACGCCACATTCCAACGCAATCGCGCTAACGCACCGATACGCCCGATGCAACCCATCAAGGCAATCACTTACAAAGATCATCCTATTGCTCGACAAGTATTTGACATAGTCAATCAAGAGTATCAACGCGACTATCAACAAGCGTTACGGCGATTCGACATCAAGAAACGCGAGGTTGACTTACTTAACTCCTATCCGGCTAACTGGGCTGGTTACGGGCAGTATTTGATCGATCACTTTCCCCAAGTAATCGCGCACTTAGGCAGAGTACAGGCGTTTCCCATCAACGAGGAAAGCCGACGGATGCATAGCTACATCACTGGTGGTTCTGGCTCGGGAAAGAGTGAATACATCAAGTCACTTGCCTGGCACTACCTGACAGTCGATACTTCGAGTGCCATGATTTTTCTTGACCCACACCACGATGTCGCCAAGCAAATCGCACAATTTAAACCAAATGTTGATAATGACCGACTTGTCTATTTCTGTCCTGCAATCAGCTATCAAGTTTTTCCTGGTCTCAATCCTTTCGACATCAATGACAAAGGAAAACTGACGGATACGGAAGCAGAAAAAATAGCCAGCGAATTTTTCCACGCACTCAAAGAAATGCTCAAGGAGAAAGATGGCGACTTATCGATGTACATGGAAACACTTCTCATGAATACGCTTCCGGTCATCGTCAAAATGCCTGAGACTTCCATCTACAATTTGATTGAATTTCTCCAACCAAAGCTCAAAGCACAAAAAGATCAGCCACAACAGGAATACGCAGCACAAAGATACATTGATTTTGCGCATGCGCATTTTGAAAATCAAGAACTACTCAACTTTCTTGATGGGCAATTTGATCACGACAGTGATTTTACGCGCACCAGAAGCTCTGTCACTACCAGACTGCGTACTATCTTTGGCAGTACCTTGATGCAAAATCTCTTCAGTGGCAACAGAACCATTCGCTTCGAGGATCTAATTCCTCAAAGAAAAGTGATTGTCTTTAACCTTGCGAATCTTGACGCTACAACGACCTCCATCGTTGGGCGCTTTATCTTAATCACCCTCAAAATATTTGCTCTCAATCAAGCCAAACTTGAAAAATCGGAGCGCAAACCCTGTCATGCCTTTGTCGATGAATGTCACCACTTTGTCACAGATAGTATGGACGACATCCTCAAAGATGCGCGTAAATTCATGGTATTTCTGACGCTGGCACAACAAGGTGCAGGACAACATCCCATGAAGAGCACGCTATTTGAATCAATACTGACCAACTGCGCGACTAAAATGGCTGGTGTAAATAGCGGTAATTCACTCACAGTGATGGCGAAAGAGATCGGAATACCAAGTGAAACCATCGGCAACTTCCGTAAAGGACAATTTGCATTATTCCAGCGCGAAGCGATACCCAATACTGCCGTTGTCCGTATGCCGACCAACGCGTTAGACAATACCGCGCAAATGCACCCATTGCAGTGGGATGCCATTTTAGCGAATCAGCTCGAACGCTATTATCGTCCCGCAAAAATAAGAGCATCAACAAAACAAACCGTCAATAATGAGAACGATATTCTTGCGGCGGATCTCGACATGTATCGAAACTAAACACAATGATCGATACACATATCACACCACGTCGTATTGATTTTCTGAGACTGCTGACACGCACAGGCTTTGCCTCAACCCGCCATCTCGCTGAATCTGGTCTGATTAAGAACGCGACTACCTATAGTCAGTCCGCCTTTTACAAACCCATGTTAGATCAATTGCTGATTGGTCGCATGATGATCCTGTCGCCCTACGGTATCGGCAAACGCGTCATGTATTACCTCACGAAAAAAGGCGCGCAATTTGTCGCCGACGCGGACGGATTAAATCTCGACAACTTGCGCTATTTCGCGCTCAAAGGTGGCATCGTTAATGCTGCCAGCACAGGCGCTGAAGAAGGTTTGATACGTGCTGATTTTCCGCATAAGGAAGCTTATGTATCGACACTCATCGCGTTTGAGCGCTACTTAGAAAACACTGAGTATCAAATCGCCGAATACCAGCATTACTACGATAGAAAAGTGGGCAGTACCTCGATAGAAATCGATGGCAGGCGCTTTCGTCCTGATGGCTTAATAGTAGTCGATCCTCTTGTACCCTCCCTGCCACGATATGCATTTATCGTGGAACTGCATAGACACAGTGATCGCAAGAAAATCTTACAACAACTTAAACGCCACGTTGACGCATTTAAACAAAAAGGCTTCGCCGATAAATTCGGGCAGGGAAAACCCCATTTCGTGTTATCGATCTATGCTGCAGAAAATGTCGCCGCCATGAAGCAAGTCATCGACACGCTCAAACAAGATCCCGAGATTTGGCCATACGTTGAGCGCTTTTTTATGTTCGCAGAATTAGACGCACTACGAAATAATTTTTATGAAGCTTGTATTTACTTTGGAGGTTCAAAAAAACCTCTTCCACTAACGAACAGAAAGGACTATCCATGAAAACCATCTTTATTAAAATTCCCGTTATGATCTTCCTATTTCTTGGGCTCTGTACCATATTTAGTGACGATCCAAGTCGTCTATCGGTATCCGCAGAAAAGTTCTATTCGTTCGCTGCCCTCGCCTTCTTTATCATATTTTTATTGCCTGGCATTTTCAGAAGCATCAAGAACAGTAGCGATGCAAAACGTTGGGCAAATGAAAGACACGCCCAGGCAGAAGCTGATCATCAAAACGAACTACGCCGTGAACGTGAAAGAATTCAAATGCGCAATGAAGAAAGTATTCAGCACTTAATGGCGACACTGCAAATTCAATTCAGAATCGATCAACAAAAAATGCAACAACTCGAACAAATCAAACGTGACTTTGAGAAACGCAAGAATGCCGACACAGCAAGTATTTTGGCGCGTCTCGAAGCAATGAGAGCGAGTCAATAATGCGCTGGGTATCGATAGCCGACATTCAAGCTTCGCTTGATCCTACAACGCGTGCGGCTAATCAAAGGCAGCATATGGAATTGTGCGTGACGCAAGCGAAGCTGGAGCAAGCGGAACGTCATCACTCAGAAAAAATGCAGATCGATATTGAAACAACGAAGATTCAAGCGCGCGCATTACTCGAACGTGAGCACATATCTGGTCAGAATGCGATTGCGTTAGCTGACCGTAACCATGTGCTGACACAATCGGCGAGTTCCAGCGCATTGATTGATACGATGTATCAAAGCCATTTAAAGGAGCAAGAAGAGTGGTCTAAGACCATGGCAGACGCTTTGCGTCAGCTTGTCACCATTGAGGCAGACACAATACGCCAAGAGCGTCTGAAGGCGCTGGATCAAAAGCATCTCATCGAAAAAATTCGCCTCGAAAGTAATTTGAAGCTGGTCGAAATGATGTCCGCGTATGAGATCCAAAATAACCGATTCTCTTACGAAAAATCCTGTGAGATCGCGTTCAAGTTGGTAGAGCGCACATTAGGACTAGCGGAAGATCAAATACAGCCAGATCAAATACGCGACTGGGTACAGGAAGCAATGGAACAGGTTGGCGCAATGAATTCGGCTTGATGTCGCAACGAGCATCCAAAACGTTATCCGATAGGTGCTCTATTACCAAAAAATATTGCAAATGCCCATTTCCAAGCCTGACCGCTTCAAAGTAAAATAAAAGCGCCCCCAAGCAATTGGGAGCGCTTTACTTCTTTATGTTTCGTCTATGCAGAAATTCATATGTGCACGTACTAGGCAGACTTTTTTACTCCGTAAAATGCAAGCGTCCGTTTCAATATTATTGCCCGGAGCTGCGATTTTGAAGAATTAATTTGGCTGGGCTTGCACCGTAACGCAACGACATCCTGATAGAAGTAGCGCCCTGGGTTCAGGGCTTTGATGAAGGGTGGAGGCGTAAGAGCGCCTTCACCCTTTTATCTTATGAACACACGACATCACGTCAAAAGATTTTGACGTGGGCAACTCTAATACGACAGCTCAATCGCTAACATATGACAACCACACGGTTTTCTTACCTTGCTTGATACCCCGCTTGAATCCCATTGCCCTTAAAGTGCGCAGCATAATAAGTGAACTAAAGTAAAGACGAGCGAAAAATTTTGTTTTAGATGGGAATTGCGCAATCGTATGCAAAATCAATGCTTTTCCGATCCCCTTATTTCTATGATTTGGTGACACTGCCAACATATAGAGTTCGCGCTCTCCTGTCTTCTCAGTTTCGACAACCCAACTGAACCCAATTGGACAATTCCCACTTAAAAAGATGTAAATGATGGATTCGCATTTCCCTCGATGCGTAATGCTATGACGACTTTGAATACTGGTTTCGATCTGGTGAATTAATCCACGCTGTGCCAATGGAAGCAAGTAATTTGAACTAAAATGTCCATTTGAAATTTCCGAAAGGATAGAGTCAAATATGAACTGTGCGTCCTCGGAACTAGCTTCCTGAAATCCGTCGCAACGTAATATTTCCTCCGCAGTAGCACGATTTAAATCGCTACTTTGTTCAAAAGTTCGTTTAAACCAATTTATCATGTTTATATAAAAGTCTTTTACACAGATTTATATGGAACACACACGGCACAGAACAAACACAAACTGACTCATTTACAAAGACAAGCAGGTCACACTCTCATTTAGCTAAAATAGCATGACCACTACGTTAAAGTAAATGCCAAATAATATCCGCTCTCAAAATTTCCATTTTTAGCACCGCGCAAAAAAACAATTTTAGCTTGAACATCGACGCTGGCGAACATTGCGGTACATTACTCGCGTTCAGGGTGGTACATCTCTTACCTACAACGCGATCATCGGTCACATGACTTGATATTGTTAAATAAAATCTCCATAAATTGATACCGGAGTATTTGAGGACAATTATTCAAAGACAAGATCAAAGAGACTACTAGGAAAGTCACTCATGCAATTGGGTACTATAGCTAAAGAAACAGTACGAATTCGTGACTGCACTGCGTACATGAGTATCAAAGAATATTACCCAAGTGGGTAATATTCTTCATATAAACGCAAAAAAGGGTTAGTAAGCCGAAGCTTACTAACCCTGATTCTTACTACTAAATTTCGTGGTAGGCCGTGCGGGATTCGAACCTGCGACCAACGGATTAAAAGTCCGCTGCTCTACCAGCTGAGCTAACGACCCAAAACTTGCAAAACTCTTTTATGCTTACCTGAAAATCCCATCAAAAACAGAACTTACATCGGTACACATCTACACTAAATGAAAAGGACTTAGATTTGCATCCAAGTCCTTTCCAAACAATTCGTGGTAGGCCGTGCGGGATTCGAACCTGCGACCAACGGATTAAAAGTCCGCTGCTCTACCAGCTGAGCTAACGACCCGAAAGAACGAAATTATAGGGGGTTTAGCTCTTCCTGTCAAACCCAGCCCTGCTTTATTTTGTCAAAGGCAAGCGAGTCTTAGCGGCTTGCGCTGCATCTGTGCCCGGGAATTTGGCGATCAACGCCTCTAAAGTCTTGCGGCTTTCCTTCTTATCTTTCAACTCCAGGTGGCACGAAGCGATATTCAACATGGCATCAGGCGCTTTGCTACTCTCAGGGAAATTTTTCAATAAGTTCTGCAAAGTCGAAATCGTGCCCTTGCAATCGCGCTGCGCGTAATACGAATTTCCCAACCAGTAATACGCCTGACTTGCAAACACAGAGCTCGCGTAATTTAAAGTAAAGCTATTAAATGCCGTCGCCGCGTTCGCGTATTGCCCCGCCTTATACATCGCCATCGCCGCATCAAAAGAGCGCTGCTCGGCCTGCTCTATGGTCACTTCTTGCCCATCAACGGTCAGCTTCTTAGGTTCCAATGCGCGTATGCGCTTATCCAAGTCCACATAAAAATCTTGCTGACGCTTTTGCGCATTCGCCAGATCGTTTGCCAACACTTCGATTTGCCCGCGCACGCCCGCAATTTCACCACGCAATTGTTCGATCTGATTCGACAATTCAAGCACGCTAGATTTGTCCGCCTTGTCATCGATACGCAAATCTAACTTTGCGACTAGAGCAAGCAACTTCGCATTTAGTTCTTTGATCGCTTTACGCGCTTCATCATCATCCAAGATACCGGCACTCGCAAACGCGGGTAGCAGCAACATCGCAAACACAGCAGCGCGCAGGCGCTTGGCACTCATCACACTATTCATCAGAGACATGTTGTACACCTTAATGTAGATCTTCCAAATCAAAAGCAAGCAATAAAAAAACGGACTTTGCAGATCACACCGCAAAGTCCGTTTTAAGAATACTGCTAACAAAAAATAATCGTCAAGCGATTATTTTTTCCGTATTACTGATAAACGATATCAGAACGACGGTTTTCAGCCCAGGAAGCTTCATCGCTGCCAGTTGCTTTTGGCTTTTCTTCGCCCAAAGAAACTGCTTCGATTTGCGCATCCGCTACGCCAAATACTGCCATCGCCTTACGCACTGCTTCTGCACGTTTTTGACCCAAAGCGATATTGTATTCACGGCTACCGCGCTCATCCGTATTACCTTGTACCAAAATCTTACGGCCTTTGTTTGCCAACAAGAACTTAGCGTGCGCTTCGATCAAAGATTTGAACTCATCTTTTATTACGTATTGATCGTAGTCGAAATAAACACTACGTTTGGCCAATGCACCGACAGTCAACGGATCAACTTCAACTGCTTTGACTTCTTTGACGACGTTTGTATCGGCAGGAGCAACAACTTGTGGCTTCTCAACGATAGGTACTGGCTTTTCTTCCAACTTAACAGGTGTGCTGCAAGCGGTCATTAAAGCAATGCTAGAAATCAACAAAGCAACGGTCTTAGATGCAGATGTAAAACGCATGGAATTCTCCTGACGGTGAAATTAGAATTAAATTTGAAACTTAGCGCGCAATTGTAACCCAAAACTGTCCAAAAACCACTATTTGATCAAAGGACCCCAGGTTGGTTCACGGATTTCTCCCGCCTGTATGGTTAAATTTTGCTTCACTTTGCCATCTGTAGAAACCAGCCCTAAGGTTCCTCGGCGTCCAATTTGAGTTGCATAAAGAACATATCGTCCATTTGGTGCAAAACTTGGGGACTCATCTCTCGTGGTATCGGACAACCTCAACTCTTGTCCACTGTTCAAGTCCATGGCGTAGACCTGATCACCGCCATCGCGACGAGAAACGAAGACCAAGGTCGAGCCATCAGGTGAAATACGTGGCGAGACATTATAAGTTCCCTTAAAAGTCATTCGCTTTACATCACCACCGCTGGCATTCATGCGGAAAATCTGGGGTTGTCCATTTCGGTCACTGACAAAATAAATCCACTGTCCATCTGGAGAATAACGCGCCTCGGTATCGATCCCATTTGAATTACTCAAACGTTGCGCATCAGAGCCGTCGGCATTAATCGAATAAATTTGGGCAATCGCGCCCTTGGATAAAGTCACCAACAACTTACTACCATCGGGCGACCAGGACGGCGAAGAATTATTTCCTTTGAAATTTGCGACCGTCGTGCGCTGCCCCGTCATCAGATGCTGAATATAGACGATGGGCTTTTTTAACTCCATCGACACATAAGCGACCTTGGTGCCATCAGGCGACCAAATAGGCGAAAGAATAGGCTCTTTCGAAGTCAAAGCCACTTGCACACCTTCGCCATCGGCATCGGCAATTTCCAGACGATATTGTTGCCCTGCCTTCGTCACGTACGCGATGCGTGTAGAAAATACGCCCGGTATGCCTATCAATTTTTCATAAATATCGTCCGCGATTTTATGGGAAGTCAGGCGCACTTTATTGACCGGTGTATCCATCGCAAAACCCGACAACATGTCTCCCTTGGCGACATCAAACAGTTTGTAACGGACATCAAAGCGACCATCGGCTTTCTTTTGCACGCTTCCCACCACTAAAGCCTGCACGCCATGTCCGTTCCAGCTTTCAAAATTCACGTTCGCCGTTTCCGATATCGCGCCACCGGCATCGATTAAACGGAAATAACCGCTGCGATTTAAGTCGTCACGAATAATGGCGCTAATCAATTGTGGCGAGACGTCTTCGCCAACAAAACCAGCAATCGCAATCGGAATCTGATTCGATCCTACGCCCGACACTTCAACCCGCATTTGTGCTTGCGTCACACTCGCCGCCAACATCATCAACGCAGCGACAAAACTTTTAAAGCAGTTAGTTAAGGAAAATAGTTTCATCAAAATTAGTCTTTCATACGGTGAATAATGGTCAGGCTCGCTGGAACTTCGCCTGATTTGTCGCGGGGAAAAGGTTGAGATTTATCGATCGCTTTTTCGACTGCCTGATCAAAAGCAATCACGCCAGACGACTTTAACTTCTTGATCGGGCCGCGCAGTGAGCCATCTGGAAAAAGTTGAATAGAAAATTCGACAGTCGGATTACTCGACGACGCATCATTCGTCACATACGTTGTATTGGCACGAATCTTTTGCGACACTTTCATCGCGTAATTAGGGTCGCCACGATTGCTACCGGTGGACTTCAAAGCATCGCCCAAGCTACCACTGCCCGACTTGGCTACCTGGTTGTTCATGCGTTGCATATTTTCTTGAAAGATTTTGTCTTGCAATGCTTTTTCTTTCGCCAGCTTTTTCTTCTCGTCTAATTTAGCGAGTTTTTCTTTTTTCAGCTTTTCCGCTGCGAGCTTTTCTTCCACTTTTTTCTTTGCCAGTTCTTGCTCGGCGATTTTTTTCTTTTCCAATAATTTACGCTGGCGCTCTTGCTCCAAGGCGATCTCAGGATCTTCGCGTTCGACAGGCTCTGCCTTGGGCGGCTCGGGCTCTTCTTTCACGACTTCAGGCTCTGGAACAGGCACCGCAACTGGCGCAGCCTGACGTGAAGTTAAATCCCACACTTCCACCTCTTCGACCGCCGTCACATGACTCTGCCACTGCACGCCTATCCACAAAAATGCAATCAACAGCAAATGCACCAAGCCAGCCAAGCCCAGGGACTTCCATTCAGAAGCATCTTGGGTCTTCAAGCCAGGCATATTGCTATAACTAAATTCTTGCATCGTCATTCAAACAAAAAAGATTCTTCATCAAGGAAGCGCATTATAAACTGCGCGGCACTTCCTACTTAGTTAAACGAAAAACTATACTTCACATCGACCGCATCATCAGTCCCTTTACGCCCGATCAAACGAATCCGGCGCCCTAATTGCCAACTCAGTTTTAAAGCATTACTCGCATCTGAAACGCCGCGTTCCACGGAGAGAACGATGCCGGGCTTAAAGCGTTTACCTATGCTGACAACTTGGTCATTTGACGTCGAGCCTGCCGAAATGGCTCCGGCCACGGTTTGGTTAGGCAATTTAGACGAGCCACCACTTTCGGCTGGACCTATACTAAACTCATCGAAACCTAAGCCCTGCGCTAATTCACGGGGAATATTGCGGCTACCATCGCCCCCTAAAATCGCGCCAGCCGCAGACAACAACAAAGACGCATCAGCCGCAGCAAATTGATCTAATCCCCGTCCCAGCACCAACCAAGAGACTTTCTCGTTATCGGGCACATTCGGCTCTGACACCAGCCGCACTTGCGGGTTCGCCACCGTCCCGGTGACATCGACGCCAGCCTCAACTGGCAAACCCTTGCGCAAGGCACGAATATTCAAAGCTGGATTAAACGCCGATCCCTGAAATTTTAAGATGCCACGTTCGATTTCCAGTTGCTGCCCATAGCCCTCATATTGCCCACCGTTGGTCGCGATGGAACCACTGGCATACACGGGCGAACTTTCACTGCCACGCAAACGCATCACACCTGACAGCGCCGTATCCAATCCCCGTCCGACAAAAACAAAGCGTGAGCCCATATCGAGCTGCAAATCAAACTTGGCTTTCATCGCAAACTTGCTTGCAGCTTCTTCGTCGCCTGTGCTTAATTTCAACTCACGTGAAATCAACACATCATTGGACAAGCTGGGTGGGGGCATTTTCGGCAAACGGAAATACGCCGCATCAGCAGCTAGCTTCCCCGCCAGAGTCCAGGACTTATCGGTTTGGGTAATTCCAGCCTGACCGCTCACCACCAACCACCGATCTTTTCTTTGCAGCAGAGGGAAATTTTTCCAATTCGCCGTGATCGCTCCTTGTTGCAAACGCCAGTTTACTTCGCCGCTGGCATCAAATTCACCAACTCGCCCTGCCCAATTTAATTCTTGAAAACGATCGATCTTTGGCACAAATGCCAGCGTATTTGTAAAGCGCAATTGCTCCAGTTTAAAAACTTCATCAGTCAACAATGCCTTCAATTCGCCGTTAGGAAATAACATTCCCTCCGAGGCAAAGGCAAATTCCAAACCGTGTCCTTCTATCTTTGCCTGATATTTTGGACGCGAGAATTTCCCCGAAAAATCAGCATCCATTTTCAGCTGACCTTTACCGACTAATTCACTACTGGCCTGGCTTGCCAACCATTGCAACTCATTGATCTGCACATGCAAATCTCCCGCTAACGGCATATCCGTATCCCAAGTCCAATGCACGCCATCGCGTCGCAATTGCGAATTGAGTTTGCCATTCCAGACACCCAAACGCGTTCCTTTGGCGTTCAACGTCAATTCAATTTTTTCTGCATCACTGCCAGCGACCACACCCGCTGATCGCAAATCCACATCAAATTCGCGCATACCCATAGGCATTTTTTGACTGGTAGCATCAGCATCGACGACTTCGATATCACCAGCCTGTCTATGCACTGCAATCTTCGCTGCAAGATGCTCTTTCAATTGCACATCCCAATCAAGCGCAAGTGTCAAATCACCTTGCACCCGTTCTTTTGCTTTGCCGAGTTTCATCAGTACGTTAGCAGGGAAAGCTCGCGCACGGCCGATGGTACTCAAAGAGCGCGGCGTCCATTCC
The DNA here is from genome assembly GCA_016200845.1 of Burkholderiales bacterium. GTDB lineage: Bacteria > Pseudomonadota > Gammaproteobacteria > Burkholderiales > Burkholderiaceae_D > Undibacterium. Next base: position 7,179 of record JACQDW010000130.1, on the reverse strand, counting down.
AACTGATCTACATTGATTTGACCCAGTTGCCCCTGCAAATTCAACTGCGATACAGCGAGTTTGTCGCGACTCCAGCTAAGCCAACCTGGCTCACGCAAAGCCAGATCCACATTCGCGCCCGAAATTTCACCTCCAGCGCTGGCCGATACGCCCGTCAACTGCACGGCATCAAGTCGCCCACTCCACGCCGGAGCATTCCAATCAGGCACATCAAATTTACCACTCGCTTTCATCGACAAAGCTTGACCTCCGTCCCACTGCGCTTGCATCGCAAGCTGATGAGCGGAGCGCGTGCCTTGCAGGCTCGCCGAAAACTCACGCAGAGAATTTGCGGGGCGCGCCGAGCCACTTCCTTCTTCTAAATTCCAACGCAACTGCTGCGCCTGCACTTGCACATTCATCGCAGCTTGCTGGCCTGCACCGATTGATGCGCTGGCTTTGAGATAGGCAAACTTTGCGACAGAGCCCCATTGCACGTCTTCCGCCTGCGCTTGCGCCTCTACCGAGGGTGCCATCAACTTACCACGCAAAGTCGCCTGCACATTGGCACGCCCATTCAAATGCCGTGGAGAGATAGAATTAAATACATTCAACTCATCCGCCGACAGGGACAAGCGCATTTCATCTTTCTCTCCGCCCAAACTACCGTTTACCTGCAAGGTATTTCGTCCCCATTGCCACTGCATCTGATCGACCTTCAACAGGCGGTCTCCTTGCCACTGCAATTGTGCGACACCAGTCAGCGTTTGCCCGGCAAGCTCGCCGCTGACATGCGGCACGCTGAGCCGCACTTGCCAGTCTGGATGCCAGCTGCCCGCCGCCACAAACTCACCATCAATACGCCCTTTCGGTGCCTTCATCCAACGCGAAGGATCAAATTGTGTGAGCTTGCCCTGCATTTTGAATTCATGCTGATCCGCCCAACTCAGTTCCGCTTGCCCTTTTAGTTGCGACTGATCAGAACTCAACTCCACTGTTTTTAATTGCAACTGGGGAGCATCACCTAAGGTGAGCGTCGCATCCGCTCGCAAATTTGCCAACGGATCTGTCAACTGTGCCTGAAAATCAATTTGTCTTTGCCCCTTAGCCTGTTCCCTGGTCTGTACTTGAATTTGGCCTTTGATTGAACTTGGATGCAAACGACTATCGATGCGCGCCAGATTCACTTCTTTGACAGACAACTTGGCGTTTAACTGCGCTTGTGCCAGCACACTAAAATCACTCTGCGCATGCCCCTCGATCAGCCCTTCCAACAAAGACAAACGCGCATTCGAAATCTTCAGGGAGCGTCCGGCCCACTGCGCTTCGGCAGAGAATTGCTTAAACGGCAGTCCTTCCTGATCCAGACTCCCGGGCGCAGTGTTTCTCATCACAATCGTACCAACCAAGGACGCCGCCTCTTTCTTCGCAGCGTGAGCATCCGGCTTTTTTTCTGGCACAGTCAAATGCAATTTCAAGCTGCGACCATCCACTTTCTTATCATCAGATGTAGATTCAGTCGCGAACAATGGCCGCACATCGACGTCGATATCCAATAGGGCTTGCGGCGCGCTGGCATTTAGCCAACGTGGATTAAGATTTTTTATATGCACCTGACCAGGGCCTAGCGCTTGCACGGCAAACGGTGACACTTCGACCGCCAACTGTGCCGTCATCTTATTCGCTAGTGCGGGTGCATCTGCCTTCCCTTCTTGATGCACGGAATCAGCCCGCACACGCAATCGCACCAGATCACCGCTGACATTTCCTTGCACACTCACCTGAGGAATATCTGCGATCAATTGCCCGGTGTAGTGATAGTTCGCCTTCACAGCAAATGGCGTCGCCGTTGCCAACTCGCCTTCGCTCTGCACACTGCCCCACACGGATTGCAGTTGCAAGCGCCATTGATGTCGCTGCTGATCGCTATCCAAGCCAGCCACAACCCCGCGCACTCAACTGATCCACTTGCACACGGCCGCCCAACAAAGCTCGACTTTGCCAATCCACACGAACGCCATATAAGGCAATCTGTGTGTCAGCCAGTTTCAGCTTTAATTCACCTAATTCCAGATGATCGGCTAACCTGCCTTGAATCTCTATCGCTTCCAGCCGACCATAACTCAGGCTTTGCAAACCAGCCAAGAAAAAACGCGTGCCGCTATTTGTCCCAACAACCCATGCCATCAACACCGCCAAAACAACGACGAGCGAGGCCAAAAGGCGCAAAAAAAATCGCAGCCACGAGGCCGTCGCGGCGCGATTTTTCTCTGGATTTTCTTCAGAGTTGATGGATGAAGATTCTTGAATAGACATAGAAATTTTATTCGATCAAAAAGCGATTGCAATCGAAAAATCCAAACGAATTTTGCGCGTTTGCCGACCATAAGCCACATCTAGTGCAATCGGTCCAGCAGGCGTTTTAATCCGGCTACCAACACCGATAGACTGTTTCAAGCGCATCTCTTTCCAATTTTTTCCAGCATCGCCAGCATCGGCAAAAAGAGCCAGACCCAGCGTCTCGGTATTCCAATGTACGTATTCAATACTAGAACTCAACATTGCAGAGCCGCCAACCACCGCCTTACCGTTTTTCACGCCTAAACTTTGATAAGCATAGCCACGCACTGACGTGCTGCCACCTGTACGAAACAAGTAGTCTTCGGGAATACCGCTAGCGCCGCTACTAAATACTTTGCCCAGTTCCGCGCGCAACAATAACTGATCGCGTTTTGCAACCGGCACCCACACTTGATACTTTCCATAGGCACGCAAAAATCGCTGATCAGAAATCAGTGACTTTTCAGAAAAAGCAAAATCAACTTGAGCGCGCTGTCCCTTAGTCGGCGCGAACACGTCATCCACATGCCGCCAGATCCATCCTGCACTCACCACTAGCGCACGACTCTTACGCTCCAATTCTAGCGCTGTATTTTCATTCACCAGCACTTTTTCCTGTGTGTAGTTGATTCCCAATCGCTGTTCGATCAAGCCCTGCGTGGTGGTGCGCTTGACGCCAATTGCTGAGCGCGTTTGCAACACGCCTTCATTATTAAATCGATCCACCAACACGCCGAACGAATCAAGCTTATACGCATCGCTAGGCGGCAAATAAATATCTGCGTAAGAAAGTTGACGCTTTTGTTCCACCCGCAATGCAGAACGCAAATCCCACACCTTATCCAACACATTGCGGTCACGATAGCTGACTTCAGTGCGCAAACCTGTGCTTGAACTATAACCGCCGCCCCAACCAAAATCACGCGTTTGCTTCTCCACCAGAGCGACTTCAATTGGCAAGGCATCGGCCTTGGTGCTATCCGGTTCCACATTAAAAACAACGGAAGAGAAATAAGCAGAATTTTGTAGAGCGCGCTGAAACTCCAGTAATTGCACACTAGAATAATCATCGCCTTTTTTGGGGGGATTAAATCGGTCTAGCAACCAGCGTGGATAGCGCTCCAAACCAGACACTTGCAAATCACCAAAACGAAATGCCGCACCGCTCTCCATATCCAGTTCCAAGGTCACCAGATTAGTCTCGGTATCAACATTGGCGCGACTATCAATTAAACTCGCCCCCGCATACAAACGTGACTTCAAATTCTCTAGCAAAGAGGTCTTTGCGTGACTCCAGTCTGACTGACGGAAAGCCTCGCCTTTAGGCATTTCCCACGACTGTATAAGTTGATCACGCAGTTGCGTTTTCTGTGCGTCGCCCGCCAAGGCCGCATCTTGCAAATCACCGCGCAGTGTGATCACGACTTCTTTGATGTGCGAACGAGGCCCAGCATCAACCTGGATGTCGATGCGATTCTCATCGGAGATTTTATTAAATTGAATGATCGGAGAAAAATAGCCTTCCGTGGCGAGTATGCCCGCGATTTCTTGATGGAGTTTTCGCAGTAATGCTGGAGTAGGAATTTGTGGATCGGCGTCACTCGACAACGCGGGAATGTGCTCTTTAATCAAATCGAGCGGACTACCATTCAACTGAACAACGCGAAAACGAACAAATACATCTTGCGCCGGAACAGTGACGACATCAGAGCGCACCACTTCAGCAGTCGCAGTCTGAGCACAGGCTTGCGTCGCCGTCCCGGCAACCGCCAGCACGGCTAGCATCAGAATTGGTACGGCATCATTTTTCAAGCGAGCTATCATTCAACCCCTAAGGAAACTATTTGGTGGCAAGTCCCACGCGATTAATTCCCAACTTCTTCGCTTCCGAAATCACCTGAACCACTTCATCATATTTGATGTTCTTGTCCGCCGAGACCATCACCGATAAATCAGGTTTTTGCGTATGGAATTCTTTAAGTTTTTGCATCAGCGCTTTACGATCAAGATTGCTCTCTTTGGATTCCTGCTGATTCACACCACTCGTCGCACTTCTACTATTCAAACTAATGCTCGCCAAAGCATCGGCACTCAATGCGATCTCAATATAATCGCTAGGCGGCTGCGTCGATTTACCCGCCGTCGGCAAATTAATCACACTAGGATTGGTCATAGGCGCGACCGCCATAAAAATAATCAGCAACACCAACATCACGTCGATATACGGAACGACATTGATCTCGGCCTTAAACTTGCGTTTACGTTCGCCACGAAGTGAACTCATCTGCGCTACATATTAACGAGATTGACGCTGCAAAATATTTGAAAATTCTTCGATAAACGTCTCAAACCGTATCGATAAGCGATCAATATCATGCGAGTAGCGGTTGTAAGCGATCACCGCAGGAATCGCTGCGAACAAACCAATCGCCGTCGCAATCAAGGCTTCCGCAATACCAGGTGCCACTGCACTCAAAGTCGCCTGATGCACGTTCACCAAACCACGGAAAGAATTCATAATCCCCCACACGGTGCCCAACAAACCAACGTAGGGAGACACCGAACCCACCGACGCCAAAAAAGACAAATGCGATTCCAGATGATCCATCTCGCGCTGATAAGCCGCGCGCATCGCACGACGTGCGCCATCTAACATCGCACTCGAATCCAAACTTCCTTTATTGGCCGCTTTCACTTTGTGATACTCATTCATCCCGGCTTCAAAGATACGTTCCAAAGCGCCCGTCTTATCACGCCCGCCACGATGGTTGGAGACTGCATGCTGATACAACTCGATCAGATTTCCACCGGCCCAAAAACTACGTTCAAAATGCTCGGTCTGCGCCCGCGCTTTTTTGATCGCAAACATTTTGCTGAAGATATACGTCCAGCTCGTGATCGACACAAACAGCAGAGACGCCATCACCAATTGCACGGGAAGCGAAGCGCCAGTAATCAAAGACAAAAAAGATAAATCTTGGGTGACAGTCATCATTACTCTCAAAAACTCAAAAATCAATTAGAAGACGGAACTTCAAACTCCGCCCTGATCAAATCCTGCACAGCCTTAGGAATCGCTGTTGCCTTCCACTCTAGCGGATCAACACAACAGGCAACCACATCAGCACCAGCCAACAACACAGCGTCGCGCCACACTTCTTGCCGAAACACCAGTGAAGCGCGGCCTATCTTCCTAAACCAAGTACGGACGTTCAAAAGCTCATCCATACGCGCTGACGCATGATACTCGACATTAACTGCTTTGACGACAAACAAGCACGCAAAATCACGCTGCATCGTCAAGGCATCTATGCCCACACTACGCAATAATTCGGTGCGTCCACGCTCTATGAACTTCATGTAATTCGCATAGAACACCACGCCACCCGCGTCGGTATCTTCGTAGTACACCCGCACTGGCCACTCAAACATCGTCTTCATTTCATTTCCTATCAAGACTGACGCTGCACCAGCAAGGGTCCGAAGCCCTGACAAGCGGGCATCATCTCTATGTAATTGATATTGATATGCGGCGGCAAAGTCGCAATCCAATACGCCGTCTCTGCAATATCCAGAGCGGTCAAAGGCTCGGTGCCTTGATACACGCTGGCAGCCTTGGCATCGTCACCCTTAAAGCGCACATTTGAAAACTCAGTCCCTCCACACAAACCCGGCGCAATATTAGTCGCCCGCACGCCCGTCCCGATCAAATCTGCCCGCAGATTCAAGGTGAACTGGTCAACAAAGGCTTTAGTCGCACCATAGACGTTTCCGCCGGGATACGCCGTCGAACCAGCAATCGAACCGATATTAATAATCACCCCATTTTTGCGCCCGACAAAATGGGGCAACAAGGCATGCGTCATCCGCACCAAGCCCTTGTTATTGGTATCTATCATGGTTTCCAAATCATCCAGATCAGCCGACTGCGCAGGCGCAATCCCTAAAGCCAGACCGGCATTATTGATCAGCACATCAATTTCACGCCAATCAGACGGCAATCCCGTCAAGGCCTGCGCGATAGACGCCTTATCCGTCACATCCAGCTCAAGCGCCAATACCGCATCACCCAGCTCATCACCCAACTGCTGCAATTTATCCAAACGCCGCGCCGCTGCGATCACCCTATGACCACCTTGCACAAAACGACGCACCATCGCCTCACCAAAACCTGAACTCGCCCCAGTCACCAGCACTAACATCGCATCATCCTCACGTGTTTCACAGCAAAAACCGTCATTTTATAGGTTTCCATTAGAAACAAGCACAGAACAGCGCCAAACCCACTCACTTTTTACAAAAAGTAGTTATTTCTTTGACTCATCTACCAACTTGCCCTAACTCCCTGCTTCACGTAAAATTCGCTCACCATTTTGGCCTTGAATTTCCTTTAGGATTTGCGATGATGGCGGATGCACTTTTCGAGATAGTTTTGATGCGAATGAGACGTCCATAGCGAGCTATGGACAACGAAGAGCAACAAAAATAGCCAAAAATGCGCCGTCAGCACGCAAATAGCACCGTAGGTGCGCCTAATGGGAAATCTGGGTCTATCTCACGCAACTGGCGAAAATGCAGCGATTTTTTATCCAAAGATCGTTCGCAGAAGATGGAGATCCATCGTGAAGCGTGAGATGTGCAGAGTCATGTCTGATTCTGGCCGTACGCCTGGGTATCTTGATGGTAAAAGTGATTGAGACTTGTCATCGCAAGCATTCGCATTTTTACGGATCAGTCCCAATCTAATTTTTTCAATTTTTTACGCTCATTCGACAGGAAACCCATGTTCTCCAAGAATCACACTCTCGCCAATATCGATCCAGAATTGCTCGCCGCGATTCAAGCCGAAAACGTCCGTCA
>JACQDW010000136.1 GCA_016200845.1 Burkholderiales bacterium | reverse complement strand
TTGCGCCACGATCTGTGCGCCTAGCGGGGTAGTGGAGACTTCGGTGCCGCCTCGTTCAAAGATGGCAACGCCTAATTCATCTTCCAATTTTTTGATGGCAACTGAGAGTGTTGGCTGCGCGACAAAACAAGCCTCCGCCGCGTGTCCAAAATGCTTCTGACGCGCCACTGCAACGATGTATTTTAATTCTGTGAGAGTCATGGCTGAAGTTTGGCACAGACTGCGGGTGAAGTCAGCAATTGATTTGAGATTTTTTAGACTCCTTCTCCCGCAAGCACCCACTCACATCCCCTTAAAGCGCCAGGCGTAACTTTGGCTCACCTTCAACTGCTCGGGGTGCTGTTTTAATTGCACGATAATATTGCCAGTGTCGTCTCGTTTTGCTTTTGCAATCGCATGGGCATTGACCACCACGCTGCGGTGGATTTGCCAGAATTGGTCAGGGTCTATGGTTTTTTGTAATTCTTTGAGTGAGGTGCGGATATGGGCTTCGTCGGTGGCGCTGACGACGCGGGTGTAGCGCAAGTGAGCTGGCGCTGATCCAACGTATGCGTTCTTCGGTGGCGGGGCGTAGGCGCTTGTCTAGTTCTTGCATGAGTTTGAGCACATCTTGTCCCGCGCTGCCGTTTTCAAATTGGGTTTTGATGCGAGTGATGGTCTCTTGTAAGCGTTCTTCGGTGATGGGTTTCAATAGATAATCAATCGCGCCTAGCTTAAAGGCTTCTATCGCATGATTGTCATAGGCGGTGGTGAACACCACGCGGCAACGGCCTTCGCTGGCGCGGGCGACGTCTAGCCCGGTTAGCTCTGGCATTCGGATATCTAAGAAGGCGATATCGACCGGCTGATGCACGATGGCTTCTAAGGCAGCGTCGCCGTCTTCGCATTCGGCCACGATGGTCAGCTCTGGCCACATCAGGTTTAACATGCGACGCAGATCGTGGCGCTGCAAATCTTCATCGTCGGCAATGATGGCGGTGGGCATAAGGTCTCCTATTGCAGAGGTAAATGAAGCGCGGCATTGACGCCGCCTGTTTCGCGTATGGCCAACTGTAGGCTGGCTTGATCACCATAGAGCTGCTTGAGTCGTTCACGAATATTGGATAAACCGATGCCTGTGCCACTTGTGGTGTGACCAAAGCCGACGCCATTATCGGCAACGCTGATGATCAATTGCTCGCCTTGTCCGGTAGTGTCACGCTGCGCGCTGACGATGATTTCGACCGCGCCTTTTTTGAGTTCTATACCGTGCTTGACTGCGTTTTCCACCAGACTGATCAACATGAGTGGCGGCATGGCGCACTGCTTTAATTCGGGCGGGCATTCTACTGAAATTTGCAAACGTGGAATACGGGTTTGAATCACGCCGAGATAAGCGCGTATGGCATGAAACTGCTGTTCTACTGTCGAGAACATCAGGCTTCCATCGCTGCGCATTTGCGGAATAGTGGCGCGTAAATAATCAACCAGATGATCAATGATTTGCACACCGCGTGCCGGGTCGCTCAACATGGCGGCACGCACGCCCGACAGCGTATTAAAGAGAAAATGAGGCTCGACCTGGCTGGCTAAAATCGAGAGCTGCATCTGCGCCTGATTGCGTTCACGCTTGTATTTTTCTAGCTGCTCTTCGGTGAGGGCTTGGTTGATTTCGCGGGTTTGTCGGAAGTAGGTGCGTAGGTCGAGGAGGCCGCCCCACCAGCTTAACAAGATGACCCAGAAAATAGAGTTGGCGATGTTATTTTTACGCTGCTCGTTTTCGGTAATGACGATACCGATTTTGACTTCTTCGCTTTTGAGAAGCGAATCGAGTTTTTTCTGATTTTCTGTGCTGATAGGTTTGACCTTTCTATCTAGATTTTGGTCAGCCTGATGCACGATATTAAAAGAAATGACGATGCCCATAACGATGGCAACGACGATAGCGGTCTTTTCTATAGGCTGCGACCATCCACGTCGCTTAATCTGCGTCGCCAGAAAGCGTCCTACGAAGATGCATGAAATGATGCCCAGCCAAATAAAGAAAAATAACAAATAGGGCGTTGATTCGTTGACGTTCTTAGTCGTCTTGGACGCAAAGAGTAAGCCAAACGCGAGAAGGATGGCGGTGAAAACCCCGAGTGGCATCAAATAACTCAGGGCGCGATAGCGAAACCAGGTTTGTGAGAACACCGGATAGTGTTGCGCCTTTAAAGACCAGCTCCCTTTATCGCTGATGAGCTTGTCGGGCAAAGGCTGATCGGTATTTGATGCGGTGGGAGTCGGCATAAAAAGAATCACCCCTGTATTTTGGATGCCCGCACTATGCCAGTTTTTATGAAGATTGTGTTTCGATGTGCGATCAGTGTGGGGAAATTTGACATTAAGCACTTGTTTCAAGGCACGAAATATCTCAAAGCATGCATGCCGTGTTTCATACTCATTTTTCGGGGTTTGGTCGCTTGCAATAACAATATGATGCCAATGTCACGTATATTGCGATGCTGGGACAGACCCTAAGAATATGCCGAAAAGAAACCCAAGGAGAAAACACGATGCTGACAATTTCGAATTTAAATAAAACCTATGCCAATGGCGTGCATGCCATTAACCAAGTGAGTTTGGAGATTCCGAACGGATTATTTGGCCTGCTAGGCCCGAATGGCGCGGGCAAGTCTTCGTTGATGCGCACCATCGCAACGTTGCAGGAACCCGATAGTGGCAGCATCGTTTTTAATGGATTGAATGTATTGAAGATAAAGAAGGTTTGCGCCGCCAGCTCGGTTATTTGCCGCAAGATTTTGGGGTCTATCCTAAAGTGACGGCGGAAGAATTGCTGAATCATTTTGCCGTTTTAAAAGGCATCACCGACAAAGCAGATCGCAAACATTCTGTCGAAGCATTACTAAAACAAACGAATTTGTGGGAAGCACGTAAACGTGGTTTAGGAACCTATTCAGGCGGGATGCGCCAGCGTTTTGGTATTGCGCAAGCTTTGTTGGGTTCTCCCAAGCTGGTGATCGTCGATGAACCGACGGCAGGCTTAGATCCTGATGAGCGCAATCGTTTTTTGAATTTGTTGGCTGAAATTGGTGAGCAAGTGGTGGTGATTTTGTCGACGCATATTGTGGAAGACGTCACCGATTTATGCCCACGGATGGCGATGATCGCGAAAGGTAAAGTGTTGATTCATGGTGAGCCGCAAGCGGCGATTGAGACCTTAAAAAACAAAGTATGGCGTCGCTCTGTCAGCAAAGATGCGCTGCCCGAATATCAGGAAAAATTCACTGTGTTGACTACGCGACTGGTCGGCGGTAAGCCTCAGATTAATGTGTTTTCTGATGCGCAGCCTGATGATGGTTTCCATTTAATTGAGCCTGATTTGGAAGACGTTTACTTCCTACAGTTACGTCAATCACAAAGCAGCAGCGCTGCGCTGTCGGTTTAATACCAGGAGGAGCGCATGATGTGGCTAGAATTTTTTCGATTTGATTTGCGGTTTCAATTGCGTCAGCCCTTGTTGTGGGTTGTCGCTTTGATTTTTGGGGCGTTGGCATTTGGAGCTTCTAGTAGTGACGCCATTATGGTGGGCGGTGCGGTGGGGAACGTGAACCGGAATGCGCCGACTGTGATCGCGCAATTTTTAGGGGCATTTAGTATCTTCTCCATGTTTGTGGTGACTATTTTTATCGCGGGCGCGGTGCTGCGTGATATGGAAATCGGTATCTCCGACATGTTGTTTGCAACGCCTATGCGTAAGGCTGATTATTTGATTGGTCGCTTTGTTGCTGGTTTGGTGGCTTGTCTGGTGATCTTTGCTTTTGTCATCTTGGGTTTATTGGTGGGGCCGTATATGCCATGGGTGGATGCGGCGCGTGTTGGTGCGTTTTCTTTGCAGCCTTTTGTTTGGGGATTGTTGGTGTTTGTCTTGCCTAATCTCATCTTCATAGGTGCACTGTTAATGCTTATGGCAGCGACGACGCGATCGATGATGATGGTGTATGTGGGCGTGATTGCATTTTTTGTGTTGTGGGCAGTGGCGGGTGCCTTTGCGCGGGACATGAGTAATGAGTGGTTTGTGGTGTTGGTGGATCCTTTTGGCGTACGCGCGTTTGGTCGTATGGTGCGGTATTTTTCGACCGCCGAATCCAATTCTATTTTGCCAGCCTTGAACGGCTATTTGTTGGCGAATCGTGTGTTGTGGGGCGTGGTGTCTTTGCTGTTAATCGCCGCTACCTTGTGGCTGTTTAAACCTCAGCGTGCAGGCACTGGGCGTCGTTGGTTTGGTAAGGCAAAAGTTGCAGCGCCATCCGCATCGGCCACCTTGGATAGCCGCGTGCAGTTGCCTAAGACTGCACAGCAAAGTGGGGCTGCCGTGTCTTGGTCGCAGTTTTGGCATATTTTGCGTTTTGACGTGAAAGCTGTGTTTAAGAGCGTGCCATTTATGGTGATGTTGTTGTTCGCTTTGGTGAATTTTTTTGGCGCAGCTAGTCAATCTGGCAGTATGTTTGGCACCACGGTTTATCCAGTCACCAACAATATGCTGAGAGTGATGGAAGGTGCATTTAATTTCATGCTCATTATCATCATCACCTTCTATGCAGGTGAATTGATTTTCAAAGAACGTCAAGTCAAGATCGCCGATGTCAGCGATGCGATGCCAGTAGCGAATTGGGTTCCTTTGGCAGCGAAGAGTACGGCCTTGGTTGCAGTGGTGGTGGGTTTCTTAACTGCCGGTGCTTTGTCTGGTGTGATTATGCAAGTGATCAAAGGTGGCACCACGATAGAGTGGTTGTTGTATGCGAAGGGTGTAGCGCTGGGCTCATTTGGCTTTGTTCTGCTCGGCTTGCTGGCGATCGTGTTGCAGGTGCTGACGAATAATAAATTTATCGGTTATCTGTTGATGATCCTGGTTCTCATTTCACAGATTGTGTTTGGTAGCCTCGACCTGAAACACAATTTGTATAACTTCGCGGGCACTTCTGGCATGACTTACTCCGATATGAATGGCTATGGTCATTTTTATTTGGGGTGGCTGTGGTTTGCTGTGTATTGGAGTTTATTTACCGCTGCCTTATTGATCGTAGCGCAGGCGTTTTGGGTACGCGGCTTGTCGCAAGAATGGCGGGTGCGGGTACGTTTGGCTGGGCAAAAATTAAGGAGCAAGGCGGGCTTTGTTTTGACAGTTTTCTTGCTTGGTTTCGCTGGTAGCGGTGGCTGGATTTTTTATAACACCAATGTGCTCAATGAGTTCAAATCCGATGATGCCAGAATGGATGAGCAGGCCAATTACGAGAAAAAGTATCGCCAATATCTGAACCTTCCTCATCCTCGCCTTACCGATGTGAAGGCCGATGTGCAGCTCTATCCTGCACAGCGCAAGCTAGTGATCAATGGGCATTATTTGTTGCAGAATAAGTCGGCCTTGCCGCAAGAATTTTTGCGGATACAGATCAATACCAATACAAAGATCGAGTGGAAAAACTTGCCTGAGCATGAAGTTCAATTGGACGATAAGAAAATGGGTTTCAGTATCTTGAAACTCAAACAGCCACTCGCTGCTGGCGCAGTGATGCCACTCGATTTCATGGTGACGTTGGAGAGCCATGGATTTACCAATAGTGGTGCCCCGGGCAAGTTGAATTGGAATGGTAGTTTCTTCAATAATCGCGACTACTTCCCTCAATTTGGCTATGCCAATGACTATGAATTACGCGATCGCAACGAGCGTCGTAAGCGAGGCTTAGGCGAGCCAGAACGTATGGCTAAGTTGGAAGATGAAGCAGCGCGTGCGTATCACGCTTTGGGCAGTGAAGCGGATTGGATTAATTTTGAAACCACGGTATCAACCAGCGCAGACCAGATTGCGATTGCACCAGGCTATTTGCAAAAAACGTGGGAAGAAAACGGACGGCGTTATTTCAGCTACAAAATGGATAGACCGATGATGCCTTTCTTCGCTTACTTGTCTGCCAAGTGGGAAGTGAAAAAGAGCGATTGGAAAGGGATGCCGATCGAAGTGTATTACGACAAAAAGCATCCGTACAATCTGGATCGCATGATAGAGAGTGTACAGAAATCGCTGGACTATTACTCTGCGAATTTCACCCCTTATCAGCATAAGCAAGTGCGTATTTTGGAATTCCCACGTTACGCCAGTTTTGCGCAATCGTTTGCCAATACGATTCCCTATTCTGAGGACATTGGCTTCATTGCCGATCTGCGCAATAAGGATGATATTGATTACGTGTTCTACGTGACCGCGCACGAAATGGCGCATCAGTGGTGGGGGCATCAGGTGATCGGTGCGAATGTGCAGGGTTCCGCCGTATTGATGGAGTCACTGTCGCAATATTTTGCTCTGATGGTGATGGAAAAGGAATACGGACGCGAAAAAATGCGCCGCTTTTTGAAGTATGAATTGGATGGCTATTTGCGCGGTCGCGGTGGTGAACTGATTGAGGAGCAGCCTTTGGCTCGCGTCGAAAATCAGCAATACATACACTATCAAAAAGGCAGCCTGATTTTCTATCGCCTGCGTGATGAAATTGGCGAAGTTGCCTTGAATCGCGCTTTGAAACGCTACTTGGAAGATAAGGCTTATCAACAAGCACCGTATACGACGACGCGTGAATTGCTTGATTACATACGCGCAGAATCGCCAGTAGAAAAACATGCTTTGATCTCTGACTTATTTGAGAAAATTGTGTTCTACGATAATCGCGTCACTGAAGTAAAAGCAAAGAAACGCGCCGATGGTCAGTGGGATGTGACGATGAAATTACATCTGGCAAAAATCGAAGTCGATGGCAAAGGCAAGGAAACGCCTCGCGCCTATGATGAACCAGTCGAGATCGCGATTTTCTCTCGTGCACCGGGTGCTAAAGAAAAAGACGAAAAAGTCTTATTCACAGAAAAGCGCGTGCTGCAAGGTAGCGATCCTGTGGTCACGATCACTGTGAAGGGAAAGCCGTTTGAAGTGGGCGTTGATCCTTACAATAAGATGATTGATAGGGTGTCTAAGGACAATCGTAAGGAGGTCAGTTTCGATTGATGGAAGCGATTTTTTAGGGCGGGTGCAACCCGCGCTGAGCTAGTGCTTCAGTACTCAGGTACTCGGAGAACTGGCGGCGCGGGTTGCACCCGCCCTACATCCGACGACTACTACTTCCCCTTCATCGCCGACATAATCTCCTGATGCCCTTGCGCCATGCCGTTCTCTGGGATGCTCTGTCCTTCTGTGTTTTTCACTTCATTCAAACGCGCCATCAATTGTTCATCGACATCGTCGCCACGTCCCAGATGCAGGCCTTGCGTTAAGCTGATGTGGGCGGCTTCGAAGCTGCCTGCGCCTGCGCATAGGATTGTGCGATTCGGTGCGTCTTGGGCGGCTAAGACTAACATGGCGGGCACCACGTCGGACGCTTGGATGGCGTTGAGCATGGCTTCGGGATAGAGGCCGTTGGTCATGCGGGTGGCGGCGGTGGGGGCTAAGGCGTTGACGCGAATGTCGTACTTTGCGCCTTCTAGTGCCAAGGTTTGCATGAGGCCGACTAAGCCTAATTTGGCGGCGCTGTAATTTGATTGGCCGAAATTGCCGTATAAGCCAGAGGAGGAAGTGGTCATCATGATGCGGCCATAGTTTTGCGCGACCATGATAGGCCAGACCGCTTTGCAGCAATGGACGCTGCCCATCAGGTGCACTTCCAGAACCAGACGAAAATCGTCTAACTCCATTTTGGCAAATGATTTATCGCGCAAGATGCCTGCGTTATTGATCAGGATATCGATGCGTCCCCATTTGTTCATGACTTCTTGCACCATGTTTTGCACCGCTGCGAAATCGGTGACGGAGGCGCTATTGGCGATGGCCTCGCCACCGGCTGCAATGATTTCGTCAACCACGGCTTGCGCTGCGGTGTTTGATCCGCCTGTGCCATCGCGTGCGCCACCTAAATCATTGACGACGACTTTGGCACCGCGCTTGGCGAGTGCGAGTGCATGTTCTCTCCCTAATCCGCCACCGGCTCCGGTGACGATGGCGACGCGGCCTGTGAAATCTAAGCTCATGGGTTCTCCTGATGTTGACGTAGTGTCGATGAGGATAACTGAAAATTTTCTGCGCTGAGGTAAAATTTTTTGAGGGAAAAGTCTATACCCGCAAGAATTCTTCTCTGTGCCCCATCCAGCGTTGTAAATGCGCTTCGACGGTAGCGAGATCATGCGCTAACAGTTGAACCGCTAGATTGCGCGCTTGTTCGACTAAGTGTTGATCTTTTTCTAGATTGGCAAAGCGTAGCAAAGCCTCGCCTGATTGTCGTGCGCCGAGAAACTCGCCGGGGCCGCGTAGTTCTAAATCTTTGCGCGCGATTTCGAAGCCATCGTTGCTTTCGCGCATAGTGAGCAGCCTTTGTTTGGCGGTGCCGCCCAAGGGTGCTTGATATAGCAGCAGGCAGACACTAGCGGCCGCTCCGCGTCCCACGCGTCCGCGCAGCTGATGCAATTGCGACAGTCCAAAACGTTCGGCGTGTTCGATCACCATCAGGCTGGCGTTGGGCACATCGACACCGACTTCGATCACGGTGGTGGCGACCAGCACTTGTGTTTGGTTGTGGATGAAGGCATCCATCACGCTTTGCTTTTCGCTCGGTTTGAGTTTGCCATGCACTAAGCCGACGCGGCAATCGGGTAGTGCTGCGCTTAACATGGCGTGGGTGTCGGTGGCGGTTTGTAATTGCAGGGCTTCCGATTCTTCGATCAGCGGACAGACCCAATAGACTTGCTTGCCTTCTTGCGCGGCGGCGTGGACTCTGGCGATGACTTCTTCACGTCGGTTTTGATCGATGACGCGGGTGACAATGGGCGTGCGCCCCGGTGGCAATTCGTCGATGACCGAGACTTCCAGGTCGGCGTAATAGGTCATCGCCAGCGTGCGTGGGATCGGTGTCGCGGACATCATCAGTTGATGCGGGATTTTTCCAGCTTCGGCTTTGTTACGCAGTGTGAGACGTTGTGCGACACCAAAGCGATGCTGTTCGTCGACGATGACTAAGCCTAGTTTGGCAAACTGCACAGCGTCTTGAATTAAAGCGTGGGTGCCGATCACTAAGTGGGCTTGCCCCGAGGCGATGAGTTCCTGCGCTTGTTCTTTTTCTTTTTTCTTTAAGCTACCTGTCAGCCAAGCGGTTTTAACGCCCAGCGGTTCTAGCCAGCCTGCGACTTTACGAAAATGTTGTTCCGCCAAAATCTCCGTCGGTGCCATCAAGGCTGCTTGATAACCACTGTCGATGGCTTGACATGCCGCCAGCGCAGCGACGATGGTTTTGCCACTGCCGACATCGCCTTGCAACAGTCTTTGCATGGGGAAGGCTTGTTGTAAGTCGGCACGAATTTCTTGCAAAACGCGTTCTTGCGCGCGTGTCAGTGTGAATGGCAGCGTCAATAAAAACGCATTGCACAGCTCGCCGATTGTGGGCAAAGCGGTAGCACCTTTGGCGCGGCGAGATGCTTGTGCGCGTTTGAGTGACAGTTGTTGGGCTAAGAGTTCGTCAAATTTCATGCGCTCCCATGCGGGGTGCTCGTGTTCCAGCAGGGCGTATTGATCGACGTTGGGCGGTGGATTGTGTAAGAGTTTGACGGCGGACGCAAAGTCTTGCAGGCCGAGTTGTTCGCGTAGTTCAGGCGACAGCGTGTCATACCATTGCACTTTGTCCAGTGCTTGCGTAATCGCTTTGCGCAGCATTGTTTGAGATACACCTTCGCCAGAGTGATACACCGGTGTCAGCGAAGTGGGCAGCGGCGCGCCTTCATTGACGATCTTGTAGGTCGGATGCACCATCTCTGCGCCAAAAAAACCGTGGCGCAATTCACCGCGTGCTCGCACCCGCATGCCGACGGCCATTTGTTTGATCTGGCTGCCGTAAAAATTTAGAAAACGCAAAACGACTTGGGCGCTGTCGTCTTGTATTGTGACGACGAGTTGGCGTCGTGGGCGATATTGGATATCACACTCCGTCACTTCGCCTTCAACTTGCACACTGCTGCCACCGCGCAGCGCTGCGTCACGCATGTTGACGATTTCGGTTTCGTCTTCATAGCGCATGGGCAAATGCAGCACGAAGTCCATGTCGCTACGCAGTCCCAGCTTGGCGAATTTTTCCTCCGGGCGCACCGGCTTCGCTGGAGTAGCTTTCTTTTTGGGGCTCGCGGTGATAGGAGGGCTGTCGGACATAGGGTAGAATGTCGGGTTATTTTGCGCGATTTTACTGGTTTTTTGTACAGTGTTGTGAATTTTTACTTGGAAGTGTGGCGGGTGAACCCGCCAGTCTTTGTATTTTTACTTTGGTCTTTATGTATTCACTCAGTGATTTTGATTTTGAACTTCCACCCGAACTGATCGCGCAGACTGCTTTGCCTGATCGTACTGCTTCGCGTCTTTTGCATGTCAGTGATGAGGGCTTTGTTGATCGCCAATTTGCCGACGTGATTGATCAACTCGCCGCTGGTGATTTGCTGGTATTTAACGATACCCGCGTTTTAAAAGCGCGATTTTTTGGTGCAAAGGCCACCGGTGGTAAGGTTGAAATGTTGATCGAGCGTGTGATTAAAAATACGCTGGATGAACACATCGTACACGTGCAATTGCGGGCCTCCAAATCGCCTTTGGCGGGTAGTAAAATTCGTCTGGCTGATGCTTTTGATGTGACCGTTGGCGAGCGTGCTGGTGAATTTTTTACTCTGCATTTTCCGGGCGACGTGTTTGAACTGATAGAAAAATATGGCCGCCTGCCTTTGCCGCCGTATATCAATCACGAAGCCGATGACTTTGACGAGCATCGCTACCAGACTGTGTATTCGCGGGTGCCGGGCGCGGTGGCTGCGCCGACAGCGGGTTTGCATTTTGACGAAGCCTTGTTAGAAAAGTGCAAGGCAAAAGGCATACAACTGGCGTTCGTGACTTTGCATGTGGGCGCCGGCACCTTTCAACCGGTGCGCACCGAAGATCTAAGCAAGCATGATATGCATAGCGAGTGGTATACCGTGCCTGAAGACACCGTGGCGGCTGTGCGCGCCACCAAAGCGGCGGGCAATAAAGTGATCTGTGTGGGCACTACCAGCATGCGCGCCATCGAATCCGCATCTCAGTCTGGCGAGCTGCAAGCAGGCAGCGGCGATACACGGCTTTTCATCACGCCCGGTTATGTGTTCAAAACAGTCGATAGGCTCATCACCAATTTTCATTTACCAAAATCGACATTAATGATGTTGGTTTCTGCATTCGCAGGTTACGATGCAATACGCACGGCTTATGCGCACGCGATAGCGCAAAAATATCGGTTCTTTAGTTATGGCGATGCGATGCTGTTGGACAACCGCTCATCAAAATCGTGAAGCGCCTCTGTCGCTGAGTTTTTCATTTTCAATTTTTATTTAGGTCGGTAAATCCTATGCTGCAATTTCAATTAATCAAAAAAGACAAAACTACCGCCGCGCGTCGTGGGCGGGTGACGGTGAATCATGGTGTGATCGAGACTCCGATTTTTATGCCAGTCGGCACCTATGGTTCTGTGAAGGCGATGTCGCCTTTGGAGTTGAAAGAAATCGATGCCCATATTATTTTGGGGAACACCTTTCACCTGTGGCTGCGTCCGGGTTTGGATGTGGTAAATAAATTTGGTGGCTTGCATGACTTTATGGGCTGGGATAAACCTATCCTGACCGACTCTGGTGGCTTTCAAGTGTTTTCTTTGGGCGCGATGCGCAAGATTACGGAAGAAGGTGTCAAGTTTGCTTCGCCTATCAGCGGTGAGCGCTTGTTTTTATCGCCCGAAATCTCGATGCAAATTCAACGTGCCTTGAACTCGGACATCGTCATGCAATTTGACGAATGCACGCCGTATGAAATCGATGGCCGTCCAGCGACTAGCGAAGAAGCAGGCAAGTCCATGCGCATGTCTTTGCGCTGGGCGCAGCGTTCTATGAATGAATTTAAGGATGGCGAAAATCCGAACGCCTTGTTCGGCATCGTGCAAGGCGGCATGTTTGAAAACCTGCGCGACGAATCACTGGCGGCTTTGAACGAGATGGGCTTTGACGGCATGGCAATCGGTGGTTTGTCGGTGGGCGAGCCCAAAGAAGACATGCTGCGCATTTTGTCGCACGTGGGGCCCAAGCTGCCAGAGAACAAGCCGCACTATTTGATGGGCGTGGGCACGCCAGAAGACTTGGTTGCCGGCGTTGCTAATGGCATTGATATGTTCGACTGCGTAATGCCAACGCGCAATGCGCGTAATGGCTGGATTTTTACCCGCTTTGGCGATATCAAAATCAAGAACGCCCGCTACAAAGAAGACAAAGCGCCGCTGGATGAGACATGCACTTGCTACGCTTGCAAAAATTTCTCACGCGCTTATCTGCATCATTTGCATCGCACTGGAGAAATTTTGGGCGCACGTTTGAATACGATTCACAATTTGCACTATTACCTGGAACTGATGCGTCAAATTCGTTTGTCGTTGGACGATGAGCGTTTCCCAGAGTTCGTGGCGGAATTTAAAGCAGACCGGGCGCGCGGGGTCTAGGGTCTGTTGACCTATATTTTGCTATAGAGCATCGTTTGCACAACAAGTTTTTTGTGTTCAAAGCTGATTTGGCAAATTCTGAGTATCCAAGTGCTAGAATGTTGCGCTTTGTTGTAAGGCTGGAATTGATTTTGGGTGCGGGCTTTAAATCCGCGACTTAACCCCAAGATGTAAGCCTGTGCTTTTTTGAATATTTTCAGATCGGAGTTTTATCGTGTTTATTTCTAATGCTTATGCGCAAGCGGCTGGTGCGGCACCGGAGTCTTCTTTTGTGAGTTTTCTGCCTATTATTTTGATGTTTGTTGTCTTGTACTTTGTCATGATTCGTCCACAGATGAAGCGTCAAAAAGAACAGAAAGCGATGATGGATGCATTGAAGAAAACGGACGAAGTGATCACTGCGGGTGGTGTGATCGGTAAAGTCGTGAAAGTGACTGATGCATTTGTGACGATTGAGGTAAGCAATGGTGTTGAGATGCACGTGCAAAAGAGTGCGATCACGACATTGCTGCCAACTGGCACTATGAAGAATATTTAATTTGGAACAGTAAAGTGTTTGGTCAGGGTCTTAGAAAATAAGACCCTGATTTGTTTTGTAATATTTGTCTTTAAATGAAGCGAACGCTATGAATCGTTATCCTCTCTGGAAGTACATACTCATACTGATCACCTTGGTGCTGGGTGCTTTGTACACTGCGCCTAATTTTTATGGTGACTCTCCCGCTTTGCAGATCAGTAGTGGCAAGGCTACTGTGAAAGTTGAGAGCGCAATGATTGCGCGGGTGGAGCAAGTCTTGAAAGACGCCGGAACGCCGAGCACTGGCTTGTCGTTTGACCACAATGGTGTACAAGGCTCGATTCGTGCGCGCTTCACTAATACTGATGCGCAGTTTAAAGCCAAGGCAGCCTTGGAAAAAGGTTTGAACGTCGATCCCGCCAAGCCTATCTACACGGTGTCCTTTAATCAGTTACCAAATACTCCAGGTTGGATGCAGACTTTGCGCGCATTGCCTATGTATCTGGGTCTGGATTTGCGCGGCGGTGCTCACTTCTTGTTGAAGGTCGATACCTCGGCTGTGTTGAATAAGCGTTTGACTTCATTACAATCGAACGTACGCTCCGTTTTAAAAGATAAAGAGATTCGTCACGCAGGTATTTCTCGTGATGCGAATACGGTGACGGTGAAGTTCCGTGATGCAGAAACACGTGCAAAAGCACAGAACTTGATCACCCGCGATATGACCGATGTGGCGATTGCAGAAGTGGTTCCCGGTGTCGAAGGCGCGGATTTGGCGATCACGATGAGCATTAAACCTGAGGCCTTGAAAGCCTTGATGGATGATGGCGTAAAACAAAATATTTCGGTTTTGTCTAAGCGTGTGAACGAGTTGGGCATCGCCGAACCGATCATCCAGCAGCAGGGTGCCGATCGCATCATCGTGCAATTGCCTGGCGTGCTTGATGTAGCAGAAGCCAAAAAGACCATAGGCCGCACGGCGACCTTGGAAGTGCGTTTGGTCGATCAGAGTTTGGTCGGCCCTACTCAATTAGATACTGCTGTTCCTTTTGGTTCTGAGATGTTTACGGTGGGGCAGAGCGCGCCAGAGATTTTGTATAAAGATCCGATTGTGACTGGTGATTCGATTACTAGTGCTAATGCTACTTTTGATGAGAGGCAGCAGCCAGCGGTTATGATCGAACTTAATAGTGAAGGTGGGCGTCGTATGGGTGACATGACGCGCCAAAATGTAGGCAAGCGCATGGCGTTTGTCTTGTTTGAAAAAGGTGAAGGAGAATTGTTGCAAGTGGCAACGATCCAGGAAGCTTTTAGTAACCGATTCCGTACGACAGGAATGAAGACAACACAAGCTGCGAACGAGTTAGCTTTGTTGCTGCGCGCCGGTGCTTTGGCGGCACCGATGGAAGTGATAGAAGAGCGCACGATTGGTGCGCAATTGGGTGCGGATAACATCACCAAAGGCATGCATTCGACTATGTATGGTTTCGCTGCGATTGCCGTGTTTATGATCATCTACTATTTGATGTTTGGCTTCTTTAGCGTGTTTGCGCTGGGTGTCAATCTCTTGCTGTTGGTCGGCATTTTGTCGTTGATGCAGGCGACTCTGACATTGCCTGGTATGGCTGCGATTGCCTTGGCGCTGGGTATGGCGATTGATGCCAACGTTTTGATTAATGAGCGTATCCGCGAAGAGCTGCGAGCTGGCAACACGCCGCAGAATGCGATCTTGCAAGGTTTTGATCGTGCGTGGGCGACGATTCTTGATTCCAACGTGACGACCTTGATCGTCGGTCTGGCTTTGCTGGTGTTTGGCTCTGGCCCGATTAAGGCATTCGCGATTGTTCACTGTCTGGGTATCATGACTTCGATTTTCTCTTCTGTATTTGTGTCGCGCGGCGTGGTGAATTTGTGGTACGGCCGTCAGAAGAAGTTAGCATCGATTTCTATCGGTCAGATTTGGAAACCCGCTGAATAAATATAGAACGAGAAAAATAAGGATTTAACATGGAATTATTCCGCATTAAAAAAGACATACCGTTCATGCGCAATGCGCTGATCTTTAATGTCATCTCAGCGCTTACTTTTGTGGCGGCAGTTTTTTTCTTGGTGACCAAGAGCTTGCATCTGTCCGTGGAATTTACTGGCGGTACCTCGATGGAAGTGAGCTATAGCAAGCCAGCCGACTTGGAAAAGATACGCGCCAGTTTGCATCACTTAGGTTTGCATGAAGCTCAGGTGGTGCCATTTGGTAAAGCGGAAGACGTCGTCATTCGCCTGCCTTTGCCTAAGAAGGTCGCTGGCGCACCGGCTTTGAGTGAGAAAGAACTAAACGCAAAAATCGCGGCGCAAAATGACATGGTGATGGGCGCGTTAAAAGCCAACGACCCTGACGTGAAATTGCAAAGAACGGCTCTGGTTGGTGCGCAAGTCGGTGAAGAATTGGCGCATGATGGTTTGATGGCTTTGCTGTTTGTGATTATCGGCGTCATGGCTTATCTGGCGATTCGCTTTGAATGGAAATATGCGGTGGCGGCGATTATTGCGAACTTGCATGACGTGGTGATTATTTTGGGTTTCTTCGCCTTCTTCCAGTGGGAATTTGATCTGGCGGTGTTGGCGGCGGTGTTGGCTGTGCTCGGATATTCGGTCAATGAATCTGTGGTTATTTTTGATCGTATCCGCGAGAACTTTTTGAAACTGCGCAAAGCAAGCGTGACCGAAGTGATCGACAATGCGATCACCAGCACCATCTCCCGTACTGTGATCACGCACGGTTGTACACAAATGATGGTGTTGTCGATGTTGTTCTTCGGTGGCCCGACTTTGAACGGCTTTGCCACTGCGCTGACCATCGGTATTTGCTTTGGTATTTATTCTTCCGTGTTTGTGGCTGCAGCGATCGCGATGTGGCTGGGCGTCAAACGTGAAGATTTGATCAAGCCAGTGAAAGAGAAAGACGATGCGGATGGCGCTGTGGTGTAAGCGGCCATTTGGTAACAAAACGTATATATCAGACTAAGCCAGCCTTCGCGCTGGCTTTTTCTTTGCTAAGATGCAGAGTGGTTTTCTCTGCGCTTGGCCGAACTTTTTGCCGAAATGCTGTCTAAATTCTTCTCCCTATCCGGTTCTTGATCACAATGAAAAACAAAAAAGCAGTCACCTTATCGCTCATCGTCGTGTGCATTGTCGCGCTTGGCTCGGCCGTGTGGTGGAAGAAAAATAGCGGTGAGGGCACCGAGCTACTCGCGGGTCAGGCACTGGGTGGTAAGGGCGAGAATAAGTCTAAACCTGTTAACGTCAACACGATAATTGCACAGCAGCGTGACTATGCGGTGCGCTTGACGGCCAATGGTGTGGTCACTTCTTTGAACGTGGTAGAAGTGCGCCCGCAGATCAGTAGTGTGATCGAAAAAGTACATATCAAAGAAGGGCAATTTGTGCGGGCGGGTGACCTTTTATTCACCTTAGATCATCGTACCGAAAGCAGTAACCTGGCAAAGGCCGATGCGCAGTTGAGCAAAGAGCTGGCGACGCTCGCTGAATTACAACGCCAAGCGACACGCAGTCGCGAACTCTTCGATAAAAAATTCCAGTCGCAAAGCGTGCTTGATAGTAGTCAGGCTGCCTTGCAAGCTCAGCAGGCAGTGGTCGATGCCGCCAAAGCCAGCGTCGTGGCAGCCAAAGTCAATCTCACTTATAGCAAGATCGTCGCACCGGCATCGGGGCGCACGGGTTTGATCAATGTGTTTGCTGGTTCGCTGGTGCAGCCTAGTTCTGCAGGGGCGGCTTTAGTCACGATCACGCAAATGGACCCGATTGCGATTACTTT
>JACQDW010000135.1 GCA_016200845.1 Burkholderiales bacterium | reverse complement strand
TGGACTGGGTATGTTTGGCATGTCAAGGGCGCAGCAAGTGGGATTTGTGTTTGCAGTGGTGGCCGCACAAGTTGCGTTTAGCCATTGGTGGCTGTCGAATTTCTTGTACGGACCTATGGAATGGCTGTGGCGCGCCATCACTTATTGGAAAATTCCAGCGTTTAAAGTGACGACTTAATTTTTGCATTGAGGAAGCGCACTAGCCTGTTAATTCAGGTAGTGCGCTTTTTTTATGCCAAAACTTTTCGTAGCCAGTTTCCAATATCAACAATCTCTTGTTCAGAAACGCTGTGCTGCATCCAATAATCATGCCACTCCACTTTGTAACCTAGGCTTTTGAGCAAATCACGCGATTGCTCTGCGCGTTGCACTGGGATCACAGGATCGGCAGTGCCATGTACCATGAAGATAGGCGTGTCTTGATTGGCAGCATGGCGTTCACTCGCTAATTTATCTGCCAGCGGCACATAGCCAGACAAACATAGTAATCCTGCGAGTTTTTCTGGGTGACGTAATCCGGTTTGCAAGCTCATTGCGCAGCCTTGTGAAAATCCGGCGATGACGATTTTGTCGGTAGCGATGCCGCGCTCATTTTCACGTGCGATTAAGGCTTGTATTTGCTGTTGTGATTGGCGCAGACCGTGTTCGTCTTCACGTTTGCTAATGTCAGTACCAGCAGCGGCGATGTCGTACCAGGCCCGCATGATGTAACCGCCATTCAAAGTCACAGGAATTTGTGGCGCATTCGGAAACACAAAGCGTATGGCAGGACAGCCACGCAAATCAAGTTCGCGCACGATAGGCACGAAGTCATTCGCATCCGCGCCCAAGCCATGCATCCAGATCACGCTGGCGCTTGGATTGTCACCTGTTTTTAATTCTACGGTGTCGAGTAAATTAGTCATGTTGATTCGATTTGGTTTGACGATAAATGTAAGTGGTGAGCGCGACGAACAAGCAGGGCAGTCCTATCCAGATCAGCTCTGAATTCAATACGGTAAGTCCGCGTTCGCTCAGAAAATTGCGTATGCCTATGGGCGAAACTTCGATCACTTGCCACGGAAAAAAATAACGCTCGTTACTAAACGGAGCGAAGAAGGCAACCCCTAAGCCACCATTGGTCAGCGCATCGATCAGCCCATGCGATAAGGTGGCGATAAAGATGAAAACAGCCGTAGCGAGAGGTTTTAATTTGAGCGTCGGCGCTGCCAGAAAACCAAACGCAGCAATGATCGCTGCGAATAAGACCGAATGGGTGAATCCGCGATGACCAAATGTGGAGTGATAGTCTATATGGAATTTAAAACCGATGACGTCGAAATCAGGCAAGATGGCGCATATCATGCCGATGACAATCAAGCGCCATGGGACGTCGGCACGGTTGGCGACGTAGCCCAAAGTAAGTGGCACCACAGGATGAAAAAGAATAGACGCCACGGCTAATTTCTTCCGCTGACTTATTTGACGCGCAACGCCGACTTCGGACGAAACACCTTGCAGATGTCCTCATGCGTTTCGACGTAGGGGCCGCCTATTAAGTCTATGCAATAGGGAATGGCGGCGAAGATGCCTGCGACGATTTGCTTGCCCTCGGCATCTTTCAAGCCCGACAAAGTTTCTTTGATGGACTTGGGTTGGCCAGGCAAATTTAAAATCAGTGCTGCATGCGTCGCGGTTTCGCGGATCACGGCGACTTGGCGCGACAGGATGGCAGTCGGTACAAATTGCAAGCTGATTTGGCGCATTTGCTCGCCAAAGCCGGGCATTTCTTTGGTGGCGACGGCGAGCGTGGCTTCGGGAGTGACGTCACGCCGTGCCGGGCCAGTGCCGCCAGTGGTGATCACCAGATCGCAGTGTGCCTGATCGACCAGCTCAATCAAGGCTAGCTCGATGGCAGCGCGCTCGTCAGGGATCAGGCGTGTTTGTATTTCCCAAGGCGTGGATAGCGCCGCGCCAAACCATTCTTGCAGCGCGGGCAGGCCTTGATCTTGATACACGCCGCTGGAAGCGCGGTCAGAAATCGACACTAAGCCTATACGTAATGGTCTATCCAGTGCAGCATCCAAACTACTTTCAGGCATCGTCGTTCTCGTCGTCTTGATCTTCGTCGTCAGCGTCAGCACTCTTGGCCGCGGCTTTGTGTTTGGCTTGAACTTCTTTCAGAATCTGGAAAATCTCGCGATACGCTTTAGGTGGTTTGTTTTCTGCCTGTTCTTTGCGGGCGTTGCGGATTAAGGTGCGCAAGTGCTGAACGTCGAGCTCAGGGTTTTCCGCCATCAATTCGGTGAGTGCGGTATCGTTGGCCAGAAGTTTTTCACGTTTGCGTTCTAACGAATGCATGGCGGCAGTTTCGGCTTTGGAGGCACCTTTCCAGCTATCGATGGTTTTTTGAATCAGCGCGACTTCTTCTTCGTCCAAAGTGCGCATTTTTTTGCCGACAAATTGCATTTGACGGCGGCGGCCTTCGTGATTGGTGATGGTTTGGCATTCGAGAATGGCGTCGCGCACATCTTCTGGCATAGGTACACGTTTGACGCGATCACGCGGCGCATCGACCAATTCCTGCCCCAGTTTTTGCAGGGCGGTCATCTGGCGCTTGAGTTCCGATTTGGAAGGACGGTCGTATTCTGGTTCAAACTCGTTGGATTGATAACCACACGAGCCACGATTGGGATTAGGCATTGGACAATCTTCTATAAACTTATTAAAACGGCTGCTATGATACTCCCTTTATCCTTTCAGCTAAAGAAACCAAAGCTATGAGCAAACCAGTTTTTACCCATACTCAGGATCAATTCAAGCAAATTACCGAAGATATGTTGCAAATTGCGCGTGATAAAGGCGCAACAGATGCGGCGGTTGAAGTCAGTGAAGGTGGTGGTTTGTCGATTAGTGTTCGTAAAGGCAAGGTCGAGACCATAGAGCAAAATCGCGACAAAGGCATAGGAATTACGGTTTATATAGGGCAAAAGCGCGGCAATGCCAGCACTTCGGATTTTTCCAGGCGTTCTCTGGAAGATACGGTGGCGGCGGCATATAACATCGCTCGCTTTACGGCGGAAGACGATTGTGCTGGTTTGCCTGACGCAGAATCGCTGGAAACACAGCCTCGTGATTTAAAGCTTTTGCATCCTTGGCTGATCACCGCAGAAGAAGCGATCGCCTTAGCCAGTCGTACCGAGGCAGCGGCCTTTGCTGTGGATAAGCGTATCAGTAATTGCGACGGTGCGGGCGTTCATGCGCAGCAATCGCATTTTGTGGCAGCGAATACGCGCGGCTTCTCTGGTGGCTATGCGTTTTCCCGTCACACCATTTCAGTCGCACCGATTGCAGGCAAAGGCGCGCACATGCAGCGTGACGATTGGTATAGCTCACAGCGCGACCCTAAAAAATTAGCTAGTCCAGAAGCCGTTGGACGCTATGCCGCAGAGCGCGCCTTAGCACGTTTGCATGCCCGCACCATCGATACCCGTAAATGCCCGGTCTTGTTCGAAGCTCCGTTAGCGGCAGGTCTGTTGGGCGCGTTTGTGCAAGCGGTATCTGGCGGTGCGCTGTATCGTAAATCGACCTTTTTGCTCGATACTTTGGGCACACAAATTTTCCCCACGCATATTCAGGTGAAAGAAGACCCGCACGTGATTGGCGCGGTTGGATCGTCTCCGTTTGATGATGAAGGCGTCAAAACACAGAAGCGCGATGTGGTCAGCGACGGTGTGTTGCAAGGCTATTTTTTGTCGACTTATTCCGCACGCAAGCTCGGCATGAAGACCACAGGCAATGCCGGTGGATCACACAACTTAAGTCTGCATTCCAGTTTGACCAAACGCGGCGATGATTTTGCTGGCATGCTCAAGAAAATGGGAACGGGCTTATTGGTCACCGAATTGATGGGGCAGGGCGTGAATTATGTGACGGGCGATTATTCGCGCGGCGCGTCGGGATTTTGGGTCGAGAATGGCGTGATTCAATATCCAGTCGAAGAAATTACCATCGCAGGAAACATGCGCGAGATGTTCAAGCAAATCGTCGCAGTCGGTAACGATACGTTGATACGCGGTACGAAATGTACTGGGTCGATTTTGATTGAAGAGATGACGGTGGCAGGTAGTTAGCGGGATCTCGATAAATCCAATTGTGGGGCGCATTGCGTTGTCTCAGTTGCAGGTGCGATGCTCGCAATACTATTGTATTGCTGTGCCATATTTGTAATTCGGCCTAGCACTGCATCCCCAAAATTGAATTTCTAGAGATCCCGCAGAGTTTTTGTGGCAATTAACAATAAAACTGATAATGGAGATAGCATGGAACGTCGTTCATTTTTAAAAAAAGCCGCAGCAGGTACAGCTGTTGGTGTGGTCGCTGCGCCTGCAGTGGCATCTGAGTTGCCGACGCTGAAATGGCGTCTGGCGTCGAGTTTTCCTAAGAATCTCGATACCATCTACGGTGCTGCAGAAACCTTTTGCAATCGAGTGAAAGAACTCACTGACGGTAAGTTTTTGATCCGTCCTTATGCCGCGCCAGAGATCGTTGCATTTAACGAAGTGCTGGACGCAGTGAAGGACGGCACGGTCGAAATGGGCCACACGGCGTCGTACTATTACTATGGAAAAGATGCGACCTTTGCCTTTGATTGCGCGGTGCCGTTTGGCTTAAATTCACGTCAGCAAACTGCCTGGATGTTGCAAGGCAATGGTATGACATTAATGCGCGAATTTTTTGCTGAGCATGGTGTGGTCAATTTCTTGGGCGGCAATACAGGTACGCAAATGGGCGGATGGTTCCGTAAAGAGATCAAGACGGTCGACGATATGAAAGGCCTCAAAATTCGCGTCGGTGGTTTTGCTGGTCGCGTGATGCAAAAGCTCGGCACGATACCGGTGCAAATCGCTGGCGGTGAGATTTATACCTCACTCGAAAAAGGCGCGATCGATGCGGCGGAGTGGGTCGGTCCGTATGACGATGAAAAGCTGGGCTTTTATAAAGTGGCCAAGGTTTATCACTATCCAGGCTGGTGGGAAGGCGGCGCGCAATTGTCGTTTTACGTCGGCAAGAAGGAGTGGGAAAAATTACCCAAGCTGTATCAGGCCGCGATAGAGACTGCGACTCTGGAAGCGCATATCACCATGCAAGCAAAATATGATGCGCGTAACCCGTCAGCATTAGCGCGTCTGGTTAACAACAAAATCACGCTTAAACCCTTCCCACAGCCGGTGATGGAAGCGTGTTTTGCGGCCGCACAAGAAGTGTTTTCTGAAGAAGCTGCGAGTAACCCTAAGTTCAAAAAAGTGTATGCCGATTGGGTCGCTTTCAGACAAAATCAGACAACCTGGTTTAGTATTGCAGAAGATACCTTCTCTCGATATAACAGCATACGTAAATTGAAGTGATTGATTTTTCTTAAGGTCAAGATGGAAACTAGAAGCGGGTTCATAGTTGAGCTCGCTTTTTTTTCGAGTGAGGATGCTAATGAGATGACGAAAAATTCTCTTACCTATCTATTTATTTTAGCCTCGATGCTGATCAGCGCGGCGGGTAAAGTCGAGGCATATCAACGCAAAACGCAGGCTATGTTTGTGTTGGTCAGCAGTGAGTCTGCTCAGCAAGCGCCCAAGCCATCGGTGATCAACGAGAGTGGAGCGATCGCCGGGCCGATTCCGCTTTTGATGAGTGAACAGCGCGATGATCAGTTTCAGCTATTGCCTCTTAAGTCTCCGGTTGCACAGTTTTTGACGTATATAGAAGAGGCGATGCAACGCAAGATTAGTATCAAGTATTACCCTTGGAAGCGCGTACTGCTGAGTGGAGAAAATGGCGAAGGTATTATTTTCGGGATTTACAAAACGAAAGAGCGGGAGCAAATATTTACTTTCTCGGAGCCCGTGTATTCCGATTTTGTGTATCTGGTGATGCGTTGCGATGCCGCTTTCAAATTTAAGACTATCGCTGATCTCAAGGGGAAGACCATTGGTATGTCGCCCGGTGCCAGTGCTGGCGATGAATTTGATCGCGAAGTCGGCGTCACTATTAAGCCTGAATATAATTCATCGAGTCTGGCTGGACAATTTTCCAAACTGGTTCAAAAGAGGGTGGACGCTTTTTTATACTTTGAATTTAGCAATAACATCGAGCGCATCCAAGCCGATATCAATCGACGATATGCGTTTTCTCTCGATGAATACAAAATCAGGAAAACCGATATTTTTTGCGTTGCTCCTCAGGCCTTGGTTAATCAGGAAAATTATTTTGCCATCAGCAAGAAGCACGACAAGCGCACATTGAATGAACTCAATAAGGTGTTATTGAATGCGCGACGCAATGGCGATTTAGAGAAGATTTTTATGGGGCATTCACAGTGATTCGTCTGCAGCGTTAAACGAGTGCTGCAGGCTTGTCGTGTGAAAGTTAAAGTTCGTGCGCAGGTGTCGTTTCACTTTCGCTCTGCCCTTGTGGAGCGATGTCCGTTGGAAGATCGAGTTGTAGGGGCTCGTCAGTTTGGGTATTTTGTGTGCCCCCCGGGACATCGAGGTTGAGTTGCAGCTCTTCTTTTTTGTTTTCCATGTTATCGACCGAGACCAATTGTGGGAAGGTGATGATGAGGCCGACCATGGCGACTTGGGTAATAACAAAGGGAATCGCGCCCCAATAGATGTCACTGGTTTTGACAATCTTGGGGGCGACTGAGCGCAAATAAAATAGGGCGAAGCCGAACGGTGGATGCATGAATGAAGTTTGCATGTTGACGCCGAGAAGGACGCCAAACCAGATCAAATTAATCCCCAACTTTTCGGCGACCGGGCCGACCAGTGGAACAAGAATAAAGGCGAGCTCGAAAAAGTCGAGGAAAAAAGCCAGCAGGAAAAACAAGATATTGACGACAATCAGAAAGCCGATTTGACCGCCCGGTAATCCTGTCAGCAACTGCTCGATCCAGACGTCACCGTTGACGCCTCTAAACACCAGTGAAAACACGGTAGAACCAATTAAAATGAACATCACAAAACTGGCGAGGCGCGACGTCGTGTCTAGCGCTTGTTTGGTGAGCTTCCAGTTGAGGCGACCATTCATCGCGGCGAGCACGATGGCACCAAAAGCACCCATGCCACCGCCTTCTGTTGGTGTGGCAACGCCAAGAAAGATGGTTCCCAACACTAAGAAAATTAAGGCCAAGGGCGGGATCAATACAAAGGTCACTTGCTCTGCCAGTTTGGATAAAAGACCGATCTTAAAGTGGCGATTGAGGAAGGCGAACACAAACGCAAAACCGATTCCCGCGCAAGCTGCATAAATGGCCAGGGCATCGCGGGCGACTTCTGGATGAGCTTGTTTGAAATAGCGGGCGAATGTATAGGCGATGCCGATGCTGGCGATGCTTAAAAAGCTGAGTGAAATGACGCCGCTATCGCCATTGTCCTGGCGCAGATTGCGCGCTTCTGGTGGCAGGGCGGGTACCCAATGTGGACGAACGATGGAGATCAGGAAGATATAGCCCGCATACATCAGCGTCAATAACATGCCGGGTAAAAAAGCAGCCTGATACATGTCGCCTACTGAACGACCCAACTGATCCGCCATCACGATCAATACTAGAGAGGGCGGAATAATTTGCGCCAGAGTTCCCGATGCTGCGATGACACCTGTGGCGACTTTTTTGTCATAGCCATATTTGAGCATCACAGGCAGAGAAATCAAACCCATCGATATCACCGATGCAGCCACGACCCCGGTGGTGGCTGCGAGTAAAGCACCAACAAAAATCACCGCATAGGCGACGCCGCCGCGCAAGGGGCCGAACAATTGTCCTATGGTGTCGAGCAAATCTTCCGCCATGCCTGAACGTTCTAACACTAAGCCCATGAAGGTGAAGAAGGGAATCGCCAGCATGGTTTGATTCGACATTAAACTAAACACGCGACTGGGCAGGGCTTGCAAAAACTCTGGACGTAACAGATCAAACTCGATACCGATGAGGGCAAATAACAAGCCGTTGGCAGCCAGTGCAAATGCGACCGGGAAACCGGATAAGAGAAACAGCACCAGCGCGATGAACATAATTGGCGCCAGATTGGCAATCAAGAAGGCTTCCATCAGGCTTGCCCTCCGCGCTCTTGATCACGCAGCTTATCCGCATTAGCAAGGCGCAATTCTTCGACTTCCTCAGCGGCAGTCTTGGCATGTTTATCAAAGCTACTGGCGTCAATCAGTCCGCGCAAAAAAGCGATGCGTTTAATGATTTCTGAAAAACCTTGTAGCAGCAATAAAGCAAAGCCGAGTGGGATCAGAATTTTTGCAGGCCATTCTATGAGGCCGCCTGCATTGCCAGACATCTCGTGTCGGGTGTAAGAATGCAGCGCATAGGGAGTGCCGAGGTAGAGAATCAAACCTGCCATCGGCAGTAAGAAAAAAATGAAACTAAGTAAATCGATCCAGACTTGGGTGCGTTTAGAAAAACGACCAGCGACAACATCAATACGGACGTGGCCGTTTTGTTGCAAGGTATACGGGGCGACGAGTAAAAATACCGCTCCATACAGATACCATTGAATTTCCATCCATGCGTTCGAGCTGGCGTTCAGCGCATAGCGGGCGACTGAATTGAGCGTGCAAATGATGACAGCAAGCAGCAGCGCCCAACTGATGCTGTTGCCGATTTTTTCATTGATCGTGTCAATTTTTCTCGAAAGCGAGATGAGAAAATGCATGTGTAGTCTCCGATGTTTTTATTTTTTTGTGGGCATGGTCTTGGCGTCCATGCCCCGCTTCGTTGGCGAGCGTTAACTGAGCTGCTGTCGCAAGCGAGCAATTGCGGCGCGCACTTGATTGGGCGCTGTGCCACCGATATGGTCACGGGCGGCGACCGAGCCTTCCAGCGTCAACACCTCAAACACATCGGCGGCTATCAAGCCAGAAAATCCCTGCAATTCTGCGAGCGGCATATCGCTTAAGTCGCAGTTTTTTTCTACGCAGGTGCGCACCGCCAAAGCGACTGCTTCGTGTGCATCGCGGAAGGGTAAGCCTTTTTTCACCAGATAGTCAGCCAGATCGGTTGCCGTCGCATAGCCTTGCAAAGCCGCAGCGCGCATGGCGTCTGGTTTGACGGTGATGCCGGTGGCCATATCAGCGAAAATGCGCAGCGTATCGACCACGGTGTCAAC
>JACQDW010000007.1 GCA_016200845.1 Burkholderiales bacterium | reverse complement strand
AGGCACGGTCGATATTTATCATAAATCGCATCGACACCCAAGCGAAGACGAACAGACTTTGATGATGGACGCCATGCATGTGATTGCGCTGGCCATCGACAAGAAAAATATGGAGCATCGTCTGGCGAGTAGTGAAGATCGCTATCGCTCGGTGGTCAATAATCTGACTGAAGGTATTATGGTCATTGCCCATGGCGGGCGCATCTTGACCTGCAACCCCAGTGCCCAACGCATCCTTAAAATAGCCGACATCGAACTGACCGGACGCCGCCATCGCTACTTCAAACATATGTTCCGGGAGGACGAAAGCGAAATTCGTATCGGTGAAGATCCGGCGTCACAAGTGTTCCGGCATGGACAAGTTATCTCAAATTTATCAATAGGCTTGCAATTGCAAGACCATACTGTTGTGTGGTTATTGGTTAATGTACAGCCTATCGTCCGCTCCAATAAACACCAATCCGACGCCAGCCAGGTCGATGCCGTTTTAATTTCATTTACCGACACCACAGAGGTACGCGAGACCGAGCGGCAGCTTCAATATATTGCAACTCACGATGCGCTAACGGGTCTCCCGAATCGTCATCAATTACAGCAACGTCTTGCATTTGCGCTGACGCATACTTACGAACAAAAAGTCGCTGTCCTCTTTCTCGATCTGGATCACTTTAAAAACGTCAATGACACTGCCGGACACGCCGCGGGCGACGGCTTATTGTGCGATGTGGCGAGTCGCCTTAGTTCTTGTATCCGCGCCACCGATATGCTGGCGCGCTTGGGAGGCGACGAATTTGTGATTGTGGTCGATGAATTCTCGACCGCCCAACATTTACAAGAATTAGCGGAGCGTATTTTGATGAAAATGCGCGAACCCTTNCGAACCCTTTGTCATCGACGAACATCAATATCACCTTGGCACTTCGATCGGTATCAGCGTCTTTCCGCATGACGGCAATGATGGTCCGACCTTATTACGATGCGCAGATTCTGCTATGTATCTCGCCAAAGAACTAGGACGCAACAACTACCAGTTCTTCACCTCTGACCTGATGATACGTGCCCAACATCGCTACACCTTGGAGCGCAATCTACGCCGTGCTTTAGTGGATGATGAATTTCTCATTTACTACCAACCAAAAATCAGCCTGAGCAATGACCGCATCGTCGGAGCGGAAGCGCTGGTACGTTGGAATATGCCCGAAATCGGGGTCGTCGAACCCAATGAATTTATTCCCTTTGCCGAAGAAATCGGCCTAGTTGTGCCGATCGGACGCTGGGTGCTCACTAAGGCTTGCGAACAAACGCAACTCTGGCGACAGCAATTTCATATTGATTTCAAAATCAGCGTCAATATTTCGCCAAAACAGTTTCAAGATCCCAAATTACCGCAATTTATCCTCGACGTCTTGCTGGAAACAGGATTGCCAGCCCATGCACTGCAACTGGAAATCACGGAAGGATTGCTGATGGTCGAAGCGGAGCATTTGAGCTCGGTGTTCGATTCAATCAAGAAACTGGGCGTCAGTATTTCTCTTGATGATTTTGGAACTGGCTTTTCCTCCTTATCCTATCTGCAACGCTTCCCCATCGACAACCTCAAAATCGACCGCTCCTTCATTCGAGAAATCCCCGAAAACCAAGACTCCGTCGTACTCACCAAAGCCATCATCGCGATGTCTAGTGCACTGGGCATGAGCGTCACAGCGGAAGGCGTGGAAAAAATAGAACAGCTGGCGTTTTTGAAAGAAGCTGGATGTGACGAAATCCAAGGTTTTTACTATAGTAAACCTGTATCGACGGAAGATTTCACGCAGCTCCTTGTTCATTATCAGAAACATCATGCACATATTCATTAGGATTTACGCAAAACAGACGCTGGCGTTGTTGCGTTCGGCTCGCCGTACAATTGTACTGTCTTCGCCTCCGCCCTTGCAGGGCGCACCAAGTCTTGTAAGACTTGGTTGTGACGCGAGCAGGCAACATGTTGCCTGAGTTCCTCGCTTCACCCTAGCCAGCGCAATTTTGCGTAAGTCCTATTCATAAGGATTTACGGATAACATTCGCATAGTGGAAAAAAGAAGCCTATAATCGCGTTTTTTGGTGAACTTCCGGCTGGGGAAACAATGCCATCTCTGGTATAGTTCCTGCCTCTTTGAAGTCTGACGCCAAAGTCAAATCAAGAAGTAATATGACGAATATTGCCAAAATCCTGTCGCTACAGAACGTCTTACTCGATCTCGATGTGTCCAGTAAAAAGCGCGCCTTTGAACAAGCTGGCTTGCTCTTTGAAAACAATTGCAGCATCGCCCGTTCCACTGTTTCGGAAAATTTATTTGCCCGTGAACGCCTTGGCTCCACAGGCTTAGGGCATGGCGTTGCAGTGCCTCATGGCCGCATCAAAGGCTTAAAAAATCCCATCGCCGCCTTTGTCCGCCTGATAGAGCCTATCCCATTTGAGTCGCCAGACGGACAAGCAGTCGATCTGCTGATCTTTTTACTGATGCCAGATAATGTGACGCAACAGCACTTAGAAATTTTGTCCGAAATCGCAGAAATGCTGTCTGACGATGAATTCCGCGACGCGTTACGTGTCGAGACCGATGCCAGTCTGGTCTTTAAACGACTGATCACCTGGGCGCCCAAACTATAAGTGCATGCACACTTTTGCATCATCATTTTCTGGGTCTGTTAGAATTCACTGATCGATACCTTGCATTCGAGCAGCCCTATGCCACAAATCACAGAATTAAGCATACAAAGAATCTTTGATGATAATCGCGATACCTTGCAACTGGGTTGGTTCGCTGGTTTTTCAGGTGCAGACAAACTCATCACCAATGATGCGACCGCCTCATCCGATCAGGTCGGTCACTTAAATCTGATCCACCCCGGCCGAATTCAGGTGCTGGGTCATCAAGAAATCAATTACTTTCATCGGCTGTCGCCGGGTTCGCGTGCCAACTTGATTCGCGAACTCGTTTCGGGCCAGCCACCTGCCTTGATCGTGGCACAAGGCTTGGAATCTCCGCAGATTTTTCTGAATGTCTGCGACGAAAACAATATTCCCCTATTTTCGACCCCACTGCCTTCTGCGCAAGTGATCGACTATCTGCGCGTCTATTTGTCAAAGAGATTAGCGCCGCAAGTGACCATGCATGGCGTTTTTATGGACGTATTAGGAGTCGGTGTTTTGATCACGGGTGAATCGGGCTTAGGCAAAAGCGAACTCGGTTTGGAATTGATTTCACGTAGCCACGGTTTGGTCGCAGACGATGCAGTTGAGTTTTCACGCATCGCACCGAATATGATAGAGGGTCGCTGCCCACCAATTTTGCAAAACTTATTGGAAGTACGTGGACTGGGCTTGCTCGATATTAAAGCGATTTTTGGTGAAACCTCAGTGCGCCGAAAAATGCGATTAAAGCTGATCGTTCATTTGGTGAAACGCAGCACGCTGGAAGAAAATTACGAACGCCTCCCTATCGACTCTCAAACTGAAAATGTACTTGGCTTACAGATCAAAAAGGTCGTCATTCCGGTGGCAGCCGGTCGCAACATCGCGGTCTTGTTAGAAGCTGCGGTACGCAACACGATTTTGCAACTACGCGGTATTAACACGCTAGAAGAATTCATGGAGCGCCAGCGTCGCGCCATGGATGACACCATACTCTGACTTTTCCGAATTCCTATGCGCATCTTACTCATCACCGGCATCTCAGGATCAGGTAAATCGGTTGCCTTAAATGTCATTGAAGATGCAGGATTTTATTGTGTCGATAATCTGCCGCCCAGCCTCTTAGTTGACCTGGTCAACACTTTGGAATGGGAAGGCGTACACAATGCGGCGATGGCGATTGATTCACGCAGCGCGCATTTACTCAACACGGTGCCTGATACACTCAAACGCCTGCGCCAGCTTGGTCACGACGTTAAATTATTATTTTTGACTGCCAGCTCTGAAACCCTGATCGCCCGATTTTCCGAAACCCGCCGCAGTCATCCACTCTCGCATCATCTGCAACAGCAACAACTTTCCAGCGCGCCCCTGAGTCTGACTGAATGCATACAAAAAGAGCGCGAACTGGTCGCGCCCTTGCAAGACTTAGGTCATGTCATCGACACGTCCTTCTTAAGCGCCAACACTTTGCGCAATTGGATCAAAGATGAAATCGGCGTCGAACAAGCGCCCTTGATCGTGATGTTTGAATCGTTCGCATTTAAAGTCGGTGTTCCGCTAGATGTCGATTTTGTGTTCGACGTCCGCATCCTACCCAACCCGCATTACGATCTGGCCTTGCGTCCCTTGACCGGACGCGACCAACCGGTCATCGATTTTTTAGAAGCGCAGGAAATGGCACAAGATCTGTACAAGGATTTGCGTCAATTAATAGAAAAATGGCTGCCTGCATTCAAACGTGATAACCGTAGTTATCTGACCATAGGCATAGGCTGCACGGGCGGTCAGCATCGCTCGGTGTATATGGTAGAAAAACTAGCGCACCATTTTCAACAAAGCGAACGTGTCTTGATTCGACATCGGCAATCACATTGTGGTTGAAATAAATCCCGCGAAACCGCGGGATTTGTTTTTTACTGCGCCACCACTTCGCGCATTTTCTTGGACACAAATCCCAAACTGAGGACCACAATCGCTATACAGACCGCGATTGCCATGCCTATCGCCGCAAAAGTAACCACCTCACCTTTCAGAACTTGATTCATCATTTGTGTTTGCGCCATCACCGGCACCCAGCCCAGCCACGATGGTTCTTTACCCGGATTAAGCAAGAAAAACATAGGAGAGAAAGAGACAATGAAGCTCAGTAACTGATTGCGCACTTGCGCCTCTTTAAACGTTTTGCAAGTCAGAGACAAGGCAACCTGCATGGAGGACAAGGCAGCAGCGAGCGGAACCAAGATCATCAAAAATGCCAGCGCATCTTTCACGCCAAATTGAAATTCAGCGCGCAAAGCTTCGTTTGCAATCACACGTTGTGCAGGAAAAAAACTCGCCACCGTCAACAACACGATCAGGACACTGACAGAGGCAACAGCGGCGGTCTTACCCATCGCCAACTGCCATCCCGACACCGGATTCATCATCAATGGCTCTAATGAACCGCGCTCACGTTCGCCCGCCGTGCTATCGATCGCTGCAAACATGCCGCCCATCACAATCGCCATAATCAAAAACATCGGCAACATACCGGTGATGGTGACTTTACGCTCATCGGCGCGCGCCAAATGTTTTTCTTTGATTTCTACATTTTGCAAAAGGTCGGTGGAGACTCCGCGCATCATCAAATCCAGCGCGGTCTTTTCTTGCACAAAGCCATTCAACAATTTGCGCAAAGGTGACAAACCCATTTCTGCCGAACGATTCGACGTATCGTAGGCGATCTCCAACTCGACTTTTTTCGAGGCGGCCAAGTCCTCCTCAAAATGTGCAGGTACGATCAAAACTGGCTTAGCCAACTCCTTATTACGCGATTGCTCTTCGTAATTTGCCGGAGCTGCTTTCACCACATAGCCTTGACGCGCCATATAGTTTTCAAGACTAGGCGCATTTTGCATATCAACCGCAATGACACTACGATCCACCGCCTGCGATTCTACTTGCGACATAATCGTCGAAAAAACAAACAGGAGCAAAGGCACCGACAACAGTGAGCTAAACACCACCATCAACAAAGTACGACGATCGCGCATCGCATCGGAAATCTCTTTCAAATAAATCGCTAAAATCTCTTTCATCAGTGGCTCCCATTTCCTGCGTTCGTCGCTTGTTTTTCTAAAAACGCCAGCTTCACAAAGGCATCTTCAAAATCGGATTCTTGTGCCTGTTCCATCAATTCCGGCACGCTGCCTTTGGCGACTGTTTTGCCCTTGGCGACAATAACCACGGTATCGCACAAGCGCTCCACTTCTTGCATGATGTGCGTAGTATCAAGCCAATGCGCCAATTGCTCGGTGCGTTGAGCTATCAAGTCTTTATCCATGCCGTGCAATTTGCCGTAGTAATGAATGTTTTCGCGTGAGGTCAGACGAGGATACAAACCACGTGCATCCGACAAAATACCCAAGCGCGATTGCGACGCAGTTTTCCCTTCTTTGACCACCACATCATCGATCTGTATTTGTCCGCTATCTGCTTTCAACAAGGACGCCACCATACGCAAGCTGGTCGTCTTGCCAGCACCATTGGCGCCGAGCAGACCAAGAATGGCACCATCTTGTGCGGCAAAAC
The DNA here is from genome assembly GCA_016200845.1 of Burkholderiales bacterium. Classification (GTDB taxonomy): domain Bacteria; phylum Pseudomonadota; class Gammaproteobacteria; order Burkholderiales; family Burkholderiaceae_D; genus Undibacterium. The sequence continues at coordinate 15,271 of JACQDW010000007.1, read as the reverse complement.
TCACGCCATCGACAGCCTTGACTTTTTCTACCGTTTTTTTCCCTATGCCAAACTTAGGCTTGCCCAGTTTGGCGAATTCTTTATGCAAATTATCGACAATAATCATTGCTTTTCTCCACTCGCAGCAGCTTTGTTTTCTTGAGGCGGCAACCACACCAATGGTCGCGGAATTTGGCGCACGCACTTGGCATCAACAGCCAATGCCGCCTCATCATCCTTGGCCGAAATAAATTGCGACACCACTTCGCGCACACAACCCTGCGCCAACAATCCATGCCCGGCATTGTCGATGGAAATATGCCGCGCTTTATTGCCTAGCGCTTTTGCCACCTGCTCGCCATTGCGAATTGGCGTCACCGGATCGATACCACCACTCAACAACAGCACAGGTGATTTGGAGGCTGGAATTGTGAAAAATTCAGGTGGCACCACACCCTTTGGCCATGCGCTGCAAATTTTGTCGTACATGTCGCCCATGAGTGCAGCGAATTCATCCTGTGCATTACTCATGCGTGGACGGGCATAGGCTTCTGTGCACCACACAGTAAAATGCATACCCATATTCATTGCCATTGGACTCGGGTGCGCAAAGCTGCCACTCAAATTAGCCAAAGCTGCGAACTTGCCTTGCCTGGCTTGCGTGATCGCATAAGGCAACACGGAAGTCACGGTAGGAGAATACAAACCCTTGAATACCATGCTCACCACATCTTCATTGGTGACTGGCACACTGATTTCTTTGCCCAGACGAGGATGGATAAAACTAGCTTGGCGTGTGCCGCTTTGCATCAGGGTTTTCCAGTCTGCTTCCAAATCAGGATAAGCTTGATGGCAGCGCGCGTTCGCTTTGCAATCAGCAAAGACACCGTCCAGCGCTTTTTTCGCATCACTGGCTAACAAATTCAAATCGGGCGGCACCACGCCATCAATGATTAGACGGCGTACCGACTGTGGAAACTGACGCAAAAACTCTAAACCAACACGAGTGCCGTACGAGGCTCCGACCAAATTGATTGCGCCGTAATTTTGCGCAAGGCGTACCGCTTCTAAATCTTGCACTGCGATCGAGGTACTATAAAAACGCAAGTCTCCATGTGGCAGCTTTTGCAGCTTATCCTTACAAGCTAAGGTTTCTTTAATCGCGCTTGCTTTATCCAGTATTTTTTCACTCATTTCCAGCTCAGTACAGGACAAAGAAGCGCTCTTGCCTGTGCCGCGCTGATCGACAAACACCAGATCGCGACGACGATTCAACTTGCCTAAAATCGTGTCGCCAAAACTCGCCACATTAATCGCACTTTGGCCGGGACCACCTGCCAGCAAAAAGACAGCGTCATTTAATTTATTTCTGTCTTTGGAAGGCAAAACCACATAATGAATCGCGATTTTTTTTCCTTCGGTATGCGAAGGATCAAGTGGACGTTCAACTTGACCGCATTGCACTTCTTGCGGAAAAGATGGATGTCGGCAGGCTTTTGTTTCTGCTTGCGCGAGCAGCGGCAAGCTTAGGCTCATCGCCACACCCAGCTTCACGAGCGAGCGCGATGATATTGAGAAATGGTTTTGCTTGGACAAAATTGACTCCTTTCATAGTGAAACAAGATCCCGCAGTATTACCTTTACAAAAGACGAAGTAAATCCCAATGCGACGAAAAACGAAGGCACGTGACGAAATACGAAGAAACTTGAATGAGATAGGAAAAGCGAGGTTGAACTAAGTCTGAGTTAAAACGTATTCAGCAAAGTTTTAATCGGTGCAGGCAAGGCTAAGTTACTAGCTTGGTTGAGCTTGACCCAGTTGAGCGAACTTTCGGCCAGCAAGTGCGGCTTGCGCATAAGCCGACAATGCACGACATGTGCAAACAATTTGAAGTGGGTAAAAACATGGGTCCAGACCGGCAGGCTTTGCACCGATTCGATCTCACCAAATTGCGCCAACCAAGTCTGTACTGCACTCTCTTGTTCTAGCAAATAAGGGTCAGGATGAATACCCTGTTCGGATGGCGACAACAGGCCTTCGCGCATGCCGTACAACTCAGGCAAAGAAAGCATGCCGCCCCAGATGCCGGAATCCACGCGCTGCTCCAACAAAATCTCCTCACCTGCCTGCACCAAAAACATGATCGCGTGTTTTTCTCGTGGCGCTTTTTTTGGTTTGCGTATCGGCAGTTCCGCCGTGCGACCGCTAGCATACGCAACACAACGCTGCTGCAAAGGGCAGTCACCACAATGAGGTTGATTGCGGATGCAAATCGTTGCGCCTAAATCCATCAAGCCCTGGGTGTACGCAGCGATATCTTGCGCGGGCAATAAAGCCTGAGCACGCAACCACAAATCATCTTCCACTGCTTTTTTACCCGGATATTCATCTATCCCAAACACACGGGCAAACACACGTTTGACATTGCCATCCAAAATCGCCGCTACCGTGCCATAAGAAAATGCAGCGACGGCGGCTGCGGTCGAGCGACCTATACCCGGCAATTCTTGTAACAATGCCGGATCAGATGGAAAACGCCCCTGATAGCGCTCCACCACTTGCTTGGCACAGGCATGCAAATTACGGGCGCGAGTGTAATAACCCAAACCCGCCCACAGCGCCATCACGTCTTCACTAGGTGCGGCCGCCAGATCGTGCACGGTCGGGCAACGCTGCAAAAAACGCTGGTAATAGGGAATCACAGCCGCGACCTGCGTTTGCTGCAGCATGATTTCTGACAACCAGACGCGATAAGCGTCGTCAGTTTGCCAGGGCAGGCTATGCCTGCCATGCTGCTTTTGCCAGGTGATCACCGCGCTTGAAAACTGCGGATCACGGTAATCTGGAGCGGCGAAAGGTGATTTCATTTCGACAAACGAGGTCCGGCGTATTTCATCACCAAGCCCTTAGGTCCGACTGCCCAACCGTGCACGGCATCGACAAAAGCCAGTGCGTTCAAGGGCGTGTCCGACAACACTTGCCAATGCGCTCCGCCATCGCGACTCACACCAGAGCCAGCCAAGCCACCCACCACAAACACAGCTTGCCCCGGCACCACGGTCACCACAGATAAAAAGCCGACTGGCAATGCCGCTGCCGCTTGCCATGTCTTGCCGCCGTCCATACTTTTAACCGCATTCACGCCTTCTGCTTTCGCCTTTTGATAATCCCCACCCACCGCAAACCCAGTCTGTGCATCAGCAAATGCAACAGAGAACAAGCCTTTGGGCGGTGCACCTGCAGGCAATGGTGTTTCTGCCTGTGTCCAAGTGAGGCCACGATCACTGCTATGAAATACCCGCGTTTTCTCGGCACCGCCTGTGGCAAACCACACATCTTGTTTACCCCACACTGCGACGCAAGTGCCGCTTGCTGCAAATGCGCCTTCGTTCGCTAAGGCCTGCAACTGACCGCCGTCTTGTGCCACGTTTGTCCAAGTCTTGCCGCCATCATCCGTGCGCAACATCTGAAATTGGCCACGCACGGGATCACCAAACACCACGCCATGCTGCGCATCCCAAAAATCAATCGCGTCCCAAAATCCAGTCTCTTCACCGTTGACGATTAAACGTTCCCAATGCACGCCACCATCCGTGGTTTTGTACATAGTCGATGCGACACCGGGGCCAGCACTCATGGCAATTGCCGTCAATTTATCGAAAGCCTGAATATCGCGAAAATCTAATTTTGCTGCATCGGGCTGACTACGATGTACAGAGACATCATCCCAACTCTCACCATCAACAGTACGCAAGACCGTCCCCTTGGCACCGCTCGCCCACGCCACGTTACGATTCACCACGGACAAACCACGCAATTCCACTGTGACACCGCTCTCAATTTTTTTCCAGGCTTCTTGCGCCAACAGGCTCGGTGCATACAACGCGTTCAAACCCAGCGCACATATCGCCAGTAAATACTTCATGATGTTCCCTTGAAATGAAAATGTGATGCGCAGCGTCCGGGTGTTATCCCGGCGCGCTGCAATTTACAATGCGCTTAGCTCAGAGGCTAAGGCCTTATTGATATTGTTACGCAAGTCTTCCAACGCCTTCTTTTGCGCTTCGACTTCGGCATACAGAGTTTCAAAACTCAGAATTTTTTCTTCCAGACTGTCGGTCGCCACGTGGATGCGCTGTATTGATTGCATACGGTTTTTTAGCTGGTTTTTGTGCTCACGTATCTGCGCTTCTATCGGCGCCATGACGACTTTTTGCCAGGCTTCGACATCCCGATTCGCTTGTAAAAAACTTTGTTTCACACGCGCAGAAATCGAATCAAAAAACTTTTGCATCAAGACCCGACGCGACGTCGTCAATAAAGTGATGGCGCTAAACTGACGTTGAAAAACGATTTCGATCGCACTGACTTCTTGCACATAGCGTTCCAGAGAGAATGGCATGGGCGAAGTCAACGCCAGGCCATGTTCCGTGGAAAATTTACGATACATGATGGCCATCATTTCAGAGATCTCATCGGTCTTGCGGTTCGACGCATTCAAATTGAGCTTGATCTGATTAAAAAATTCCTTAATCGCTTCCTGAATACCAAGAGAAAATTTACTATGCTCCATCGCTTCACGCGCACGCGTAATTTCTTCTTTCAAAATATCCATACCTAAGGTGGTGTATACCTCGGTTGATAAACGCGTAAACACCGCGCGCGTCCCCTGCATCTTCATCAGGCTGGCGTCAAACTCTTGCTTCTCCATCGTCACGCGCTTCATCATGTGTTCGATCACATTTTGATTTTTTCCGCGCAAACTCTGCAATTCATGTAACTGCTCGGAAATACCTCGGCTACGAGCGACGATGATGGCTTGTTGCCCGGTCGCGATTTCATCGATATCGGACGCCAACTGCTCACGAATGATGTTTTTCTTGGACGGAATCAACTCTTTAGATAAAGCGTATTCCAATTTTGGCAGACGACTCTTAGCCAGCAAAGGCGCGTCTTTATTGATTTTGGCAACCAGACCTTTTTGCGCGGAGATAGGAAATACCTGTTTTTGTTCCAAGCCTAAGGTATGCGCCACCGATTCTATCTGATGCTGAATCTGGGCCTCAACTTCGTCCGGCGTTCGTAATTCGTCCCACATGCTGTCGATTTTATTCAAGACCACCATGCGCCCGGAGCCGCTACCAATGTGATTGCGCCAGACGTCAATATCACTCTTGGTGACGCCAGTGTCGGCCGCCAAAATAAACAGTACGGCATGCGCATTCGGAATCAAATTCAGCGTCAGCTCAGGTTCAGTACCAATCGCGTTTAAGCCCGGCGTATCGACAATAATCAAGCCTTGTTTTAACAGGGGATGTGGAAAATTCACGATGGCATGGCGCCACTGAGAAATTTCGACCAAACCATCTTCGTCGACTTCTAATGCCGCATCGGGGTCATTTTCATCGTACAAGCCATATGACTTTGCCAGTTCTTTGCTCACCTTCTTGGTCAAACTAACTTGTTTGAACGCCTCCAACATACCATCGCCCGATTTCGGATCCAGAGGCAAAACGGTCCAGACATGATTGTGGCTTTTGTATTCTGTGGTGCTGAACGCCTCACTACGGGTTTCGATAGGCAGCAAGCGGATGCAAGGTGGGATGGTTTCGTCATACATGAGCTCGGTCGGGCACATGGTGGTACGGCCTGCAGACGAAGGCAAAATTCTCTGTCCGTAATCAGCAAAGAAAATCGCATTAATTAATTCAGACTTGCCACGCGAAAATTCAGCGACAAAAGCAATCGTCAATTTATCGTCAACCAGGCGCTCTTTCAAACGCGCCATGCGTTGATCCAGCGAGCTGTCGGCAAAATCAGATCCAGCTATCCAAGTGCGGTAGGCTTCGATGGCTTGAGCGACATTCTGACGCCAGCCACTATATTCCTGGAAATTCTGAACCAAATTACTCATAGTATCCTCAAATTAATTCTTTGCTCATCATGCAACTTTGCGCGCCAAAAATATGCCAATCCGCAACAATACGCCATTCTGGCTTATTTTTGACAATTTACACAATAAAAGCTACTGCGTTGACCTTGTTTTATGTGTCTAATTGTCCCTTGACAAAGCCGACAGGTTTCGCCCGCTCTGTCATAGACAAAATATGTCTGCTGAAAATAGCCCGTTTTACCGTCTGCACCGACAAAATCTTTCAAGGTGCTGCCACCCTGCGCAATTGCCGCCTGCAACACCCTACGTATCGCGATGGTCAGATCCTCGTAACGCTTTAAGCTAATGCGGTTCGCCGCTGTTTTTGGGTTGATTCTGGCATGAAACAGGCTTTCTGAAGCGTAAATATTGCCAACACCAACCACGACATCGCCTGCCAACAACACTTGTTTGATTGCCGCCGACCGCTGCCGGGTTTGCTGAAACAGCCATTTCGCCGTCAAAGCTTCCTGTAAAGGCTCCACCCCCAAGTGTCGCAGCAACAGATGTTGTTCGATATCACCATCGCTGAAATCATGCCAAAGCACTGCGCCAAACCGTCGCGGATCGGTCAAGCGCAGCATCATGTCCCCCATCACTAAGTCGACATGATCATGTTTTTGTGCAGGCGTGCCGGAGGGCATGACGCGCAAATTGCCCGACATACCAAGATGAATGAGAAGACAGCCATGTTCAAAATGGAGTAGCAAATATTTGCCGCGACGCGCCGTCTTTAACACCACGCGACCACACAAAATGGTTGCCAAATTCGCCGGAAAAGGCCAACGTAAGCCATCGCGCCGCAAACACACTTCGGTGATCCGACTTCCTTCCACATAAGGTGCCAAACCCAAACGGGTGACTTCTACTTCCGGCAATTCTGGCATATCTCAATTCCATTCTGGTTTGTTGTACCATGTTGAAATCTCAAGACAACAGCGCAATCAACATGCCTCCATCGATTTCAGTCGCACACATCAGTTTTCCCAAATCAATCCAACTACGCGCCAAACCATATTGTCGCATGCCAATTCAGTTTCCCTCCTCTATTCGTCTGATTCAAGGCCTGTTAGCGCTCGCTTTTCTCTCCACACCAGCTTGGGCGCAAGAGCCAGCTAATCGCATCAGCACGACACCCACACCCAAACCTAAGTCGCTTCAAATCCTCATTCCAACAGAAAAAGAACAACTACCCAATGTCGAACTGAGCAAAGACATTCTCCTCAAAGTGCTTACAGCGGAAACCGCCATCCAGCGCGGCGACTGGCAGAGCGCCTATATCAGTTTCATGGGGCTGGCGCAACAAAGTCGCGATCCGCGTCTTGCAAAGCGCGCTGCTGATCTCGCGATGGAAGCCCAGAGCACAGACGAAGCAGCCGCGGCGATCCGACTCTGGCGCGAACTCGCTCCCAACTCCAGTGAAGCGGGACAATATTATCTTAGCGTCCTCGTGGTCAAAAACGATTATGCCGAGTTAGAAAAATTTCTTATCGCCCAATTGCTCAGCAGCGACGAAAAAGAAAGCCCGCTCTTGATTCATCAAGCGCAACGCTTGTTAGCCCGTACCCAAGATCCACAACGCGCTTTTCAGGCTCTCAAAAATATCTTAGCCAAACTACCTGTCACACCAGATAGCCACATTGCCCTCGCCCATGCAGCCTTGCGCAATCAAGATAAAGCCAGCGCGCAACAAGAAGCCCGTTTAGCACGAGAGTTGGCACCTGATTCTGAACTGGCGGTGCTGACACAAGCTCAGGTCAGTGAACGCGCAGAAGCACTGCAACTCGTCCAAGACTTTTTGCGCACTCATCCCACATCGCAGGAAATTCAGCTCGCCTATGGTACGTTGCTGATCGAGGGCAAACAATTGGGGGCCGCTAAACAAGCCTTCCTCGCGTTGTTGGCGCAACAAAAATCCAGCGAGGCTCCAACAGCCAGTACGCTCTATGCGATAGGCGCAATCGAACTTGAATTGGGCGAATTCAATAGCGCAACTAACTACTTTCTAGCTTTTCTGGACGTCCTCACGCCCAATATCGACCCCAGCAATGCGTATATCAATCTGGCGCAAATCGCCCTCCTAAAACAAGACAAAAAAGCTGCCGATCAATGGCTCGCCAAAATCGACCACAGGGAAGGCAAAAACCCGATCTGGATGAAAGTTCAGCTAAGGCGCGCTTTGATGATCGCCAGCGATCAAGGCGCAGGTGCTGCACGCCGATTCTTACAGCAAGTGCAGACCTCCAACGATAACGAGCGTCTGCAAATCATACAAACTGAGGTGCAAATTCTGCGCGATGCTGGCCAGCATTTGGAAGCATTGACGCTCTGTCAGTTAGGTTTGGGTGAATTCTCCTCCAGCACAGAATTGCTCTACCATTTCGCGCTTCTTTCAGAAACATTAAAGCACTACGACGACATGGAACTCGCCTTGCGTCAGTTAATCCAAGTTGCGCCCGACAATGCGTTTGCCTTCAACGCGCTGGGATATTAGGTGCTGTGGTCACAAGATAAAAAGGAAGAGACGTTGGCGCTCATCGCAGAACTCAAGAAAAATTTCCACGCCAGCGAATTGATCACGCAGACACTACAACGTCTGTCTATTCCCGCCGCTCAAGTTCACGAATAAGAAAGCAAAGCTGCATGTTCATTCGAATTAATCATCACAAACTAACTCATCTTTTTCGGGCGACCATCGTCATCATCTGCGTCGCTGTACTGAGCGCCTGCACCACACCCGGCAAACCCGTCAGCGCCATCCAGGCGCAGCAAAACCGCGACTACGCAAGCGATTTTGCCGTTGGTGGTTCCGTGTCCATTCAATATCAAGAACAAGAGCAAACCCAAACCGTCTTGCTCGATTATGAATGGCAGCAACACGGCGACAATCTGCAAATCGATCTCAATTCACCACTGCAAACCGTCGCCAGAATTAAGCAAGACCAACGCGGTGCCAGTCTGGAGCAAGCCAAGCAAGCAACCCGCTACGCCACCGATACCGAGCAGTTGTTATATGACAGCTTGGGATGGAGTCTGCCTGTACGCGGCTTAAGCGCCTGGCTACAAGGCTTTGATCTGTCCCCGTCAGGCTTGCGCATTGCCCTTCCTGTCAAAGATAATTACCACACCGAGTCGCAAGGCTGGCAACTTCATTTCGTCAACTGGCAAGACCTCAATCAAAAAGCCTTGCCACGCCGTATTGAGCTGGAGCGCACCACAGCAGAGCTGGGCTTGATTAAGATTCGCATCGCGATCAAAGAAGAACTCAAGTAAATAAAATGGCCTCATCCCCTCTCACCGAACTACTTGGCTGCCCTGCGCCTGCCAAACTCAATCTCTTCTTGCACATCATAGGCAGAAGAGCTGATGGTTATCATCTGCTGCAAAGCGTGTTTCAACTCATCAACCGTGGCGACAGTCTGGATTTTTTCCTCAAGCAGGATGGATGCATACAAAGGCTCAACGAGGTACCCGGCGTCGCTGAACAAGATGATCTGGTGATCCGTGCCGCCCGCTTGCTTCAAAACCATGCCAAGGTCACAGCGGGAGTGTCGATCCGGCTTCACAAAAATCTGCCCATGGGCGGCGGATTGGGTGGCGGCTCTTCCGATGCGGCCACCACGCTGATGGCGCTCAACCGCCTGTGGAATTGCGGCTTGTCGCAAGCCGAACTGATGGAATTGGGCTTACAACTGGGTGCCGACGTGCCATTTTTTATTTTTGGCAAAAATGCCTTTGTCGAAGGCATAGGCGAGGTGATGCAAGAAGTCAGCTGCCCCGAGCGATGGTTTGTGGTGCTGGAACCGGGCGTACACATCGCGACACCGACAATTTTTTCCGCCAAGGAGTTGACAAGAGATACGAAGCCAGTCAGAATAGCGGACTTTTCCAAGGCAAACAAAATTGTCTGGAAAAATGATCTGCAAGCAGTAGCATGCGCTTTGCATCAACCGGTTCAAGATGCCATTAACTGGCTCAATCAGTTTAAGGCTGATCAAAAAATTGAAGCGGATGAAGCCAGAATGACCGGATCAGGCTCTTGTGTTTTTATCGCAGTTTCTACGGAAAGCGATGCCAAAAAAATTCAAGAAAACGTGCCTGATACATGGAATTCATGGACAGCAAAAACCTTGCAGCAGCATCCATTTTTATCGCATAAAAACGGAAACGCAGAGTAAGAAAAAATTTGGTCGATTGCTGATTTCACGATAAAATAGCGGCTCGCTGATTTATCACAAAAAAGCAGCAATTGATAAACGGTTGTGTAGGGGAATCGCCAAGCTGGTTAAGGCACCGGATTTTGATTCCGGCATGCAAAGGTTCGAATCCTTTTTCCCCTGCCATTTAATTCTAAGCCGCCGCATACTATATGATGCGGCGGCTTTTCGGTTTTTTACGGCTGGTTTTTCAGTAATCATTACAACAAGAATTCAACAAGTTTTTTACTGAAAATGCGCAGCATCAAAGTTTTTTATTCCCTTAGGTGATCTCATGGCCCACGCTCTCGACAACATGATGGTCTTTACCGGTAATGCCAATCCTGCTTTAGCAGCAGGTGTTGCAAAGCAACTCGGCATTCGTCTCGGCAAGGCTGACGTTTCCAAGTTTTCTGATGGCGAGGTGATGGTCGAAATCAACGAAAACGTGCGTGGTAAAGACGTTTTTGTGTTGCAATCGACTTGCGCACCAACCAATGACAACCTGATGGAAATCATGTTGATGGTCGATGCCTTAAAACGCGCCTCCGCTGGTCGTATCACTGCAGCGATTCCCTATTTTGGTTATGCCCGTCAAGACCGCCGCCCACGTTCTGCCCGCGTTGCGATTTCCGCAAAAGTGGTGGCAAATATGTTGGAAGAAGCTGGCGTTGACCGTATTTTGATTATGGATTTGCATGCCGACCAAATCCAAGGTTTCTTTGATATCCCAGTTGACAATATTTACGCCTCCCCAATTTTATTGGGTGATCTGGTTGCAAAAAATTACGAAGATTTGTTAGTTGTTTCTCCTGACGTTGGCGGTGTGGTTCGTGCCCGTGCTTTGGCAAAACGTTTAGGTTGCGACTTGGCGATTATCGATAAGCGTCGTCCAAAAGCCAATGTGTCTGAAGTCATGAACATCATCGGTGAAGTCGAAGGCCGTAACTGCGTCATCATGGATGACATGGTGGATACCGCTGGCACTCTGACTAAAGCAGCCGAAGTATTAAAAGAACGTGGCGCGAAAAAAGTATTAGCGTATTGCACACACCCAGTATTATCGGGTCCGGCAATCGATCGTATCAATAGTTCTCCTTTAGACGAATTAGTTGTCACCGACACGATTCCTTTGTCAGCTGCTGCACAAGCCTGTCCAAAGATTCGTCAATTGTCTTGCGATAGTTTGTTGGCAGAGACTTTCCGTCGTATCACTAAAGGTGAATCTGTCATATCTTTGTTCTCTGAATAAGATTTGACTCAGTTTTTGCCCCTATTCGCTTATCGCGTATAGGGGTTTTCTATCCTCCTGGTCGCGGGAGGATCAACGCAAAACGAGCGCATTTCAAACCGCGTTTCAGCTTGCTTATTTTGGAGTATTAACATGAAAGTAGTCGCATTTGCACGTAATCAACAGGGCACCGGAGCGAGCCGCCGCCTGCGTAATGCTGGTCAAACACCTGGCATCATCTACGGTGGTAACCAACCAGCAGTGAACATCGCATTGGATCACAATGCTTTATTCCACGCTTTGAAAAAAGAAGTGTTCCATTCTTCCATTTTGGATATGGACGTTGACGGCAAAGTAGAAAAAGTATTGTTGCGCGATTTCCAGATGCACGCGTTTAAACAATTGGTATTGCACGCTGACTTCCAGCGCGTTGACGCAAACAAAAAAATCCACGTTAAAGTGCCTTTGCACTTCACAAACGCAGATGTATCTCCTGCAGTGAAATTGTCTGCTGCTGTCATCAGTCACGTTGCTGTTGAATTGGACGTAGAATGCTTGCCAGCAGATTTGCCAGAGTTCATCGAAGTTGATCTGTCCAAAGTTGAAGCTGGTCAATCCGTACACGTTTCCAGCTTGAAATTGCCAAAAGGCGTTTCTGCTGTTGTTCACGGTGAAGACGCAACAGTTGCTATCGCTGTTAAACCAGCTGGCGCAACTTCTGCCGAAGCTGAAGCGAAGTAATCCTGCTGAAGCGAAGTAATACCAGAGATAAGCAGATTTCAATCTGCTCTGTCGCAAAAAAAACCGCCAATTCGTTGGCGGTTTTTTTTCGCCCCGAATCCGGGTTCAAGGTATGATGCGAGATCAGGATTTCATCTCTAGGATACTATCGTGCTCTCTTTTTCGTCTTTGCCCCTGCGTTCTTCACTCCTCCGCGGCGTACTCGTCAGCACTCTACTCCTTTCCTTTAGCGTCACAGCGCAAGACAAAGGCACAGGCGCCCACATACAGTACGATACCAGTTACGATATTCTGAGTCCGGTCTTTGCCAAATCGGGCATGGTCTCCAGCGAACATGCTTTGGCCAGCCAGGTTGGGGTCGATATTTTAAAACGGGGTGGTAATGCGATTGATGCTGCCGTCGCGGTCGGTTTTGCGCTGGCGGTTGTTTTACCAAATGCAGGCAATATTGGCGGTGGTGGCTTCATGCTGATTCATGATGCTAAAAGCGGCAAGGACATCGCACTTGATTTCCGCGAGCTGGCGCCAGCCTTAGCACACCGCGATATGTTTCTCGATCAAAACGGCAAAATCATCCCCGGCAGTTCCACTTCCAGCCATCTTGCGGTTGGCGTACCAGGCACCGTCGCAGGATTTGATCTGGCCATCAAAAAATATGGCAGCCTGCCATTAAAAGAACTGATCGCACCGGCCATCCAATTAGCCGAGCAAGGTTTCACCGTCTCGCCCCATCTTGCCGCGATGTTAGAAGCAAGTCGCGCGCAATTAGCGCCCTGGCCATCCAGCCGTGCCGTCTTCTTCCGTGATGACCGTCCTTTGCGAGCCGGCGAACAACTGGTGCAAAAAGATTTGGCGCATTCTTTACGCTTAATCGCCCGCGATGGCGCAGCGGCATTCTACGAAGGTGAAATCGCAACAAAAATCGTCGCAGAAATGAAAAAACACAATGGAATGATCAGTCTCGATGACATGAAAAATTATCGCGCTATCGAGCGTGCCCCTGTCACTGGCAATTATCGCGGCTATCAAGTCATCTCCATGCCACCACCAAGTTCAGGCGGAGTTCACATCATACAAATGCTCAATATGCTTGAACCCTTCCCTATCGCGCAACAAGGTTTGAACAGCGCCAAAAACGTGCACCTGATGGCAGAAGTCATGAAACTCGCTTACGCCGATCGCGCCGAATATCTGGGCGACCCCGACCACGTCAAAGTCCCGGTAAAAGGACTCACTTCACCGCAATACGCGCAAGAGTTGATCAAAAAAATCGATCTCAATCAAGCCACGCCCTCGTCCACAATTAAGCCCGGCAAGCCTTTGCCTTACGAGAGCGATCAAACTACGCACTACTCGGTTGCCGACCGCCACGGCAATGTTGTCGCCACAACTTATACGCTAAATCTGCTATTCGGCAGCGGCATCGTCGCCACTGGAACCGGCATCACACTGAATAATGAAATGGACGATTTCTCAGTCAAAGCTGGTGTGCCCAATGCCTTCGGCCTGATCGGTGGCGACGCCAATGCAGTCGCTGCCAACAAACGACCACTCAGCTCCATGACGCCCACCATGGTACTCAAAGACGGCAAACCCTACATGGTCACAGGCAGCCCAGGTGGCAGCCGCATCATCACCACCACGCTGCAAATCATTCTTAACACCATAGACCATCAACTCAATGCCGCCGAAGCCAGCGTTGCCCTGCGCATGCATCATCAATGGGAACCCGATGTCATCCGCCTGGAAAAAGGCTTTAACCAAGACAGCATAGACAAGCTTAAACAACTGGGACACAAAATCACGATAGGACGACCGATGGGGCGCACGCAAACCATCAAGATCACTGCAGATGGATTTGAAGGCTATGCCGACCCACGCAACCCTGATGGCAAAGCTCTGGGGTATTAAGGCGGAATCAGACGAAATGGCTGGGGTCGTTTTTTTACTGAGCTCCGCTGCACGCTCGGTAAAAATATGAGTGCAACTCGCCCTCAGTCCTAACTTATTTCATATCAAGAATTCGATCATTTCTTAATCCAGATCAAATTTCGATTGCGCATGCCACCCTAAAATCGCTCTCCAAACTAAGCCTGCGGAGCGCGTGTGACTATTGAACTTTTTAATGACGGACAGCATCAATGCCTGCTGTTTAACGATCTCGTCGCGGACGACAATGAGGAAACGGTTCAGGCCAATCAATTTCTGATCGTCTCCGGTGGCGAAGGTGCACTGATCGACCCTTCTGGCAATATCACCTACAACCCGCTGACCTTGGCGATGACAAAGTTTTTGCCGAAGAAAAATCTCAAATATCTATTCGCCTCACATCAAGATCCCGACATCATAGGTTCGCTCGACAAATGGCTGTACAGCACTCAATGTCAGCTCTATGTCTCGCAACTCTGGTCACGCTTCGTGCCACACTTTTGCAATCTCAATCGCGCCGACGGGCGCATCGTCGGCATTCCCGATCAAGGCATGCCAGTGCCACTTAAACACTCCACCTTGCATGCCATTCCCGCCCACTTTTTGCACGCAGAAGGCAATTTTCAATTCTACGACAGCCGCTCCAAAATCTTGTTCACGGGCGACATGGGTGCATCTTTAGTCAAAGCCGACAGCATCAGCACGCCCATACGCAGCAGAGAAGAATTCTTCGACCAACTCCACACCATGAGCGGCTTCCACCGACGCTATATGGTCTCCAACAAAGTCTGCCGCTTCTGGGTCAACATGGTGCGCAATATGGACGTCCACATGCTAGTACCACAACACGGCCGCTACCTCACAGGCGAAGCAATTGACGCATTCCTGGACTGGATAGAAAACCTGCAATGCGGCATCGATTTATTCACGCAGGAGCATTATCGATTTCATGCTTATCATGCTGAGGCAGCGACTTTAAACTCAAACAAACAAGTGAGCGAGATTTCGTAACTTCGACTTTGTTCGTTCTTTTCGGCTTTGTTCGTGATTTTCGTGTTCAAGTTTTTAAACTTCGCTGTCGATTTTTTAAAGTCAAAAACCTTGGTCCACGAAAAACGCGAAAGGCACGAAAAAAACATATCAAAGTTTAGTCGCGTGTTTTTGATTTTGTTCGTGGTTTTCGTGCCTTTCGTGGACCAAAAAACTCAAGCCGCACACTCCACCAATTCACACTAAGTCGCAGGCAAAATCGCCCCACGCAC
>JACQDW010000127.1 GCA_016200845.1 Burkholderiales bacterium | reverse complement strand
CTATTTCATCAAAATCCCCAAAAAACGGTGTCATCAAGAAATTATTGCGAGGCTATGATGAAATTCGTAAATAGAACTGGGGTCGTGCAGGGGTCTTTAATTTACAAATTCTCACAAGTCTTACTGATTCTACGTCGATTTTTGGACGAAATTTTCGTTTAATGCAGACATAGATGAGTACATGCACAAGCACTTGCTCATATCGACAGAAAGTTGGAAGGAGGAACAAAAAATGCCGTGGAAAATGAGCCGTGTGGAGTGGGGAAGCGTGCTGTTATTGAGCATGAGCTTGGGCATCGTGATGTGGCAAGTGGAACTGCCTTTGCTGATGCATCAGCATCCGGATTGGGATACTAAAATTGAGCCTTATCGCTATGCGCTGCATGTGCATGCGTTTTTTGGAATGATGGCTTTGCTGGTCGCGCCGTTTCAGTTTATTTCTGAATTTCGCCAGCACTCTCCGCGTTTGCATCGCTATCTTGGGCGCACTTATGTGGCCTCGATTTTGATATCGGCACCGATTGCAATTTATATTGCTTCTACCCATTTGCAGAATGAGGAACGCCTGGCGGTGATAGCGCAAGCGTTGTTGTGGATGAGTACCACCTGCTTTGCATTGTATTACGCGATCAAAAGACATTGGACGGCGCATAAGATCTGGATCGCGCGTAGTTATGCACTGTGTTTGTCGTTTGTCTTATCACGTTTGGCGACTGATGTATTGCACTATAGTTTCAGCCCGCAATCGGGTGGTAATGCGGCGATGGTGTGGTTGATGAGCTTGCTGCTCATTTGTCTGGCAGACGTTTGGTCGTGCCAGATACAGCACCGTACAAATTGAGACCCCTGCACAACCTACTGCGCGTCCGAATTTCGGGTCTGCGGTGCTCGCTGTGCCCTAGCACAGGTGCGCTCCTCAACCCGAACTTCGGACGCTCGCGACGGTTGTGCAGAGGTCTCAAATTTAGGAGTTAGTCGCGCACCTGTCCCCAAGACTTAACGTAATCGGGTTCAGGAACAGTCTGAAGAGGGGTGGCGGCAATCGGCGCCTGTGCTTGCAATTGCAGCGGCAAAACACCGGCCCACACTGGCAGCGTCAAATCGTCTTCATCATCATTTGGTCCACCTTGACGTGTCTTGCAGACCGCTTCTTGCAAGGATATTTTGAGCACAGTGGTGCCTGCTAATTCTGCGCGATTGCCGGGGCGCACTTGCGCTTGTCGTCCGGGTGCGATTTTTTCCATGAAGGCAGCCATCGAGGCTGCTTTGTCTTCTTCTGGTACCACCATAAAGCTGCCGTAAATCATCGCGGAGCGATAGTTCATCGAATGATTAAATGCCGCACGCGCCAACACCAATCCATCAAGATGCAAAATGGCGACACAGGCTTGTACGCCTTCTTTCATGACCTTACAAAGTCGGCTGGCATTGGCACCGTGTATGTACAGAAAATCACCCTCGCGCCAGCAAGCTGTGGGTATGCAGTGCGAGCCAAACTGATCATGAAACGCGACATGGCAGACATAGGCGGCATCAACAATGGCGTACAGGCTCTCTTGGTCGTAACGGGCGTTCTCTGAAATGCGTTTAACTTGCGTGCGTTCGCTAGGCGCTGGGTGGTTTGCTGACATCGTTTAATTTCCTTTGTGCTGGAGTTCTTAGAATGCAGGACTATAATTGCATGATGGTTCCTATTCAAGATCCAAGTTTAGTCAATTTTTTAGGACTACTAATGTGCAGTCAATGTGTAATAAAAAGGATTCTTAATGGACTATGCACTTTTGTTCGAGCAATTTTCCGCCCGTGATGATGTGGTGCGCTGGTCGGCGCAAAAACGTTTGCATGGCGCCTTGCGCTTGGCGATTCAGCAGGGCGTGTTGCCAGCTGGTTTGCGTCTGATGTCGAGTCGGGCGCTGGCACTGGAATTAGGGATTGCACGCAACACGGTGGTGTATGCCTATGAGCAATTGGCGAGTGAAGGGCTGTTATGCACCGGACAGCGCGGTAGTGTGGTGAGTGCGCTGGCGGCGAGTATGGTGCAGGCCAAAGCAGAACAACAAGCGCCGCGCATGAAGCTTACTTCGCAAGGATTGTCGCGAAGGGCGACCAAGTTGTTGTCGGCGCCCCCGTTCTCGGAGCAAACCGGCGCGTTCGTGCCGGGGGTTCCTGCTTTAAAGCATTTTCCGATAGCGCGCTGGCGGCGCTTGTTGGACGATGCGTGGCGCACTACTTCTGCAACGCATCTTGGCTATGGCGAAGCCGGTGGCGCGTTTGCGTTGCGTTCTGCGATTGCGGATTATGTGTGTGCTTCGCGCGGCTTGGTGTGTGATGCTGATCAGGTGATTGTGACGGAGGGTACTCAGGCCAGCTTGAATTTGTGCGCCCAGGCGTTTTGTGATGCGGGTGATTTGGCCTGGATGGAGAATCCCGGCTATCTTGGTGCGCAGATGGCGTTTCGCGCAGCGCAATTGAAGTTGTGGGGAATCCCGCTCGATCTCGATGGCATGGCACCGAGTGCAGCCGATTGGCGCGAGCGACCACCTAAGTTGATCTATGTAACGCCTTCGCATCAATATCCGGTGGGCTGCGTGATGAGCCTGGAACGGCGGTTGGCATTGCTGGCACAAGCGCGCCGACATCGCAGTCTGGTGATTGAGGATGATTACGACAGCGAATTTCGCTATGCAGGGCCACCTTTGCCCGCGATGCAAGGTTTGTTGCCAGATGCGCCGGTTATTTATCTCGGTACGTTTAGTAAAACCATGTTCCCGGCATTGCGCATTGCCTATATGGTCGTGCCGCGCACTTTATTGCAGCCCCTGCACGCGCTGCTGGCAAAAAATTATCCGAGTGGGCGCGTGGTCGAGCAAATGTGTCTGGCAACATTTATCCGGGATGGTTATTTTTCTTTGCATGTGCGGCGTATGCGCAGGCTTTATCAACAAAGGCGCGACTGCTTACTTCATTTGATACAGCAGCATTTGGGCGATCTGCTTGAGGTGCATGGTGAGAGTGCTGGTATGCATTTGTCAGTTTGTTTTCGCGATCAAAGCATCGATGATGTCGAGTGTAGTGAACGCTTGGCGCAACTGGGGATCATCGCCCCTGCCTTGAGCTCTCATCATGTCGGTCAGCGCCGCCATACTTGGTCGGGACTGATGCTCGGATACGCGCAAGTTGAAGAACGAACAATGCCAGGCTTGCTTGCTCGTATGAAGCAGGCGCTGAAGTGAAAATAACATTGGTTAAAAAGTCAATTTTTTGGTGGGGCAAATGTTGTAAAAGAAGTCGAACTTTATTGATTTATTTCATTCCCTTATGGAAATAATGTTTTTCGCGAACTATACTCAATTCGTGTCAAACCCCTCCCTCCGATGTATTGAAAATGATGGAAAGTCAATAATGAATATCCTGCGGAATTTGAAGGTTTCACAGCGACTCACTCTGATGAGCGTGACATTTGCGATCGGCTTCCTGATGTATAGCGCTTGGTCGTTTCGGACTTTATCTGAATTTAAGGTGAATGGTCCGGTGTTCAAAAATATCGTGCAGAGCAAAGACTTGATCGCCGATATTTTGCCACCCCCCGAATATATTCTTGAGTCTTATCTGGTCGCTTTTCAAATGGCTGCATCGGAGGATGCTGGCGCGCAAACAAAATTGATTGAGCGCTTGAAGGTACTCAAAGGTGAATACGACGAGCGCCATGCATATTGGGGTAAAGAGAGTCTGACTCCGGCGATCGCGGATTTGATTTTAAAGCAGAGCTATCAACCCGCGGTGGCGTTTTATACTGTCGCGTTTAACGAGTTGGTGCCAGCGGTGAAGGCGCAGGATAAAGCGGCCGTAGCGCAAGCTATGCAAAAATTAAAACAGCATTACGATACGCATTTGGATTTGATTAATCAATTGGTCGATGTGACCAATAAACACGCAGAACGGACCGAAGCGAATGCCGTGAGTAGTATTGCGTTCGCAACCACCGTGTCATGGATTATTTTGATCATCTTTATTGTTGCCGGGATTTTTTTGGCAAGAGCGATTCGTCTCAGCATTACACAGCCGCTGGAAGAGGCCGTCGATATCGCAGAGAATGTCGCCCGTGGCAATTTGGCGATACAGGTGAGAGTCGATCATAACGACGAAACTGGACAACTATTTTTTGCTTTAAAAGATATGGTGGCGAACCTTGCAGCGACCTTGACTTTGGTGCGTGACAGTGCGCAGACCATCTCTAGTGCATCGCGTGAAATTGAATCAGGCAATATGGATTTGTCCGCACGCACCGAAGACCAGGCGCAGTCGCTTGAGACGACGTCATCGACCATGGAACAATTGACCAGCACAGTGAAACAAAACGCTGATAATGCAGATCAGGCGAATCAACTTGTGGTTGCTACGACAGAGGTGGCAGTGACTGGCGGTGAGGTAGTGAATAACGTTGTTAAAACTATGGATATGATTACCCAAAGTTCGCGCAAGATTGTCGATATTATTTCTGTCATCGACGGCATCGCGTTTCAAACCAATATTCTGGCCTTGAATGCTGCGGTGGAGGCGGCGCGCGCTGGTGAACAGGGGCGCGGTTTTGCGGTGGTGGCTTCTGAGGTGCGTAGTTTGGCGCAACGCTCTGCAGCAGCGGCAAAAGAGATTAAAGAGTTAATTGCCGACTCGGTGGAAAAAGTCGATGCCGGTAGTAAGCTGGTTGGCGAAGCAGGTGAAAATATGCGCGAGATCGTCAGCTCGGTGCAGCGTGTTGCTGCCTTGATGAGCGAGATTGCTGCCGCCAGCCGCGAACAAAGTTTGGGCATCGAACAAGTCAACTTGTCGATTACGCAGATGGATGAAGTGACTCAGCAAAACACCGCGCTGGTGGAAGAGTCCGCCGCTGCCGCAACGAGCATGCAGCGTGAATCTCAAAGCCTGATGCAGGAAATGATGAACTTTAAGCTTTAAGCGCTCAGCTCTCAGCTTTAAGCAGATGAGAAGAGTCGCACTACAAATGCAGTGCGACTCTTTTTTATTTTGCTGCAGGAATATTCTTCAATACCGTCAGTAATAAATCCCAATATTGTCCGACCGTTTTGATATTCACCATCTCGTCCGGTCCATGGGGAAAGCGGATGGTTGGGCCTATCGAGATCATATCCATGGTCGGGTAGGGTTTTTTGAAAAGCCCACATTCCAAGCCAGCATGAATGACCATGACTTCAGGCTCGCGCTGATAGATATCCTGATAGCAGTTTTTGACGATGTCCATCACAGCGGAGTTGGTGTCCGGTTTCCAGCCTGGATAAGCGCCCACAAACTGCACTTGGGCGCCCGCCAATTCGCACAAAGAGCTCAATTGGCTTTCAACGTTGTCGCGTCCAGAGTCGATCAGTGAGCGCACCAGACAGACCAGACTAGCGCTGTGTTCCGAGGTGTTGATGACGCCCAGATTCAGAGAGGTCTCAACTACGCCCTTGATTTCATCACTCATACGCACCACGCCATTCGGGCAGCTATTGATCAGATTGATGAGTTGCGTTTGTGATGTCTCTTGCAGACAGCGATTGGCGGTGTCGCACTTGGCGAGCGTCAACAACAAAGTTGGTTCGGTTGCTGCCAATTCATTGTTGAGCAGCGTTTGGTAGTGCTCAACATAGCTTTGCAAAAGTGGGAATTGTTCTGCCGCGATATGGAAGCTGCAATATGCTTCACGTGGGATGGCATTGCGCAGTGAACCACCCTGGAAATGCGTGAGCTTCAAATCGAGCTCTTTGGCATGTCCTGCCAGGAAACGTGCCAACAGCTTATTGGCATTGCCGCGTCCCAAATGAATATTGACACCAGAATGCCCACCTTTTAAGCCACTGATCGTAAGTGTAGCGCCAATCAGATGCGTGTCCGCGGTTTGCCATTGCAGCGGTAGTTCGATTTGTGCATCGACGCCACCTGCGCATCCCATATAGATTTCACCTTCTTGTTCCGAATCAGTGTTAATCAATATTTCCGCGTTGAGCATGCCTGCTTGCAAGCCAAAGGCACCGGTCATGCCTGCTTCCTCATCGACTGTGAGTAAGACTTCAATTGGGCCGTGAGCGATATCGTTGGAATCTAAAATCGCCAACGCGGACGCCATGCCTATGCCATTATCAGAGCCCAGTGTGGTACCGCGAGCTTTGACCCAATCTCCATCGACCCAAGCTTGAATTGGATCGCGCACAAAGTCGTGTACTTTGTCGGCATTTTTTTGCGGAACCATATCCAAATGCGCCTGAATGGCAACGATCTTGCGATTTTCAAAACCCTTGCTGGCGGGTTTGCGCAGTATCAGATTGCCGACCTGATCGACTTCACATGCCAAGCCGCGTTGCCGCGCCCAAGCCTGAATATGGGCGCTCAAGGCGGCTTCGTGTTTGGAAGGATGGGGAATCGCGCAAATTTGTTCAAACCATTGCCACAAAGGCGCAGGGTAGAGGGTGGAGAGTGCGGTGGTCATAAAATTAATAGTCCAGTAAGCTGGATCTTGGGTCTGAAAGACGCGCAGTTTACCATAGGTATTTTAGCGGCAGGACGTAAAGCCAGTCACTTGCCTCGTGCTATCCAACGCTCCACCTGTACTTCCAAAATTGGCAGTGGTAGTGTGCCATCGCCGATCACGATTTCGTGAAACTTGGGTAAGTTGAATTTGCTGCCTAATGCTTGCTGAGCGCGACCGCGCATTTCTAAAATCTTACGAGCACCGATCTTGTAGCTCAGAGCCTGGCCTGGCAATACCATGTAGCGTTCAATTTGATTTTTGGCGCGCTCCTCGGAATAGCCCAGATTCTTTTGCATATAGAGCATGGCTTGTTCGCGCGTCCAGCCTTTGGCGTGGATGCCTGTGTCCACCACCAAGCGCACGGCGCGCATCAGCTCATCTTTGAGGTGCCCAAAGTAAGCTTCTGGGTTGTCGCGATACAGACCTAACTCATGCCCCAGCGTTTCTGAATACAAGGCCCACCCTTCGGTGAAGGCGGCGCTGTTGAGGTTTTCTGTATTGAATTTGCGGAATTTGGGGAGATCAATTTCCTTGAGCAGGGCGGCGTGCAAATGATGCCCAGGCTGACCTTCATGCAAAAACAAAGTCACCATACCAACGCGGCTGTATTGCTTAGCGTCGTTGACGACAGGCCAAAAAATGCCCGGGTGCGTGCCATCAGCGGATGGCGGCGTGTAGTGATCCGACGCTGTGGCGCGACTCAATTCCGGCTCTAATTGCAGTTCTAGTTTTCCCTTAGGAAGCAAACTGAAAAGTTCTGGTAGTTTGCTTTGTACTTGAGCATCAATCTTGCGATAGGCATCCAAAATCTCGGTGTCACTTTGAAAGGATTTGAATTTGTTTTCGCCAGCCACCCACTGTGGCAAATCAATCGCAGCGCCAGTGTAGCCGAGTTGCGGACCTAGCTCCGCAAACAGTGCCTGTATCCGTCCCACTTCCTGCAATCCTAGGGCGTGAATTTGATCTGGCTTGAGATCGGTGGTGGTGTTGTCTTTGATGCGCATCTGATACCACGCTGCGCCATTGGGCAAGGCGCTATAGCCTGCGCTGTCGCGCCCAGCTTTCAGGTAATCGGTCTCCAGAAAATACACCAGCCTTTGCAAGGAAGGTGTAAGCCGATTGCTAATCGCTTGTATATAAGCTTTGTCGAGCTGTGTCCGCTCAGCTGCAGAGAAGGCGTCTGGAAAATTCTTGATCGGTGTATAAAAAATGCTGGCTTGAGGATTGGCACTGGGCAAAGCCTTGAACTGTGGCAGCATCGCCAGCGTGATGGCTTTGGGTTGTACTATGCCTTGCTTAATGCCCTCTTGCATATTCTTGATGGCTTGATTGATCCAGAGTGGGAGCTTGTTTAAGCGCGCCAGATAGGCTTTGTATTCGGTCACCGTCTTTAGTGATTGTGCGCCATCGCCACCCGCAAAATTAGCAAGCGTGCTGGGCACATTGTCCATTTGATTGAGCGGCAACAAGTGCTCAGGAAAATGTTCAAAATGCAGAGCGCTATCGATTTCGTAGGCGAGCAAATCGTAATTGAGCTGGTCTTTTTCAGAAAGCTGTGCGCGGGCGATGCCGTGCAATTGTTTTTGCATGCGGTGCATCAGCGCGAATTGCTTGTCGCGATTTTTGGGGTCTATGCTGATACCGAGTTGATCATTGTAGCGACCATCGCCATTGATGGTCGCATACTGAAGCGGATCAAATTGCGCGCGCGATTCGTAGAAGATGTCTGCGAGTTGGTCTAGCTGTTTTTTTGCGGGAGCTAGTTTGTTTTGTTGCGTTGTCGCTGTTTTGTGCGCAGCCAGACAGATGGTGGGCGCTGTCGCCATCCCCAATGCAGTGATGACGAGAAGTGCAGTGCTGATCGTAGAAAGACGGAAAGGCGAGCGTGTCTTAGAAAACGTGTTCTGTGTAGTCATGGGTAATTCCTGCATCGCTATGGAAGAGAGAGCTCAGAATAACCCAAGTATTTTCATTTTGGAATAGCGCGCATTAAGCCACTAACTTGAACGCTGTAATACTTTACCACTGCGCTGACCTGTGCTGACCCCATCTTGCAGCGCGATCTGTCCATTCACGATCACCCAGTGTATGCCGCTGGCGGCTTGTTTGGGATGAGCAAAGGTGGCCTGATCACTGATGGTGCCTGGGTTGAAGATGACCAGATCGGCGTAGTGGTCCAAAGCGATGCGGCCGCGATGTTTTAAGCCAAACTGATCGGCAGATAGACTGGTCATGCGCCTGACCGCTTCGCTTAAACTGAATAATTGTTTGTCGCGGCTGTAGTGTCCTAATACGCGTGGGAATGCGCCCCATAGTCGCGGGTGAGGGTGGCTATCATGCGGCAGGCCGTCTGAGCCTATCATGGTGTGGGTATCGCTGAGCACACGTTCGACATCGTCTTCGCGCATTTGAAAATACACCGCGCCCGCCGGATGCAAACGGAGCGCTGCTTCTTTTTGATCAACCTGCCACTCAGTGGCGATGTCTGCTAAATCGCGCCCCTGCATCTCAGGATGCGGCTCTGAAAAACTGATCATGATGCGTATCACGCCATCGACATAATCGGGGTCGAGCACGGTGGAGCCTGCTGTGTAAGGATAGGCATCAAGCCCGACCGCTTGATGCTGGCGGCGCTCTTTGATGTAGGCCAGAGTCTCAGTGGTGCGTCCCCAGTTGGCGGGGCCTGCGCATTTGTGATGCGATAGTACGACTGGTAATTGTGCAGCCTTAGCAGCGTCGCAGGCTTCTGCCAGCGCATCAAGGACACCATTGTATTCATCACGGATATGCGAGGTGTAGATGCCGCCGCTGGCCGCCGCGATTTTTGCGAGAGCGATGATTTCGCTATTGTCGGCGGCCTTGGCTGGCGCATAAAACAGACCTGAACTCAAACCCAATGCGCCCGCTTGCAAACCTTCTGCCAGTAGTATTTGCATGGCGCTGATTTCGTCTGGTGTCGCACCACGTTGAAGGTCAGCGACGGCGTTTACGCGCAAGGTGGAGTGCCCGATCAATAGGCCGACGTTGACCGCTGGTTGCGCCGCTTCCACTGCAGCGATATAGGCTCGCACTGTGGCATAACGATAGTCTTTTTGCGTGCCGATTAAACTCAAAGGCGCGGGCGGCTGGCAAGTCGCTAGCCACGGCGCGAGGCTGATGCCGCAATTTCCTGTGATGACGGTGGTGACCCCTTGAGTGAGTTTGGGCAGCATCGCGGGCGTATCGATGACTTCTCTGTCGTCGTGGGTATGCACATCAATAAAACCGGGTGCGACCACCAGACCAGTCGCGTTTAGAATGTGATCGCCGTGCAGACTGTGGGACGGCGCGATGCAGGCGATGTGTTGATGATTGATGCCAAGGTCACCGCGAAAGGGAGGTGCGCCAGTGCCATCGACGATGTCGGCGTTGCGGATGATGAGGGCGTAATGCGGGGTTTGCATGTTGGTATTCAAAAAAACGTGTTGACCGCAGACACAACTTGGTAATCATCATCCACCACCAAGATCAGCGGCCACTTGTCAAAGGTGGTGCAAGGATGAGAAATGCCGCAAGCGACCAAGTCACCTACTTGCAAGCTGTCGCAAAGCGCGCTTTCTTTGGGTAGGCGCAAATACGCATGTTGATCGTTCATTTTTTCTATCTTGCAGCCTGCAGTTAAGGCGATTGGTTTGCTGTCCGCGCCGGGGCGATGGCTGATAAGAGGGAAGGGCAAATCGATGTCGTAAGAGGCATCGCGCTTGCCCATGGTGAGTATCGCCAGATCAGGCTCGGGACGCGATTGCACCATGCTCCAGACTTCTAGTGCTGGGCGCAGATTGCCTTCTTTGACACTTGACTCGCGGGTCTGCATTTCGGCCAGCAAGTGATGATAAAAGCCGTGATCGTGCGTGATGTAACAGCCACTGCGTAAAATGGACATCACAGGGCGTGAGAGGCCAGCATGATGTTCAAAGCCGCGACCCACCAAATCAAAATAGGCCGAACCTCCGGCTGACAACAAGATGGATTCGGCTTCAAATAAACCCTCTTGATCAGCATCGTGCGTGAGTGTGATCAAGTCTTGTATGAATGCACGAACAGCCATCAGATCTTGTTCTCTATGTTTGCCCACTAACAAGCCTTCATAACCTTCAATTCCAGCGCATTGCAAATAAGGGCTGCGATGAATTGCGCGCGCGATGTTCAAGGCATCGGCCATGCTGCGGCATCCAGTGCGACCACCTGCAAAGCCCAATTCCACCAACAAAGGCAAGGGGCGTTGTAAGCCCGACGCTTTCACTTGTTCGGCCAAACGATCCACGCCGTCTATTGAATCGGTCAGCGCAAAAAATTCAAATGCGGGATCTTGTCGCATCAATTGCAAGATGGCTTGCGTGTCGCTGCGGCAAATCAATTGATTGGCGAGTAGGATGCGTTTCACTCCAAAGCGATGCGTGATCAGGCATTGATTCACGCTCGCCAAAGTCATGCCCCACGCACCGTTTTCTAACTGCATGTCGAACAATTGTGGACACATCGTGGTTTTGCCATGCGGCGCGAGAACGACTTGCATGCTGGCGCAAAATTGTTTCATCCAGTCGGCGTTGTGTTGCAAGGCAGATTGCTTGAGCACCGCGACTGGGAAACTGGTGTCGGCGTTCAAGACATTCCAGTTTTGATCAGCGATATCGGCTTGACGCAAAGCCTGTGTCAGAGCCAATCCCTTGGTGCCAGGGAGTAGAGTCTGTTGTTCTAATGATGTGAGATTTAGCATGGGATGATTTGTAAAAAATTATTTCCAGCGCTTGATTGTGTGTCCTTTAAGCGCATAAAACAAGATCATGGCATAGCAGGGCAGCATGACCCAATAGGCACTCTGCGCGCCACCAGTGTCAGAAAAATGACCATAAGCCATAGGCAAAATCGCGCCGCCAGCGATGCCCATAATCAAGAGGGCAGAGCCAGCCGCCGTGTATTTGCCCAAGCCTTCTAAAGCCAAAGGCCAGATTGAAGGCCAGACCAAGGCGTTGGCGAAACCGAGCATGGCGAGGTACAACACAGAATTGGGCACGACAGGCACGCCTGCCCAGCCTAAGAGTGCTTGTGAAAGTGCGTTGTCACTGGGCGAGCTAAGCATCACACCGGCAGTAAAAAGTAGGCCACTTACCGCGCACAGCAACAGCGCATTTTTTTGCGACATAAAACGCGGAATCGTGACCACGCCCAATAGATAACCAAGCACCATAAATCCCATCGTATAAGAAGTCAGCACAGCGAAGTTGGCGACGCCAAGATGATGCCCATACAAACCTATGGTATCGCCAGCGATTACTTTGACCCCCACATAAGCAAACAAACTCAACGCACCTAATACCAATTGTGGAAATCGCAAAACTCCGAAACGTGTCGTGCCGGTTTGATCTTCTTCGTCGAACTCCAAATCAGGCAAGGAAGAAAAATGAATGATCAACATAAAAACCAATAAACCAGCCGCCATAATGATGTAAGGCGTCACAAGGCGCGCCGCCAGATCACTACGCAGGGCAGTGCGCGCCACCTCATCCATGGCCGCTAATGCGGTGGTGGAGGTTTGCGTAATCCCCGACAAAATCAGTGCCGCAAATACCATAGGCACGACGATGCCCGCTCCCTTGTTAAACAAACCCATAATGCTAATGCGCATAGCAGCACTCTCACGCGAGCCTATGCAAACGATGTAAGGATTGATCGCGGTTTGCATCAAGGTCATACCACTTGCCAAGGTGAATAGCGCCAGCAAAAACAGCCCGTAATAACTGCTCTTCGCCGCCGGAATAAACATCAAAGCTCCGACTGCCATCACGCCCAAGCTCGCTGTCATCCCGTTTTTGTAACCGATGCGACTGAGCACTGCCGCCGAGGGTAAGGCCATCACGGTGTAGGCAATATAAAAAGCAAAGGTCACCCACAGCGCTTGAAAGTCGGTCAGTTCGCAGACGATTTTTAAAAAGGGAATTAGAGAACCATTCAACCAGGTGACGAAGCCGAGGATGAAAAATAGTAGGGCGATGAAGAACATCGCAGTGAAGATGTGTTTGCTGGTGTTGGGTGGGTTGGTGGTCATGGTGGTCTCCTTGGGTTTTATGTTATTTGTGTTTCTTTTTTTGTAGGGCGGGTGCAACCCGCGTTTCATTTTTTATCCTTCGGTATTGCGTTTACTGTTGATCGACGGTCTATTGGCCGGGGGCGGCCCGGCAGCCGCTCCCTTTCTTTGCTTCGCCAAAGAAAGGAAGCAAAGAAAGGCGACCGCACAGCCAACGCCCTTCGGGTTCCCAATT
This sequence comes from Burkholderiales bacterium, assembly GCA_016200845.1. GTDB lineage: Bacteria > Pseudomonadota > Gammaproteobacteria > Burkholderiales > Burkholderiaceae_D > Undibacterium. Next base: position 11,421 of record JACQDW010000127.1, on the reverse strand, counting down.
GTGCATTACAAAAAATGGGAAAGCGTTGAAACTCGCTTCGCTCAGACAGCAACGCTTTCTTAATCCATTTTCTGTAAAGCACAATTGGCGTTGTCAGAAGCGGATGAGAGTCAAAGGCAACAGCAAAGTCAAAGTCAAAGTCAAAAGCAACATCAACATCAACACACACAAGTTCAACTGCAAACTTATTTTCCTAATGTCAGTCGATAGTCGTTGTTTTTGACTTTGTTTTTGACTTTGTTTTTGATCTTGCGGTTGACGTTCACCCGCTTCTGCGTCGCCAATGATGCGAAACAGAAAATGGATAAAGAAAGCGTTGCTGTTTGAGCGAAGCGAGTTTCAACGCTTTCCCATTTTTTGTTTTGCAGCATTGGGTACCCGAAGGGCGACGAAGTGAAGTGACCCCATAAAGTTGGACAGTTAAAGTACTTACGCCATTGACGCTTGATTTCGATAACGCACGGGACTTTGCCCATTTAGCTTCAGCTTAATACGATCATGATTATAGTAGTGAATATATTCGGTTAGCCCATCCTGAAGTTCTTCCACGGTTTTAAATTTATTCAAATAAAAATATTCTGTTTTCAGCACAGCAAAAAAACTCTCCATGGAGGCATTATCTAAGCAGTTGGCCTTTCTCGACATACTTTGCGTCACCTGATGTTGTTTAAGTTGGCTTTGATAGGCGGGCATGCGATATTGCCAGCCTTGATCCGAGTGAAGTATCAACTTATCGTTGGCGCCGAGCCTAATGAAGGCTTTTTTCAGCATGCTATCGACCAAATCAAATACAGGTCGCTTTGACGTCTCAAAGGCAATAATTTCCCCATTATATAAATCCATGATGGGAGAAAGATAGAGTTTCTCTCCAGCGACTTTGAATTCTGTGACATCCGTTACCCACTTCTGATTGGCCTCTTGCGCGTCAAACTGGCGTTGCAAAATGTTGGGTGCTGCACATCCCACTTCTCCCTTATAAGACCGGTATTTCTTAATTCTGACTAACGACTTCAACCCTAACTCCTGCATAAGGCGTTGTACGGTTTTGTGATTCACAATCTTACCCAATTGTTGAAGTGCCGAGGTAATACGGCGATAGCCATACCTCCCCTTGTGGAGTTCATAAAGCGAACGAATACATGTCTTTATCTCCGCATATTTATCTTCAATTAGCATCGCTTTCTGCTGGTAATAAAACGTACTGCGAGCCAAACCTGCCAACTTGAGTAAATCTACAATCGGGAATTGCTGCCTTAGCTCTTGCACTATTTGCGCTTTTTGCCGGATGTTGCTTGCGCTTGTTGCTGAACTAAGGCTCTCAACTTTTTTAGATAAGCATTCTCCATGCGTAAATAATTTACCTCGGCTAGTAACTCATCGTGAGTTCGCTTGTCATCCTTCTTTGAAGAATCGGTTGGTTCAGTCGTAACGGGATTTGTCATTTTTTTTGATGGCGCACAATTACGCGAAATAAGTGCCTCGATACCGCCACTACGATAGGATCGCTCCCAGATCGCTAAGCGGCCAGGGCCGCGAATATCAAATAGCAGCTCAGTTTGAGTATAGGAAAGCTGATGTTGCCACATGTGTTGCAAAACAGAGAGTTTATATTGTGCGGTGTAATTCACATACTTCTTATCGAAACTTTTTTCTCCATGCAAGCGATACATGGCGACCCACCTACCTACCACTGAATGCACCAACCCATGCGCCTTCGCGACTTCCTTTAATCCAGATACCCCTGTCAGATAATGCTCAACCACCTCCAACTTGAATTGCTTTGTGTACTTGCTCATTGGTACTCCATAAAGTTAGAATCAGTGTCCAACTTTATGGGGTCACTTCAAAGTGCGGTCGCCTTCTTTTGCTTACTTTTCTTGGCGAAGCAAGAAAAGTGAGCGGCTGCCGGGCCGCCCCCGGCCTACAGTCCGTCGAAAAACAGCAAACGCAAATAAGCAAACGCAAATAAATAGCACCACACAAAATCACATAAACAAACGGCGGGTTGCAACCCGCCCTACGCAACTGCAACGTCGCCAAACAAAACCCTACAAATCCTCCTGCGTCAACTCCCTAGCAAACACCCGATTCCCCGCCATCAATCCTCCATCCACCGGCAACACCACACCAGTGATCACGCGCGCAGCACCCGATGCCAAAAACAGCACAGCGTTCGCGATGTCTTGTGGCGTGGCGAAGTCGCCCAGCGGATACCATTTTTTTAAATCCTCAAACACTTGCGGATTTTTATTCACGCGCTCTTGCCATGCCTGTGTTTTGACAGTGCCGGGGCAGACGATATTGGCGCGTATGCCGAATTTTCCTAACTCCATTGCGAGTGCTTGGGTGTAGCCGACTAGGCCGGCTTTGGCGACGCTGTATGCGGGGTGGCCAAAGGCGCTCAGGCCATTGACCGAGCCTATGATGACGATGTTGCCTTTGCCTGCCTGTTGCATCGCCGGACGCACTGCTTCTATGGTGTTGAATGTGCCGTTTAAGTTGAGATCGATGTCTTGTTTCCAGCTTGCTTCTGTCGTGCTTTGCAGTGTTAAGGCTTGCGCTGCGCCAGCGTTGGCGACGACCACGGCTATCTCGCCCCACATCTGCGTCGCTGCAGAAACAGCGTGTTGTAAACTTTGCGCATCGGTGATGTCGGCAGCAACAGCATGGCAGCGCTCCGCGCCTAATTCTGCGACCAATATTTGCAGTTGATCAGCATGCAGATCTTGCGCAAAGACGCGGTCGCCAGCTTGGATGAAGGCAGCGCATAAGGCGCGGCCTATACCGCCGCAAGCACCAGTGATGAGAACATTACGTGACATCGGAAAACTCCTGAGTGAGCGTGTTGGCTAAGTGCGTGAGCTGGCTTTGTGGCAGCAGACCGTAGTTGTAAAACGCGAAGTCGCGTATGCCTTGTTGTCGTAGTCCTTTGATTGCGGCGGCTAGTTCTTTGCCTTGATCGAGGTCGGGCAGGCCGGGACGTAATATGGCGCGGATCTTATGGGGGCTTGGGACATGCGCGAGACACTCAATGGCGTCATTGATGGCGGCTTGCGCGGTTTTTTCGTAAAACGGAATTTCTAAATAATCGGCTACCTGCGCCAAATCGTGCAGGTGGCTTCCCTCTGTCCAGCATGCCGATGTCGGTCGTTGCACGGTGGGGATCACTGCTAATGCACAAGTGGCGGGAATGGCTTGACGGATAGCGCGAACTAATTCTGTGACGCGGTCTTGGCGTAGACTGACAAAGGCGAGTAAGTCTGCGTCGGTGAAAAAGTCAGAGCGCTTTGCTGGCGTTACACACTCTTGATCGAATGCACTTTGTATCGCTGACTGTACGCGCTGTTGCAGCGCATCGATGGCGATGTGTTTTTCTTTTGCCGCAGTTGTGCAGGCATCACAGAAACACAGTCCCAACAAAATTTCTACATCAGGGCTAGTGTTGATTTGTGCGAATTCATGGTGATAGCCGTGTGCATACGGCAGCCAGCCCGGGGTTTCTAAGATCAAGCTGTGTAATGGATGTTGTGTCGTCAGATCGACGCAGAGTTGCAGCGCGTAGTCGAACACCGCGTTTTGCATAGGACACAGGCTATACACATACGAGTCGCCAAATGCGTTTTTCACCGTCGCGTTCGGATAGGCTGTACCCATGCGGGTATTGTGCTGCAAGACGGTCCAGCCGTGCACGCGTAGTCTGCCATCAGCGAGCAGCGCTGGGATTACGTTTAGTAATTTTTCGTCGCTATGCGCTTGCGGCTGCAAGTCGGCGTAGCGCGCCAGATCGGGCTTGAAATAAGTGACACCATCTTCGGGAAAAATCACACGTGGTGGTTGCTTTGCATGAGGACGGATAAATTTGCCTGCGTGATAGGCGGTGGCGACGCTGACATCGGTGATGCCCATAGACAGCGCTTCATCAATAAACTGCGTGACACCGACGTCGGCGATATCCCACGCATATACATACAAAGAACGATAAGCGGCGCTGTTCATCATATTTACAGTGGTTTGTATGCGGTGACTTCGATCTCAACTTTGCAGTCCACCATCATTGCTGATTGTACGCATGACCTTGCTGGAGCGTGATCGCCAAAATATTCAGTGTAGATGCGGTTGAAAGTCCAGAAATCGCGCGTGTCGTCTAACCAGACGCAGACTTTAACCACATCTTCCAAGCTGCAACCTGCCAACGCTAATACCTTCTTGACTTCACCGTTGTCTTTCATGGCGACGTGCCCCGAGCAAAATACAAAATCACCGGCACGTACAGCGGGTGAAAACGGCAGACGCTGCCCGCCTGCGCCTGAGGGGATGTTGCCAAAACGGGTGATGGTTTTCGTTGATGGGTTTGTCATGGTGCGTTCTGTATTTGTTTAATTGAATTTGATTTTATTTGACCAAGCCGCGCGCCGTCGCCACTAGAATCGCACCTCTGCCAGCCAAGTGGGCTTGGGTTTGGTCGGAGACCACGGTGATCGTGCCAGAAAAATAGTCGTCGTTCTTAATGAGAATCGCGAGCGCTTCTTTCATGATGGGTTTGCCGCAGATGACCACGGGTGTGCCGGGCAACATGGTAATGGCGCTACTGTTTTTGAGTGTCAACAAATCGGCTCCGAGGATAGCGCCGAGTAAAAAATTGGCGCGGTCGTTGCGTTCATAAATCGTGAATTGGTCTAGCGTGCGTACATTAAAACAAGTGCGACCTAGGCCTATGGTTTGTGCCGATTGCGCGCCTGCCAGCAGCATTTCTTCTTTGATGGAAGTGGCAAATTGCGCGTCTAAAGATTGCGCCAAAATCGTGTTGTGGGTGATCACATACATCAGCTCGCCTGCGAGTGTGGTGACGCAACCTGTGATGCGGTTTTTGTCGTCGATGCAGACGAATTTGGAATGCGAACCCGGCATGACCATCATGGCCGGTCCAGTGACGCCTAGTTGATCGATCACGCTCATGACTTCGACTTCTTCGCCGCGCATCATGTCCATCGCTTCGCAATTGTGCAGGCCAATGTTTTCCACCACATTGCGCACGCCAGGCACAAACCAGATCGGTTTAGCAAACACTTCCGGTATCGTCACCGACACCATGCCGCGCGCTAATTGTTGCAAACCAGCCGGTGCTAAGACATGCGGCAACTCAAACAGGCCGACGTTGGAACTAATCATGCCAGAACCAATCACAAGGTCTATCTGTTCAGCATCGACGTTTGCCATTTCCAGACAACGCTGTATGGTGTCACGTACCCCTTGTTGGAGTTTGTCGCGATTGCCTGTGATGGCGGTATCTCTGACCCCAACTTCGCAGGCAGCATGGGCGAGCACGTCGTGATCTTCCCACAGCGTGACGCGTGTATTGGTGGTGCCGGTATCGATGGTAATGAGTTTAGTCATGTGAATTTAATTGGAGTGCCGTCTCAATGGATGAATGTTGAGATGAGGGCGATGGGATGGCAGCTTAACGATGCTGCGAATTCATCGCAAGCGAGGAATACTTGAGACGGCATTGAGAAATATTTAATGTTGGACTTTCGCAAAACAGACGCTGGCGTTGTTGCGTTCGCCTCGCCGTACAGTTGTACTGTCTTCGGCTCCGCCCTTGCAGGGCGCACCCAGTCTTGTAAGACTGGGTTGTTACGCGAGCAGGCAACATGTTGCCTGAATTTCTCGCTTCACCCTAGCCAGCGCAATTTTGCGCAAGTCCTTTAATGATCAAGAAATACGAGCTTCATTTCCTAATAAAAGCAATGAAGGCCAAAAAACGATACAAAATGGTAGCACTCTTTCTTTCTGTTAAGCGACTCATTAAACCACTATAAAATTTCAATATCTCATTAAGTTTTATTTAATCAAAGTCTGTTATGGTGTTGTTTTCTAATGAAATCGTATGGATGTATGTCTAAACGTCTTCCCCCTTTAAACGCGTTGAGAGTCTTTGAAGTCGCCGCCCGGCGGCTCAATTTCACGCGGGCGGCGGAGGAGCTGCATGTGACGAATGCGGCGGTTAGCCATCAAATCAAGTTGTTAGAGGATTTTTTAGGGCTCGATCTTTTTCAACGCAGCAATAATGTCTTGAAACTAACTGAGGCGGGTGAGCGTTATTTGCCGCGCATACGAGAAGGTTTTAAGATTTTTCAGCAAGCTACCGATGCCTTACTCAACGATAACAATGTTTTATTGCGTGTCGGTGTGCCACCTTCGTTTGGCTCGAAATGGCTGGTGCCGCGCTTGTATCGTTTTTTGAATCGTCATCCTCAGGTGCGCGTTGAGATCGTCTCTGAAGTCGATCGCAGTTATCGTGATTGCGATATTTCGATTGATTTTCGGCGCACACAGTTTGCGGATTTTCGAATAGAGCCGTTTATTGCGACCGAGGTTTTTCCTGTGTGCAGTCCAGCGATAGCGCGACTGTTGCAGACGCCAGCGGATTTGGGCAAGCAAACTTTGTTGCATGAAGTGAGCGCCATGAATGATCCCGATTATCCGAGCTGGCAATCGTGGTTTGCCACACTCGGTGTGCATGAGCGCGATGCGCAGGCACGCAAGGGGCCTTTGTTCACATTGGCGCTGATGGCCTTGCAAGCGGCGATAGACGGGCAGGGTGTGGCGCTGGGACAAGCGCTGTTGGTCGAATATGATATTGCCGCTGGACGACTGGTGCGGCCATTCAATGTAGCGACGCCTCTGCGTCTCGACTACTATCTGATTTATTCAGCCGACCGCAAAGAAAACCCCGCGTTCGTGGCCTTTCATCAATGGCTGGTGAGCGAGGCGCAAGCACGATAAATTTGGGTGACTAGACCCTAGCGCTTGCGCCACAAAATTAATTCACCACCGCCGTGTTATACCAATACCGATCTGAAGCCGAATTTGTGCTCGAATAAGAGCGTACATAAGAACCATTGCCTGGCCATGGATCATTGATATACAGCGTGGCGCCGCTATTGGTATAGCCCTTTACGACCACAAAATGACCGCCACCACCAGTCCACTGCCAGAGCAGGATGTAAGGCTTATTGTTATTGATGCGGGAAGTAGAGCTAGATTGAGAGAGGACACCTACAACAGAGGAATTTACACCCCATCCATTTAAGATGTACGTGATGGCATTGGTAGAGTTGGGTTGGTTCGCATTGCTATTCCAATTGAAGGTGGAATTGCCGCAAGCGTAGTTGATCCCTTTGGCGTAATTGACCTCGGCACATTGCGAGGGCGTTTTATTGAAGTAATTTAACACCATTTGACTTGACCCAGCCCAGCACCATTGGCTATGTTCTTGCACTCGTAATGGTACGTTCAAGTTGTGCGTTTGCGCGAAGGCGAATTGTGCACAAGTGAGCGCGGAAATGGCGACCAGCGCTTTTGTAAAGTAAGAAATACGTTTCATTGTTTTGTCTCCGTAATGGTAAGTGTCTGCGCGTTTTTTCTGCGCATGTTTTATTGTTTGAAGCGAGCCAGATGTTCACGCACTGCGCCTTGTAATGCGGGCAGGACGTCAGCACTGACTGGGGCGGCTTGTTCTAAGGCAGAATTGGCTGGCATGCGCAGTGATTGACGCGCCGCTAGCAAAGGTGCGAAGCGCGATTTGCCTTCCATATCTTTGACTTCTAAAAAGTCGGCTGTCGCCTGATAAATCCGGACAAAGCGGAACGCATTTCTTCCTGCGTTTTGTTGCGTTGTCTGGTGCACGTCTTGCGCCAACTTGCTGCCGCCAGCACCGTTTACTTGCCATTTTCCATTGACCTTTTCCATCTCCAAAAGAGCGGCAGGATGACCATCCACCAGCACCACAAAATTCCAAATCCCTGTTCCCATTAACATTTGCTCGAATGGGCGACCACCTGCCAACAGAGTTTGTGGATGCGCGGTATGTACTTCAAAACCCATACCTAATTTTGCGTTTCTTAATTCAGAAATGTCGTTGATTTCAAACGGGAAATTATCAGGTAGAGTGCCAGCGGGAATATCTTTGCTGAGATCATTGATCAAAGTTCGCAGGCCAGCTTCAGCGCTGGTGCGTAAGCCAATTGGTTCCTTAGCGGCGACCGCCTTGGCGACAGTGATCGCATCAAAAGATCTGCTTTGATTGTTTTGCGCGAGGGCAGGCACAGCCATAATCATGGCGAGCGCGGCAACGAGAGTTTTTAAACGGGGGGTCATGATTTTCCTTTGCATGAGATGATCGAAGTGAATGCAGATTAATGTCGGTGCAATGGCGCCGTTCGTCACGACGGGTGAAAGAATGTAGCCATTACGCTTGCATTAAAAACGTATTCGTACATTGCAAAGGGCGAAGTGAGGCAAAAGTATTGTGTACTTTTGTATCAAACGAGAATTGGGAAAAGATCCCGGTGAACGGGCGTGCGAAATGAGCCTGAAAATCAGATGCATATCTTTGGAATTGCGAGGTTTTAACGAATTTTTCTCAGGATTGATGCATAAAACAGCAAGCTGTTTTTACCTTCATGCGATTTGGTGTTTGATTAGATTTGTCTTGAGAACACCACATTGTGATGTTGGATAAATTAGAACGCGGAGCTGCGACAGCGTAAATGCGATTTATTGCGCGCAAGGCGCAGAGTTGCAAGTGGGTTTCGTGCTTACACCGCAAGGCTCGCCATGACAACAATTCTCGGATAAATAATCCATCAACGTTTGCATCGCCGCAAAATTGGCAGAGTAAATAATAAACCGTCCCTCTTGCTTCGCCGTGATCAGCTCTGCATGGCTTAATTCTTTCAAGTGAAAAGACAAAGAAGACGCAGGCACGGCGAGACTCTCAGCAATCTTACTCGCCGCCAGTCCCTGTGGCCCGGTCGCCACCAAAAGACGAAAGACAGCCAAACGAGATTCCTGCGCCAATGCTGCTAATGCCGTGATGGCTGATTTTGTGTTCATCTTCGCTTGGGCTTTGATTGCGTGGGGTTGGTGATTTTATCGTTGTAGAAATGATGGCGCAAGTGGGGGATTTTTCTTTGGTGTGACAATAAGAAAAGAGAGAAGACTACTCTGGTGGGAATCGTAGCTGCGAAAAAAGACGTCCGTTCAAGATAGCTTTTCGCTCTATTTCGGCGGCTGATCTTATCCATTGTTTTTGTTCAAGAAACTGCAGAAAAGAACGCGTACTCACTTTGCGGCAATTGTCTGGTAACAGAAAACTCGCGCGTGCGATTTTATGATCTTCAAATAGAAACACGGCCGTCGGCGGTGGACTCATGAGCGCAAAGTTGTTCATCGCTTCTTGGATCGCAAATTCACCCAAATTAGCTTTCCGTGGGGGTGTTGCTCCACTCGCTTGCGTCTGTTGAAAGTGTTCAAGCGTCTTGGTGCGTAATACCTGCACCTTGTTTTCTACGATCCAATGTGGGATCTTTTGGTTAGTCGGCGTTTGGTTGCGCGTTACCTCATGTTGTACCATATCGACGATATTGACTTGCCATTCAGGCTTGAAAAGCAAATCAAGTGCATCGGCATAGGCAAGCGTAATTAATGGCCCCGCATCGGGTAACAGTAATATGGGAGATGTCTCGCTCAAAGTGCCCTCTTACGATGCTAGTGCATGAAGGCTATTGACCATCTCTTGAGTGCTAGATTCCGGTAGACGAGGCATGGGCAAATGTGCTTGCGTCATCAACAGGAACAAATCTTCGTCGCTGTCGATTCCTAAGGCGGCCTTTGCAGTAAGGTCATCGACGCGACCCAAGGCGAAGTCTAATAAGGTTTTGAAATTCTGATTGCCAGACGCTTCAGCCGCTTCAAACGTCTCGACCAAATAACGCAATTCAGCATTGAATAAAGCATTAATCGAGGTTTCAGACTTCGCAGCAAGAATTTTGGCGCGCTTGAGCAATTCGCGATCGACCGCGCCGGTAAAGTTGACTGTTTCTGCCATGATTGCCCTCTAAATGTGGAACACATAATTAAGTGTAGCACGTGATTGTGTGGACAACGAAGTTTCTTTGACTTAAATTGACCACCTTGAAATATCACCTGTATGATGTACAAAATTATGTACGTTTAAAAGGTGTAGTTATGGCGATCTCGATTAATGATGTTATTTCTCTCTCTCAAGCGCGAGCCAACTTATCCGAATTGGCCGATCAGGTGAAAGCCGGCTCGGAAAAGATCGTCACCAAGAATGGTGAGAGCTATGTTGCCATTATTGATGCCCAGCGCCTTGATTATTACCACCAACTTGAACGCGAACGTATACATCTTCTGTTGATCGATGAAGCGATAAAAGGATTGGATGATGTCGCAAATGGAAATGTCAAAGATGCGCGCGCTGTTATTCGATCTTTGAAACGCAAGCGTCAGACGTCAGCATGATCACGAAAAGAAAAATAGTCGTCAAGCTAAGCGCGAATTTTGAGCGCAACCTCGATAGCATTGAACAATTCTTGAAAGAGCTAGAAGCGCCACAAGAATTCGATGCACTCTTAGACGAACTCGAAAAGACCACCATTCCCAATCTGGAACGATTTCAAGAAATCGGGCGACCCTTCATGAAACGGACGATTCGCTCAGTGGAAGCCAGCAATCATATCAATGTTTTGCTAAAAAAACTCGGTGATGGAGACCTGAGAGAATATGTGATCTCCGACTATCTGATTCTATACGCGCGATATGAGGCGGTGATTTATCTACTTTCCATCAAACATCATCGACAATTGTCGTTTGATTTTGAGCGATTGTGGGAAGGGTGAGATGGTAAGCTGTCTTATAATTGGTGTCATGCATGAACTAGTGATAAATCGAAAAAACGAGCGCTTAAATGCTTGATCAAACAAGGAAGAATGTAATGGACCAGCATATGTTGGCTGAGGATGGCACGGTAGTCGTGACTTTACGTGCGGCTTTCCCACAGGCGCTCGCGATTTACGCTTTCGGCAGCCGCATGTTAGGCACTGCTCAAGCCGATAGCGATTTAGATTTGGCCGTATTTGTACCAACTTATGCCCCTGCTTTGCAGTTATGGGAAGTGGCGAACCAATTGTCTAGCGTGGTGGGCTGTGCGGTCGATTTGCTTGACTTGCGTGCAGCCAGTACAGTGATGCAATATCAGGTCATTACGCAAGGTCGCTTGTTGTGGGCTAGTCAGCCAGACGCAGGACTGTTTGAATGTTTCGTACTCTCTGAAAAAAACAATCTGGATGCGGCGCGTGCTGGCTTGTTAAATGATATTGCTACCGAAGGGAAAGTATATGGCGGATGATGTAGTGCTCAACAAGGCAGCGACGATAGAGCGCTGCGTAGCGCGTGCGCGCGAAGAATACGCCGCCGCTGGAAGTGACTTTGCGACGGATTTTACCCGGCAAGATGCCGCCATCCTGAATATACAACGCGCTTGCGAAGCCGCGCTCGACATGGGGCAGCACTTGATCAGGCGTGACAAGCTAGGTTTGCCACAAAGTGCCCGCA
>JACQDW010000129.1 GCA_016200845.1 Burkholderiales bacterium | reverse complement strand
GAGGCAAACACCTGATCATGTTCTTGTGGGCTTAAATGATGGATGATCGCACCGCAGGCACGCCATGCCTGCTCTACCTTCTTCACACTGGTCGCATCATTTTCTAGCAGGCGTGTAATCACCGCTTTTTTGCCGGCATACAAATCATGAATCGCCGCTTGCGGACCATTTTTCTCACGTCCGGCGATAGGATGTGCCGGCACAAATTGCGCAATTTTTTCTTGCAGAGAAGCGCGCGCTGCAGCAACTACATCGGCCTTGGTGCTACCTGCATCAGTGACGATAGTATGCGCCTGCAAATGCGGATAAATCGCGCTCAAGATTGCCGCTGTTTGCGCGACCGGGGTGGCGATCAGAATCAAATCGGCGTTATGCACTGCATCAGCAATATCATAGCTAAAGCTATCGATGATTCCTAAGGACCTTGCCACCTGCAAAGAAGCGGCATCACGATCCAGACCCACGATATGCTTCACTGCCCCTGCCCGCTTCAAAGCCAAAGCAAAAGAGCCACCGATCAAGCCAACGCCGATCAAGACTATTTGATTAAAAAGTGGACGCGCTTGCGCCTCTGAATTTTCCATCGTTGTACCGAATTAATTAACTAGCCAAACTTCAAGTTTAAGCATGGGAAGACGGTTCCAGTATCGTAGGGCGGGTGAAACCCGCGCTGCTCGGACACTCGACAATCTGGCGGCGCGGCGAATTTCATCCAAACCCGCCCTACGAAATCGCGCCTATGCTCACATCAAACCGTGCAAGGATACGATCCCAATATCTTGAAAAACGCCGCATCGCGATTCAACTCCTCCATCGCCGCCTTCACCTTGGCATCCATGGCATGTCCTTCGACATCGACATAGAAATAATATTCACAGTTACCAGTACGTGCCGGACGCGACTCGAAGCGCGTCATTGACACGCCGTGCTTAGACAAAGGCGCTAACAAGTTATACACTGCGCCCGCCTTATTCGGCGTCGCCAGCACAATCGAGGTTTGATCTTTACCACTAGGCGTGGTTTGCAAACGTCCCACCACGGCAAAGCGCGTGCGGTTATGTGGATCATCCTGAATATGCGCGCTGACTATGCCCAGATTATATTGATGCCCGGCGATTTCGCTGGCAATCGCTGCCACACTAAAATCCACACTCGCCATACGCGCTGCTTCTGCATTCGATGCCACGGCCTGCCGCTCGACATGCGGATAATGTTGATTCAGCCAGGCCTGACATTGCGCCAGCGCTTGCGAGTGGGCACAAATGCGCGTCACGCCTTCCATCGTGCCCGACTTACTCATTAAGCTATGCTGCACGGGAATCGCCACTTCGCCACTGATCGCCAGACTGGTTTGCAGCAGTAAATCCAAAGTACGATTGATCGCTCCTTCGGATGAATTTTCGATAGGCACCACACCAAAATCCGCGGTACCCGCTTCCGTGGCGCGAAACACTTCATCGATAGAAATGCAAGGCAAAGCTTCAATCGCATGACCGAATTGTTTGTACACCGCCTGTTCACTAAAGGTGCCAACCGGACCAAGAAAAGCCACCACCACGCGGCGCTCCAAAGCACGGCAAGCGGACATCACTTCACGGAAGATCAATTGAATATCGTCAGTCAGCAAGGGGCCAGTATTTTTCGCCGCCATATTGCGCAAGACCTGCGCTTCGCGCTCAGGTCGAAACACTGGCGCATTGGTCTCAGCTTTAACATGGCCAACTTCTTGCGCCACAGTCGCACGTTGATTCAGCAAATCCAAAATCGCCGCATCAATCGCGTCGATTTTTTCTCGCAAAGGGAGGAGTTTATTGTCGTTCATATGGAAACCTAAAAACCGTTTTAAATTCATCGAAGTGAAAAAGTATCAATGAAAGATATTAAGTAAAACTACTACTCCGATTCAAGCTTTTGGCTTGATTTACCAGCGCCACGGTTTCCAGGTGATGGGATGTACCATGCAAAGAAAGGGCTGATATGTAGGGCGGGTTGCAACCCGCCATTTGATTCATTTACGCGTGACGATTTGGCGGGTTACAACCCGCCCGACGTTATTAACCATTCGCTCCCGCAAAATCCCGCATAAACGCGACTAAAGCCTGCACACCCTCTATCGGCATCGCGTTATAAATCGAAGCACGCATGCCGCCGACTGACTTGTGACCTTTTAACTGCAACAGACCGCGCTCTTTTGCGGCTGCTAAAAACGCTGCATTCAAACTCTCGTCCTTCAAGAAAAACGGTACGTTCATAGGCAACGCAGTGCCGAGTAAATCTTCACGCACGATGACCAGGGTCAATCCGGCTGGGCCGATATTTTTTTGCGCGCCGCCGAAGATCACGCCGTATTTGCTCACATCAATTATGCGTGACAAAATATGGGAAGACATATCGGCGACCAGCGGTGCTCCATTGGTTTGCTGCCCCACATCGGGGACAAAATGATATTCGACGCCGTCTATGGTTTCGTTGGTGCACAGATGCACGTAAGCGGCGTTGGTGCTTAACTTCCAGCTGGACGGGTCGGGTACACCATCAAAGCCTGTGCTCTCGCTGGAAGCAGCGATATTCACGTTCGCGTATTTTTTCGCTTCTTTGAGCGACTTGCCGCTCCAGGAACCGGTGTGAATAAAATCGACCGTGGCGGGTTGTGGTTTGCGACCAACTAAATTCAAAGGCACGATGGCGTTTTCACCAAGTCCACCACCTTGCAAAAACAAAATTTTGTAATTGGCAGGCACATGCAAGAGCTCACGCAAATCCGCCTGCGCTTGCGCCAGAATAGACATGAACTCAGGGCCGCGATGACTCATTTCCATCACCGACATGCCGCTGCCGTGCCAATCCAACATTTCGCTCGCTGCTTCTTGCAGGACTTCTTTGGGGAGCACGGCGGGGCCGGCTGAAAAATTGTATATCGTGTTCATGATCTTCAAACCGTTACATAAAAACGTAGGGTGGGCACGCTTTTTGTGCCCACCTTACGATTATTCCTCGCCACCCTCTTCCGCAGCATTCGTCTGACCGCCTTCGGTGCCTAGCTCAACATCTTCCACATCGGTTTCAACAATACGTTGCAGGCCAGAGAGCTTGGTACCATCTTCCACCGCGATCAAGGTCACGCCTTGCGTTGCACGTCCCATTTCACGAATCTCAGAAACACGAGTACGTATCAAAACGCCGCCGGTAGTGATCAACATAATTTCATCAGTCGATTCGACCAGCGTTGCAGCGACAACTTTGCCGTTACGTTCAGAAGTCTGAATTGCGATCATGCCCTTAGTACCACGACCATGACGTGTGTATTCAGTAATTGGCGTACGTTTGCCGAAGCCGTTTTCTGTCGCGGTCAACACCGATTGCTGTTCGTTTTCCGCGACCAGCAAAGCGATGACTTGTTGACCTTCTTCCAGATTCATACCACGCACACCACGAGCGGTACGACCCATAGGACGCACGTCGTTTTCGTCGAAGCGCACGGCTTTGCCGGAATCGGAGAACAACATGACGTCATGCTTGCCATCGGTTAAAGCAGCGCCGATCAGGAAGTCGCCTTCATCCAGATCAACCGCGATGATGCCTGCTTTACGTGGGTTACTGAAATCAGTCAAGGCAGTCTTCTTGACCGTGCCCAAACTGGTGGACATAAAGACGTAATGATCTTCAGGGAAAGTACGGTTATCGCCAGACAAAGGCAGAATCACGGTAATTTTTTCGCCGTCATGTAATGGGAACATATTCACAATCGGCTTGCCGCGTGAATTGCGCGAACCTTGTGGCACTTCATACACTTTCAACCAGTACATACGACCGCGATTTGAGAAGCACAAAATGTAATCGTGGGTATTGGCGACGAAGAGTTGTTCTATCCAATCGTCGTCTTTGGTGGCCGCCGCTTGTTTACCGCGGCCACCGCGTTTTTGCGCGCGGTATTCGGACAGCGGTTGCGACTTCATATAGCCGGTATGCGATAAGGTCACCACCATATCGACCGGCGTGATCAAATCTTCGGTTTCCAGATCGGTGGCATTCAAAACGATTTCTGAACGGCGCGCATCTTTATTGCCTATGCCGTATTCGTTCATACAGGCCGTCATTTCATCGGTAATGATGACAGTGACACGCTCTGGCTTGGACAAAATATCCAGGAGATCAGCGATCTCAGCCATCACATCTTTATATTCGTTGACGATCTTATCTTGCTCCAGACCGGTCAGGCGTTGCAAACGCATTTGCAAAATTTCCTGTGCCTGATCGTCAGAAAGTTTATACAAGCCATCCGGCTGTATGCCGTAATGCTTAGGCAGGCTCTCAGGGCGGAAGGCTTCGATGCCGCCAGGATTATCGGCTGCGGTACGAGTCAGCATCTCACGCACCATAGAGCTATCCCAAGCACGCGTCATCAATTCTTGTTTTGCAATCGGTGGCGTTGGCGCGGCTTTGATGATGGCGATGAAATCATCGATATTTGCCAGCGCCACGGCCAAGCCTTCCAACACATGACCACGTTCGCGTGCTTTGCGCAGTTCAAACACAGTACGGCGTGTCACCACTTCGCGGCGATGCGAGAGGAAGCATTCCAGCATCTGCTTCAAGTTGAGCAGCTTAGGCTGGCCATTCACCAGCGCCACCATGTTCATGCCGAAGGTGTCTTGCAGCTGCGTTTGCTTGTACAGATTATTCAGCACGACTTCCGGTACTTCGCCGCGCTTGAGTTCGATGACCACGCGCATACCTGATTTATCGGATTCATCGCGGATATCAGAAATACCTTCCAGCTTTTTGTCACGCACATTTTCTGCGATACGCTCAAGTAGGGATTTTTTATTGACCTGGAACGGCAATTCATCGACGATAATCGCGATGCGCCCTTCTTTGCCATATTCCTCAAAATGCGTCTTAGCGCGCATCACTACACGGCCACGACCAGTGCGATAGCCATCGCGCACACCAGATACGCCATAGATCAAACCAGCAGTCGGGAAATCTGGCGCAGGGATAATTTCTATCAATTCATCGATTGTGCATGCGGGATTGCGCAAAACATGCAGTGCGCCATTAATCACTTCAGTGATATTGTGTGGCGGAATATTGGTCGCCATACCCACAGCGATACCGGAAGAACCGTTGATCAAGAGGTTAGGAATGCGGGTAGGCAAAACCGATGGTTCTTTTTCTTTACCGTCGTAGTTAGGAACGAAATCGACGGTTTCTTTTTCTATGTCCGCCAACAGCTCGTTGGCGATTTTATCCAATCGGCACTCGGTATAACGCATCGCGGCAGCATTATCGCCATCGACAGAACCAAAGTTACCCTGACCATCGACCAAGGTATAACGCAGCGAGAAATCCTGTGCCATCCGCACCAAGGTGTCATAAATAGAGGCATCACCATGCGGGTGATACTTACCCATGACTTCACCGACCACACGCGCACATTTGACGAATGGGCGGTTATAGACGTTGTTCATCTCGTGCATCGCAAACAAAACACGGCGGTGAACCGGCTTCAAACCATCACGCACATCGGGCAAGGCTCGCCCCACAATCACGCTCATGGCGTAATCGAGGTAGCTCTTGCGCATTTCTTCTTCAAGGGAAATCGGGAGTGTTTCTTTAGCGAATTGATCCATTGGCGGTCAGACTGTTGATGAGCTTAGTGTTAAGCTTGGTTAAAATAACAAGCCAGCACTAGGATCTGTTGACATGTGTTTTAGCTTTAAAACACATGTCGACCGACTCTAGACTGGCAGAAGACCTACTTATCACCAAAAAGCGCCGACTCTTATTCTGCATTATCAGTGCGGTGTAATTTCTGGTGTTCAACTGTTCATTTTAACACGGCTACCTTCGCAACAAGCAAGCGAAGCATGGGAGAAATCAAAGTG
The DNA here is from genome assembly GCA_016200845.1 of Burkholderiales bacterium. Lineage (GTDB taxonomy): Bacteria > Pseudomonadota > Gammaproteobacteria > Burkholderiales > Burkholderiaceae_D > Undibacterium. Next base: position 2,815 of record JACQDW010000129.1, on the reverse strand, counting down.
CCATCGGCTTTCATTACATTTGCAAAAACAACTAAAAAAATGAGTGCCTATCCTGGCTCGCAAATCACATTAAAATAGTTGTCAAAATCAGACATAATTAACAATATCTGACTTTTTCCTTGAATTTTATTAAAGTTCAGTCTCGCGACTTATGGCAAAATTCCATGTCGCAATGCACAAAAGACGTTCAGGATCACTCAATTTTATGGGCGCGAGCTTCAGATTCGTAGTCATGATATCAAGCACGTGATAAAATTCTACGCTTGGACGCATTCAGTTTTGCATCGTGTGTCACAGTTTTACTTTTGCATTTTTTACGCAGTTCTCTGCGATGATTCTCTACCGAGGAAACCACATGAAACTTTTAGTCAAGCTCGCAATCGCAGCAAGTGCTTTGATCGCCATTTCGGCATCTGCACAAACAATTACTGATATCAAAGCCAATGCGCCTTACAGCGCTTATGTGCAAGATGCACGTGGCGTGATCGTTCGCGATCCATTCGGTCTGTGCTGGCGCACTGGCTATTACACACCAGCGGATGCAGTTGCTGGCTGTGACGCTCCATTGGTTCCACCAACACCACCTGCGCCTCCAGCACCAGTTGCTCCACCACCTCCACCACCAGCACCGCCAGCACCGCCAGCACCAGCTCCAGCACCAGTGCCGACTTCTGAAAAAGTGACATTTGCTGCTGACGCTTTCTTTGATTTTGACAAAGCAATTCTGAAACCAGAAGCAAAAGTTAAACTCGACGACATGGCATCCAAACTGCAAGGCGTCAATCTGGAAGTGATCGTAGCTGTTGGTCATACTGACTCAGTTGGTACCGATGAATACAACCAAAAATTATCCGTCCGTCGTGCAGACGCAGTCAAAGCCTACATCATCAGCCGTGGCATCGATGCTAAGCGCGTGTTCTCTGAAGGTAAAGGCGAAAAACAACCAGTTGCAGACAACAAGTCCTCTGCTGGTCGCGCCAAAAACCGTCGCGTAGAAATCGAAGTAGTTGGCACACGCACCATCACAAAATAATCAGTCTCGACTGAGTTAAAAAACCCGCTACGGCGGGTTTTTTTATGGCGCATCAAGTAAACTTGCTGCGCTCAACGATCAAGCTAGCTGTTTGCTTTAAAATAGCGCCATTATTGGCTCTCACCTTTCGACCGCACCATGTCAGAATCCAGCACGAACAACGTTGACCCAGCCGAAATCCAAAAATTCAGCGACCTCGCGCATCATTGGTGGGATCCGCAATCCGAGTTTAAACCCCTGCATGAAATCAATCCGCTCCGACTTGAATGGATCAATAGCATCGCGCCGCTGGCAGGAAAAAAAGTGATCGACGTGGGATGTGGTGGCGGCATACTCGCCGAATCCATGGCCAAAAAGAAAGCCGATGTCACAGGCATCGACCTCTCACAAAAAGCCCTCAAAGTCGCCGACCTGCATAGCTTAGAATCTGGCGTGCAGGTTCGATACAAATTGATCGCCGCCGAAGAAATGGCAGACCTCGAAGCCGGACTCTATGACGTTGTCACCTGCATGGAAATGCTGGAACATGTGCCCGACCCCGCCTCGATTATTCGTGCCTGCGCCAAGCTAGTTAAACCAGGTGGCAAAGTTTTTTTCTCTACCATCAACCGCAATCCAAAAGCCTATCTATTTGCCGTGATCGGCGCCGAATATCTCTTGCAAATGCTACCCAAAGGCACGCACGACTACGAGAAATTCATCACTCCTGCTGAACTGACGCAAGATGCGCGCAATGCAGGACTCATCGTCGATGCCATGAAAGGCATGAGCTACAATCCGCTCACCCAGATTTATTCGCTCAACCAAGATACCAGCGTCAACTACCTGATCGCCTGCACACGTCCATGATGATCACACCCAAGGCTATTCTTTTCGATCTTGATGGCACGCTGGCCGACACCGCACCCGATCTCGCCGCCGCCGTTAATTTAATGCGCACTCAGCGCCAATTAACACCGACACCTTATGCCATTCTGCGTCCCTATGCCTCGGCTGGTGCACGTGGACTAATCGGCGCAGGATTCAACATCACACCAGAAAATCCAGAGTACGAAGCGATGCGCCTGGAATTCCTCCGCAATTACGAGCAAGCGCTGGCAATTCACAGTGTCTTGTTCAATGGCATTCCAGACCTATTGCGAGAGCTCGATGCAATAAAAATGCCTTGGGGCATAGTCACCAACAAAGCCGAACGGTTTACTCATCCTCTCCTGCCACAAATTGGCCTGGGCAAAGCTGCCTGCACTATTTCCGGCGATACCACGGCACACGCAAAACCGCATCCAGAACCACTATTAGAAGCGGCCCGCCGCCTCGACATTGAACCTGGTCTTTGCTGGTATGTCGGTGACGACTTGCGTGATATTCAAGCGGCACAAGCAGCGGGCATGACCAGCATTGCCGCCGCTTGGGGCTATTGTGGCGCTACCGAGCCCACCCACTGGAAAGCAGACGCCATTCTCGATACACCACAGGAGCTATTGGCCTTGATCAAAGAAAAATTAAGTCCGTAAAAATACTTGAAAACGGGTGCAGCCGCCCCAGATAGAGTATACTTCGCAAAGCTTGGGGACGACCTGGTTTCGACAGGGGTTGCAAAGCAGAGCAGGGCATACCGAGGCCAGACTACCTCGTAAATACAATCTGAACTATATAACTGCAAACGATAACTCGTACGCATTAGCAGCTTAATCGCTCGCTAACTCTTAACCGCTTCTTCCCTAGGGCGGGCTGGTAACAGCTTAGAGTCATTTATAGGGAATCGTCTTAAGTTGGGTTACT
>JACQDW010000134.1 GCA_016200845.1 Burkholderiales bacterium | reverse complement strand
TTCGGCGGAAAGTTGAAAGGCATGCCGGCGAAATTGCAATCGGATGACGGCAAACACATCGTGATTCGTCCTATGGCCTACGTGAAAGAAGCCGACACCACCCGCTATGCTGAGGTCAAACAATTTCCTATCATCCCTTGCAATCTGTGTGGCTCGCAAGAAAATCTGCAACGCAAACACGTTAAGCAATTGATGCGCGATTGGGATAAACAGCACCCGGGGCGCGTGGATAATATTTTCTCAGCGCTCTCGACCGTCGTGCCTTCGCATTTAATGGATAAGGACTTGTTTAATTTCCGCGATTTGGCTTTGACTGGCGAGGCGATACCTCATGGAGATATCGCGTTTGATGAAGAACCTTGCGCGCCGCCCACCAACGTCATGATTAATCTGGAACGTGATTAGGGTCTGTTGACCTATATTTTGGTCAAGCGTTTCATTCAAAACGCAGGATGGCAAGGCGCATCTCGCCGCTGCGGCTGGACGCCCCAGCAAGAGATGCAACGCTGTCCATCGTGCGTTTTGATTGAAACCCTTCGGGAACGGCTCAAATGGGCACATGGCGTTGTTGCAGTCTGCTTACAGTGATCACACTGCCGCGCAGCCTGCGCCTAGCCCTGTGCCCATTTGCGCACGTTCGCTTGCCCAAAATATAGGTCAACAGACCCTTATTTGAAATTGCCTCAGCCAATTCTTGCCCTGCATGATGCGCGTGACCAGCATAGAGGAGACCAGATCGCCATTGGCGTTGAGCAGGGTGGCGATGGGGTCGACTAAGGTGCCTATGATCATGGCAACTGGCAGCGCTTGTTCCATTGGGAAGCCAAAGGCGGTGATGGCGAAGACTTCGCCTATGTAGCCGCCGTTGGGAATGCCGCCTTCGACGATGGAGACAATGATGGTGATGCCGATGATCGCGAGCAGGATGTGCGGGGCGGAAAAATCTTTGCCGAACATGGCGAACAGCAGCGCCAATTTGATGATAGACGACATGCTGGAGCCATCTTTGTGCAAAGGCGCGCCGAGTGGGATGACGATGTTGCGCACGTAAGCTGGAATGCCTATCTTTTCGGCCGCGATGAGATTGGCAGGAATGGTGGCGATGCTGCTGCAGGTGCCGATGGCAGTTAGTGACGGCGTTAAATTGTTTTTCCAGAAAATCTGCAAGCCCAGCGTGCCGCCTGCCAAAGCCGCGTAGACGCTGAAAAATACCAGAAAATAAAACACACAAGCGGCGTAGTAGAGTGCCAGCGGGTGCATGTACACACCTAATAATTGCGGCCCAAAGACCCCGACCTGATAGGCGAAATACGCACCCAGTCCTAGTGGCGCTAAGCGCATAATTAATTCTAAAAATTGCTTCATCACTTCATTACCTGCATGCAGAAAATCGGCGAAGGCGCGCGCTTTCTCGCCTGCACGTAAAGTGGCAAATCCTGTGAGTAGCGAAAAGATGATTAAGGCCAGCATGTTTTTGCGTGCCATTAATTCAAAGAAGTCGTTGGTGGTGAGGATGTTGGTCAAGCTGCTGCCGCCATTGCTGTGTGCTGGTGTTGGTGAGTCGCTGAGAGCTTGGCGAGCCATCTCGCGCAGGGCATTATCTTCGGCAATCGGAAACAGCCACATAACGACGATCATCAGCGCTGCCGACAGCACCACGGTCATCAAAAACACGGCGCTGACTACAAGGAAAAGTTTGCCCAGCCGTTCGGTCTTTTGTAATTGCGCAATGGAAGAGGCAATGGTGAAAAACACCAGCGGGATGATGGCAGTGAATAACAGATTGATAAAAATATCGCCGATGAATTTGATCTGATCAACTTTGGCGCCGAACAGGTAGCCACACAGACTGCCTATGCTAATGCCCGCTAATAACAGTAGGATGCTAGCGTAATTGCGTAAGAGCTGACTGTTCATATTTATTCTACTTTGGCGGGAAGCGGCACGTCGCACACACTAAAGTCTGCGCCTTTTTCTTGTCTCGCTTTGTCGATGAGTTCTTGCATTTTTGCGGTGGACGCGACGCTGACTTTGGGGCGTTTTTCGGCAGGAATATCGGCGAGTATCTGGACGCTTTGCATGAGGTCGGGTTGTGCTGGTGGTTCGCCATGGGCGAGTTTGAGCAAGACATCAAAGCCGATCACAACGCGTCCAAACGGGGTGTAGTCACGGTCTAGACGGCGGGTGGCGGCGAGCATGAAATATAGTTCGCTGTTTGCCGAGTCGCGTGGCTCGTTGCGTCCCATGCCTGCAGTGCCTGCACAGTGCGCGCCCCAACTGCGCAGCGTGGGTTTCCCTTGTGCTGTTTGAGCAGCGAGTGAGCTGAGCGGCAGCGATTGAAACGGCACGCTACCGATGAAACCACTGGCGCTATCACTGCTGTCGCTGGCGATGTTAGTAAAGTTGGAGAGGGGCAGTCGGAACACCATTTCCGGTGGCAGATTCGGATAACTGGTGCCGCCGCCATCTTTGTTATTCGGGTTGCCGGTTTGCGCTACAAATTGCGGGATGACGCGATGAAATTGCAGACCGTCGTAGATTTTTTCGCGTGTTAGTTTCTTGATGCGTTCAACTGCCTTGGGCGCGATCTCCGGGCGCATTTCGATATAGATGTCGCCTTTGGTGGAGTGAATTAGCAAGGTATTGTCAGGGTCGAGCGGACGCCAATCCTGTGGTGTCTGAGCGTAAGCGTTGATGCTAAGGCTGATGAGATAAGTGATCCATGCGATTTGCTTGAGTGGCGACATCGAACTTCCCTTTTTTTGAATGCGGCAAAGTGGTGTCGCGATTATAAAGGGAAGCCCGATTCCATGTGTTGTTAGTGCAAACGTGGCGCTTGCAGTGCGCGATAGTTGACGTCTGCACGGGCATCAGGATCGCCACGCATTTTGAACATGTGCACGACATGCGTTAATGCGTCGGCTTGTTCGTGCATGGCATTAGCCGCGGCGGCTGCTTGTTCAACCAGTGCGCTATTTTGTTGCGTGACTTCGTCCATGTTTCTCAGCGCTTGATTGACGGTTTCTATGCCTTCGGATTGCTCGTCTGAAGCGCGGGTGATGTCTTCCATGATGCGTGTGACATGGCTGACACTTTCTAGAATTTCTTTCATTGTGTCGCCTGCCTGATCAACTAATTGCGTGCCCAGATTAACACTCTCCACTGAGCTATTGATGAGGGTTTTGATTTCTTTCGCAGCACTGGCGGAGCGTTGCGCGAGGTTGCGCACTTCGGAGGCGACCACTGCAAAACCACGGCCTTGCTCGCCAGCACGCGCTGCTTCTACCGCGGCATTGAGCGCTAAGATATTGGTCTGAAACGCAATGCCGTCGATGACGGAAATAATGTCGACGATCTTTTGTGATGAGGCATTGATGACGTTCATGGTGGCGATCACTTCGTTGACGACATCTCCGCCTTTTTCTGCCACGCTCGATGCGGATGCCGCCATTTGATTGGCGTTGCGGGCATTGGATGAATTGTGTTTCACCGCTTCGGTCAAGGTCAGCATCGAGCCTGAGGTTTCTTCCAGTGATTTGGATTGGCTTTCCGTGCGTTCAGATAAATCTAAATTGCCGCGTGCGATTTCCGATGACGAGGCGACGATGGAGTCGGTTCCTTTGCGTACTTCGCGAATGATGTCGCGCAGGCTGTTGCGCATGGTGAAAATCGAATACAACAAACTGTTCTGATTCGAGGTGTCAATGTCGATATGGATGGTCAGATCACCAGAGGCAATCGAACTGGTGATTTCGACGGCGTAATGAGGTTCGCACCCTAGTTGCTTGATGAGTCCGCGTGAAATCGTGAAACCAAAACCGAATAAGAATATTGCCAGCAACACGACGCTGATCAGAATTTGTAATGTGCGCTGGTAGATGACGTCATCGATGGTGTCGATATAGACTCCCGAGCCGATCACCCAATTCCAGGCAGGGAACAATTTAACGTAGGAGAGTTTTTCGACCGGTTTTGTACTGCCGGGCTTGTTCCAGTAATAGTAAATATAGGCGCTGTTTTTTTGTTTAACTGCGTCGACCATGTCAACAAATAGGAGTTTGCCTTTAGCGTCTTTGTTGCTGGAGAGGTCTTGTCCATCTAAGGCTGGAGAGATGGGATGCATCACCATGCGCGGATGCAGATCGTTAATCCAGACGTAGTCCTCGCCATAGCGCATCGCTTTGACCGCCGCGATGGCAGCGCTTTTCGCATCGCTCTCGCTGAGTTTGGATTCGCTGGCTAACTGTTGATAGTGGCTGATCAGTGCGTTGGCCATCTCCACCGTTTGTTTGACTTTGTCTTGATGCTCTTTTTGGATCGCGCCTCGTTCTGAGTACAGAAACATCGCAGTTAAACCTAACACGCCGAGAACCGCGCTGACGACCAGTGCGCCCAGTCGTTTGCCAACGCTAAATTCGTGAATTTGGCTCAGGCCTATCATAGTTGTGTCTCCCTCGGAATGATCTTGTGGATCTCGCGATTGTTTTGTGTTGGGAACAGCGAAAGTGATTCTGGTCGTACTTGGAGATACGGTATAACACTGATGCTAGAATTTGGAACTTGTTCGGCATAGTGTAACGCGAACAAAGCGGTAGATGCCATTGCAATACGGCAATAGAACAACAAATTTCGCAGCTTTTTTAATTGCTGCAGAGCGGAAAGATGCGCTGGCGATGTTCAACCGGTGGTTATCAAGCTCAGTTCTGTTTGCGGGTACGAAGTCCAACCCCGGTGGCGGTGCCAATTGCACAAAGTTGAAACAGAGCGATGCAGATAAATACCCAACTAGGTTGATGGTGGTCCATCACTGCACCAAATAAGAGCGGCGATAAAGCCAGACCAATGTCCAGTCCAGAATAGACGATGCCATATACCCGCCCAGTGGCGTTCTTAGGCGTTGCAGAGCGTATTAATAAATCGCGCGAAGGACCGGCGATACCCGCGCCTAGCCCCAAGGCTGCCATCAAAATAAGAGCAACAGGGGCGGGGCTAATACCTGTCGCTAAAATCAAGGCCATCGCCGCCGAAAAACTAAAAGCGATGCGTATCGTCTTATCGTGGTGTTGGGTTTTGGCAGAAATGAATCCTCCCCACACCATACCCAGCGCCGAACTCAACATATACGCAGCGTAGGCAGCGGTTGCCCACGCTAATGACATGCCGTACAGATCGTGCAATGCGGTTGCCGTAAAGCTTTGTATGCCACCTATCCCCATCGAAATCAGGAAGAAGAATAAGAAGCACATCCACACAGCGGGCAGACGTAAAAAGTAAAACAAACCGTGCTCAGTGGCGAGCGTCTGAATCTGCGTGGATGGTGACGCGGTGGCGGCTGGCAATTTGGATGGCTGCAACAGATCACGATAGGCGAAGAGTACCGCTAACACCAGAATTGGTAAGGCAGCGGCAATCAGTAAGGCCGTGCGCCAGTCATAAGCTTGAGTGAGCGTGACTAAAAAAACTGGCGCTGCAGCCCAACCCAGGTTGCCACAGATTCCATGCACTGAAAACGCATGGCTGATACGAGGAGCGTGTACGCACTTGTTCAATATTGTGAAGTCGGCAGGATGAAACACACTGTTGCCTATCCCCGCTAAGACGGAGCCTAACATCAGCACACGATAATCAGGCGCGACGCTCAGTAACAGTGCAGATAAGGCTAAACAAGCAATGCCGAAAAACAGAACAGCGCGGGCACCGATGCGATCCACCACAAATCCTGCGCATGCCTGACCGATGCCGGAGACGATAAAAAACGCGCTCATTAATAAACCCAGTTCGCCATACGTTAGCTGGAAAGCATCTTTAAGCCAGGGAAATAGCGGTGCCAGTATCATGTGGAAGAAATGCGAAATGCCATGTGCTAGACCGACAAGGGCAATCACGAGCGCATCTTGTTTGAAGTCTTGGGAAGTGGGGGACGTTGCGGTGGTAGTGGCGATGCTCATGGTAGAGATAGTCCGTTTCTGCTGTGCACAAGAAGCGGTAGTCTAAACAAAAAACGCGACTTGCGTGCGGTAGCGCTATAAATGCGCCTGAGCGAGCAAAATTCTCTAGTTCTAGCTGTCCTCACAGTGCGCCACGAAGCCTTGATTTTGTTGGCAGTGCTGAGTTTTTATGGTGCTTTTAGTCACGTCGGAAATACCACACTTATTCCACGTCTGGCATGGCGATTTACCTTGACGTGGGGCAAGAAATTCAACTATAAATAAGCTATCCGTCTCGTCCAATCATTTGTCGTCTTCTTTGATATTGATCAAGTTTTGACGGTTTTGCTCCGACCTTAGCGTCACCTTTAAATTCACTATTTAGTTTTGCTGTTACCGTTTTGTTGCATTGTTAGCGTTCCACATTGAGTCTGTCTTTACACACTACAGGAGCCGTCATGTTCAAACTCACACTCTCCCACACAAGAAGCTCAGCACGGCAATTTTTTTGCCTGGCTTTACTGGTACTTTTTAGTTCAACTGCTCTGCTGCAAGCGCGAGCGGCTGATATAACACAAGATGATCTGGCGAATGAACTAGCCGTGCTACTGCGTTCAGCACGATTAGTGATCTCGAATAATCAAGAGTTGATTAACGACGCAGAAAAAGGCGATAAAGGCTTGGCGCCAGACAAAGTCGTCGCGCAAGCAAAAGAGAATTATAAAAAAGCGGCGGGGAAAGAGCTGACCAAGGCAGCAGATGGTAGTCAGTTAGCACGGGCGCAAAAAGCCATGCTCGCAGCGATTTCTGAAGTGATGGCTAAGAATCAAGCCTTGATCAACGAGAAGGGAAAAGGGTTCAAAGGATTCTTGCCTGCCGTGTTTGCTCGTCAGGTAGCGGAGAATTTTAGCGCCAAAATGAATGGCGAAATCTCCGTGAAGTTAACTGCACCTAAAGAGTTGATACGCAATCGTTTAAACCGGCCTGACGATTGGGAGCATTCAACTTTTGTACAGCAATTCAAAAATCCAAACTATGCGAAAGGTCAGGCTTATTCGCAAGTGGTTGGTGGCACTTTCCGCTTCATGATCCCAGAATATTATGGCGCGACCTGCTTGCAATGTCATGGCGACCCCAAAGGTGAAAAAGACATCACAGGCGCTCTGAAAGAAGGCTCCAAATTAGGTGATCTGGCGGGAGCAATCAGCCTGACCATTCCTAAGAAATAGCGGCGTTACAGTGCAGCTAGTGTCCCGAGTTAGAAATTCGTTGAATAAAACCGATGAAATGAACCCCATACTTCGTTACAAATACTCGCAAGGCACCCGGCCTTGCTCCGTTTTGTGCCTCGTCTGGCGCTCATTGCATCAATTTTATTTTTCAACGAACTTCTAACTCAGGACACTAG
>JACQDW010000125.1 GCA_016200845.1 Burkholderiales bacterium | reverse complement strand
CTGAACGGCACTCATGCACGGATATCTATGTCTATCAATTTCTTTGAATTAAACCACCGCGCCCGCGTCAGTCTGGCCGCGGAAATCCATTCACGCCCTTTTTTAAAACTCAATGCACCGGAATTGATATCGCATTTGGCAGTGTATCCCGATGCACAAATGGTCGATGCGAATGCCACCGCACACGAGTTACAACACGCTATTCTGGCCAGCCTCTGCGCCCACTTTGCGGTTGCGCCGCCAGCTCAAGATGCCAAATATTTTTATGTCGACCTCGGTGCTTTTCGTTTGAAATGGGAATGCCATACCGAATTTGCCAGCTACACCTTCGCCCAACATAGACGTGCCGCAGGTAGCTTAGAACAGGCATTGCAGCAAATGCCGATACGCCATATTCCGGAATCGTGGCTAGCGCACTTGCAAGGGCAGATTCTGGTCGCCGCCCATGTGATTTTGGATGCCAGAAAAATTCCCGCCGACGACTGGGAAACCGAGCTGCAGCATCTGTTCAAAGGCAATACGCTGGCCGCCTGCAAGACCATGCAAGGCGGCGAGTTTTGGTCGGATTTCGTAGTGCATGCCGATGGCTTTAGCCGCTTTGTGATACGCGATGTGGAGATGCGCGCGCAACAAGCAGGGCGGCTCACGCAAAGAATTTTAGAGATAGAAACCTATCGCATGATGGCCTTGCTGGGCTTACCAATTGCGCAGAAAACCACGCCACAACTCAATGCCATAGAAAATTCTCTGGTCGAACTGGCCAGCGCGATGGTCGAGAGTGACCATGCCAATGATGGACATCTCAGTGATCATGAGGGCGATTCAGAACGTCACTTATTAGAAAAAATCACCCACCTCGCCGCCCGCATAGAAAAGCTTTCGCTGGAAAACAATTACCGTTTTTCTGCTTCTAAAGCTTATTTCAGTCTGGTGTTGGCACGCATAGAAGAGTTGCGCGAAGAGCGTTTGCAAGGCTTACCGATGGTGGCAGAGTTTATGGACAGACGCCTTCGCCCGGCAATGAATACCTGCGACGCGGTGTCCAATCGTCAAGAGGCACTAGCACGTCGTATCGCGCACAGCAATGACTTACTACGCACCCGTGTCGGCATCGTTCAGGAAATGCAAAATCGCCAAATACTGCAATCGATGAACGCCCGCGCCGCCCAACAACTGCACTTACAACAAGCGGTCGAAGGACTCTCAGTCGCGGCGATTTCTTATTATGTGATCGGCTTATTTGGCTATGTCGCCAAGGCCGCCAAAGAAGTTGGCTGGCTGGCACACACCGAATCGGCAGTCGGCATCATGGTGCCCGTCGTATTGGGCAGCGTATGGTGGGGATTACGGCGCATGCACCATGCGATCAAATTAAAATAATTTGCGCTGCCGCAAAAGCGCAAAAATGATCGCTTGCTTCTGCCGATAATTCGGGTTTAGCATGCCAAAGACCTATTTGAGCAGGAGAACCCTTTGTTAGCAGCGTATATCTCTCACCCTGATTGTGCCAAACACGATATGGGCGATCATCACCCCGAATGTCCAGACCGTGTCCGAGTGGTGCACGATCATTTGCTGGCCAAGGGGCTGCTCGATTGCATGGAAATGCTGGATGCGCCGTTAGCGACGCAAGAACAATTAGCACGCGCGCACCGGACGTCTTACCTCGATGAATTCGCAGAAATCGCCCAACAAGTTGCACCCGGCACCCGCCGTCAGATTGATCCCGATACCAGCATCAATGAATTTTCTTATCAGGCGGCTTTGCGCGCTGCAGGCGCAGTGGTGTTAGCCAGTGATCTGGTCGCTAGCGGGCGCAATCAAGTCGCCTTTTGCAATATACGTCCGCCCGGACATCATGCCGAACGCAGCAATGCGGGGGGCTTCTGCTTTTTCAATAACGTGGTCGTCGGCATTCGTCATGTGCTGGCAAACTATCCGATTGAGCGCATCGCCCTGATCGATTTTGACGTACATCATGGCAATGGCAGTGAAGATATTTTGTTCAACGATGAACAAATCCTGATGTGTTCAACATTTGAGAAAAACCTCTACCCTTTTTGTGGCGATGTCCCCATGGGAAGGAATATGATCAATGTCGCTCTGGCACCGCGTTCGGGGGGCGATGCTTTTCGTGCTGCAATTAAGGATTTTTGGCTACCCGCGTTGACGCGTTTTCAACCGCAGATGATCTTCATCTCCGCCGGTTTTGACGCTCATCGCGAAGACGATTTGAGTACACTGCAACTGGTAGAAGCTGACTATCTCTGGGCCACGCGGCAAATCAATCAAGTTGCCGCAAAAAGCGCGCAAGGGCGTATCGTATCGGTGCTGGAAGGTGGCTATGCTTTGCCTGCTTTAGCGCGCAGTGTTGCAGCACATGTGGCAAGCTTGATCGGCGAATAGACTGGAGTAGCAGACATGAACAAACATTATCTCACTGCGCTATTTGCACCGCGTTCTGTCGTTGTCTTTGCAGGCAACAAAGCACTGCCCCAAACGGCATTGGCACGCGTATTTTTTCAGCATTTTAATGAAGAAAAATTTGAAGGCAGCCTGACCTATCTCGACAGCCAGATGACAGGCAGTCTGGCCGACCTAGCCAGCTCAAGCGCCGATCTGGCCATACTCGCTCTGCCCGAAGCTGAGTTGGCGAACGCTTTGCAAATTTTGGGGCGCATACAATGCCGCGCCGCCGTCATCATTTCTCTGGGGCTTGATCGCAACATCACCAAAAATTTGCACCGTATCGCGCATCAGCATGGCATCTACTTACTCGGTCCCGATAGTCTGGGATTTCAGCGTCCCAAGGCGCACTTAAACGCCAGTGCACTCGGCAAAATGGCACCGCCCGGACCACTCGCCGTGGTCTCGCAATCGGGCGCAGTTACCTCGTCTATTCTCGATTGGGCGGCAAAAAATGGCGTCGGCTTTTCTACCGTTGTCTCCTTGGAAACCGACAGTGCGATAGGGATAGATCAAGTCTTGGATTTTTTGGCCGACGACGCCAGCACCCACACTATCGTCATCTATCTGGAAGAAATTATCACCGCGCGCCGCTTCATGAGTTCCTTGCGTGCCGCGGCCAATTCCAAGCCTGTGATCGTGCTCAAAACAGCGCGCCATGCTCACAATAAAACCACCTCAAAATCGCAGCACAAAGCGCATACGCACTCCGCCCACATCATCAACAGTGACGCGATATTTGACGCCGCATTACAACGTGCAGGTGCGGTGCGGGTCAGCTCTATGGTGCAATTATTTGCCGCCGCCAAATGCCTGTCTGCGCGCTATCTCCCAGTCGGACGGCGGCTTGCTGTGATCTCTAACGGCGCAGGCCCTGCGCTGTTGGCCGCTGATCAGGTGCATCAGGACGGCTTAGCATTAGCTGTACCCGATAACGCTGCAATCACACAATTGCAGCAGCACTTATCTCAGCACGCGCACATCAGCAATTTGCTCGATCTCTCGCAGGAAGCCTCCGCCCAGCATTATCGCGAAGCTGTCACCGCCTGCGCTCATTGCAAAGACATCGACGGCATCTTGGTGATATTGTCGCCCATCGCCGGTGTCGATACCGGCGCCATTGCGCAAACGCTGGCCGACCTACAAAGTACGGTAGGCAAGCCCTTCATCACCTGCTGGATGGGCGATGAGAAAGTCACCGCCGCCCGCACTATTTTATTTCAGGCAGGTATACCCAGTTTCCGCACGCCGGAAGCCGCGGTCGATGCCTTTCATCATGTCTCTTTATTTCACCGCAATCAGCAATTATTAAGACAAGTGCCGTCGCCACTGACACAATTAGCACAGCCTGATCTGGAAGGTGCGCGTATCTTAATCGAAAGCGTATTAGCCGAGCGTCGCAAAGTGCTGACCGAAATGGAATCGAAAGCCCTGCTATCGGCGTTCCACATCCCCGTCACCAAAACCATACTCGCCCGCAGCGCGACCGAAGCGATCTTAGTCGCCAATCAGCTCAGCTATCCGGTTGCCTTAAAAATCGATGCGCCCGATATCGCGCATCATTCTGAAATTCAAGGCTTAAGTCTCAACATCAATAACGCCGCCGCTGTGCGCGATGGCTGGCAAGACATGATGGCGCGCGCCAAAAGGCTCAGACCAGATGCACAGATCAATGGCATTACAGTGCAAACCATGTCGGGTAAACCCAAGGGGCGCGAAGTGTATATCGGCATGGCGAGTGATCCCTTATTTGGCCCTGTGATTGCCTTTGGCGCTGGCGGCGTCATGATAGAAGTAATCGCCGACCGCGCGCTGGAACTGCCGCCCCTCAATCAATTTTTGGCGCACCGTTTAATCGAAAGAGTACGTTGTGCCGATATGTTGGGACATTGGCGCGGCGCGGCACCAATCGACAGAGAAGCGTTGGAGAATCTCTTATTACGTGTTTCAGAAATGATTTGCGCGCTTCCGCAATTGCGCGAAATGGATATCAACCCCATCATCGTCGATGCCGATGGCGTACTCGTGGTCGATGCCAAGATCGTGGTCGAACACTCATCGATAGAGCCGGGCAAATACGAACACCTCGCGATCTTGCCCTATCCTGCCGACAAAGAAACCGACTGGCCGTTACGCGACGGACGGCATTATGTGATCCGCCCCTTACATCCGCACGATGCAGAAATGCTACAAGATATGGTGAAAAATCTCTCGCCAGAAAGTCGCTATTTCCGCTTCGCCTCCACCCTACGTGAATTATCCGAACGCATGCTGGCACGCTTCACGCTGATCGACTACGACAGAGAAATGGCCTTAGTCGCCATCCACACTGAACGCAGCCCCAACGACGACGGCAGCTTTAGCGAGCGAGAACGTATCATCGGCGTGTCGCGTTACGTCACCAACCCTGACAAACGCACTTGCGAATTTTCCCTGTTGGTGGCCGACGATTTCGCATCGCAAGGACTAGGCTCGCGCCTGATGCACTCCATCATCGAAGTCGCCCGCAGCAACGGTCTGGCCAGCATCGAAGGCTTAGTCCTGCACGACAACACCAAGATGCTCGCCCTCATGCGCAAACTCGACTTCAGTATCAAATCTAGCGAAGAGGACCGAGATTTTCGTTTGTGTGTGAAAGCTTTGTAAGTACAAAATGGGTTAACGCTTACGATTTCTCCTGCGCTCTTCATACTTCGCGACATACTCAGGTCTTATCAACGCTTGGAAATAATTCGGTATCCAGGGGCGCGCCGCCAGCATGAAACTCATTCTGTGTTTTTCATCAAACGGCAACACTGAATCGAGTTGGTGCTGATCCGAAATATCGCGCGCCAGTTGTTTTAAGCGAGTCAGAAATGTGGCGCTGGACTGTTTGGAAAGCATGACCGAGACGAACTGCATCAAGTCGTGCGGCCCGCCAAACGTGGAATCAAGATAGTCGGCAAACGACTCACGTCGGTGGAACTTTTGTATCGGTCCGTTAGGTATCCAGCGGAAGGTACGCGAGATCAATAATTTGATACGATTTCCCGGCAATAATTCGAGGATGCCGAGGTGATCGAGCCGCACCAGATAGGCGATCACGTCGGGTTCACTGATGGCGTAGATATCGACAATTTGTTCCAGCGTCAAAAAGTTCATCGCCGAGACCGCAACGATAAATTTTCGGCGGTCGCTGATAAGCTCTTCTTCTTGCTCGTAGGTGAGCACGTCAACCAAGGATTCTTCATAGCTGCGCAGAGTCAAATCATGCATGTCTATGCCGGCGGCATCAAGGATTTGATCGAGTCTTTGCAAGGTCATACTTTTAGTCGAAAACATACGTTTCACACTAGACTCAGAGACGTCGATTCGCTTGGCTAATTCGTGATACGTGATGCGCTTATTCTTTAGTTCACGTCTTAATACGTCGATCAATATGGAGGCTTTTGGCATAAGCTTAAGGAATCCGAAGAAAAGTATCGGAAAATGATACACCACAGTACGGATTCCGCAACTTTTTGATTAGCAGTTGTCGAAATATTCGACTGCTTTGATAATGTGCCCCTGCTTTCAGCAACCAAGCAGACTAAAAAAAAGAATGGCGACAGCTATGTTTTTTTGTTCTAGCGTGTTCGCCCCAAAAAATCTATAAATCGGTCCGAGGATGGCAACATGGCAATCGAATTCGCAACACTAGGCGGTGGACGTTTTTGGGTTACAGAGGCGGTATATCAACAGATTCGCGGCATCAAATCGGTACAGTCTGGATACATGGGAGGTCAGACAGAATTTCCCAGTTATGAAGAAGTGTGCAGTGGTGAGTCGGGACACGCAGAAGTTGTGCGCATACAGTTTGATAGCAGCGTGATTTCCTATCGCAACTTGCTCGACGTGTTTTTCACCATACACGAACCAAAACAGAGCGCGGTCACGGAAGATGGCAACAAAGCTCCGCTGCGTTCAGTTATCTTCACTCACAATCACGAACAAAAAATACAAGCACAAGAAGCGATCAAACGATCAGAGCGCTATTCTGAATGTAAGCTTGGCACCGAAGTGCAAATGTGCACTGAGTTTTATCTCGCAGAAGACGCGCATCAAAATTTTTACAAAAATAATCGCTGCGATGCCTACTGCAAAGAATTTATCGTTCCAAAGATTTTATTGTCGCGCGACCTGTTCAAAAAGAGGCTTGCCGCCTAATCCCCCTTAGGCAATGAGCTCACCATTTTTATGGTGACAGTGTTTGCAGCGTTCACAGGGTTTATCTCGCTCGAGATAAACCCTTTTTTTACGACTTGCGCAAAATAGACGCTGGCGTTGTTGAGTTCGCCTCGCCGTACAATTGTACTGTCTTCGGCTCCTCGCCTAGCCAGCGCAATTTTGCGCAAGTCGTATTACAGTTTGCAATCAAGGCTGCAAACGACCAATCGTCCAACTACCATCTGCCTGTCGCGTATAGGCGATGCGGTCATGCAAACGCGAGCTGCGGCCTTGCCAGAACTCGATAAAGTCCGGCACTAGGCGGTAGCCTCCCCAGTGCTCTGGACGTGGTGGCGCGTCGCCAAATTGGCTAACCACTTGCGCCAGTTTGTCTTCCAATAACTGACGATTCGCGATGTGATGGCTTTGTTGTGAGGCGAGCGCACTCTGGCGGCTTCCTACTGGGCGGCTTTGGAAATAGGTATCATTCTCCGCATCGGAAATTTTCTCTATCTTACCTTCGATACGCACCTGACGTTCCAATGCGCTCCAGAAGAATAACAAGGCTGCTTGCGGATTCGCCGCTAATTCTTGCCCTTTTTTGCTGTCGTAATTGGTGAACCATGAAAATCCCCGCGCGTCGAATTCCTTGATCAATACGATGCGCGATGAGGGTCGTCCATCTGCGCTGACCGTCGACAGACTCATGGCATTGACTTCCGCAACTTCGGCTTCCAAAGCCTGATCAAACCACCGCTTAAACTGTGCGATGGGGTCCGCTGCGACGTCGCTTTCTGCCAGGCTGGCAAGCTGATAATCGGTGCGGATACTAGCGATAGACATGATGTAATCCTTCAAAATGAAATAATTTTCTGATGCTGCTTAGTTGAGTTGAATATTCGATGAAATGCCGCGCCTCGCTTGCATCGCACCGCCCAATTTTTGCATTTGTTCGGCAGAAAAGAGACGTGCCGCCATCACCGCGATTTGAGTTTCCTCTATCTGCATATGCTCTTGATACAAACTCTGAAATGCCTGCAACTCGCTTGCTTGCAAACTTTGCGCCTGCCCCTCGGCGATACGCAATAATTGTTGTTCCAGTCGCTGCCACTGCTCTGCCATTTGGGTATGTTGCTGCAAAATGCGTGGCAACAATTCTTGGAACAAGGCCAGATCGTCGCCCTGCGCGGTACTGCCTAAAGTCGGAAATAAATCGATTTCTTCGTCTTCATGATGCAGCGGCGCGGCTTTCTGAAAATAGTTCAGCACGGCTTTGGCGGCGGCCTGCGCTTGCGCGTCTGATTGCGCACCGGGTTGCGCCAGATAGAGGTGCAACTTGTCCAGCGTTGCTAATTGCTTGCGGATGCGATCATGGCAATGCTTCAACACTGCCAATGGCTGATCAAACCCCGGTGCACTGGCAAATAGACTATCCACGATTTTCTCCTGATATGCGCGAACTATAGACTTGAAAAATTATCCTCTATTCCCGAACACCTCGCTTGCGCGAAATCAAATCGGAAATGCGTATTTTAGCTTTCACTTGTAAAATAGCGCCTTCCTTTCTCATCGGCTTACTTCAAATGCAACAGCAGAGCGACCACACCTCCCTACTCCAAGACGACGATATCGACTATGCACGTCGCTTTGGTGGCGTCGCCCGTTTGTACGGCGATGCCGCTTTGCGTGCTTTTGAGGCGGCGCATATCTGTGTGGTTGGGGTCGGCGGCGTCGGTTCTTGGGTGGTTGAGGCGCTGGCGCGTAGTGCGATTGGTGAGCTGACCCTGATCGACTTGGACAATGTCGCTGAGTCGAATATCAATCGCCAGATTCAAGCGCATAGCGAGAGTCTGGGCAAAGCCAAGGTGACTGCCCTGCACGAGCGCATTGTGCTGATCAATCCACGTTGTCGCGTCAACGAAATCGAAGAATTTATAGAGCCAGACAATCTGGATCAGATGATAGGTGGACGCGGTTTTAACTATGTGATCGATGCCATCGACAGTGTCAAGGCAAAGACCGCCTTAATCGCCTATTGCCGCCAGCATCAGATCCCTCTGATCACGATCGGCGCGGCGGGCGGGCAAACTGATCCGGGCAAGATTGAAATCCGTGATTTGTCGCGCACCGAGCAAGAGCCTTTGTTGGCCATGGTGCGCAAACGCTTGCGTCAAAATTTTGGCTTCCCGCGTGGCACAAAAAATAAATTCGGTATCGATGCGGTGTTCTCGATGGAGGCATTGACCATGCCGACTGAGGTCTGCGAAACAGGGCAAGGCGTGAGCGGTCTGAACTGCGCGGGCTTTGGTTCTTCAGTGGTCGTGACGGCTTCATTTGGCTTGGCCGCCGCGGCGCATGTTTTGCGTCGCATTGCGGATCAGGCAAATCGCGACTCTAACTTGGCAATTCAAGCGGAAGACACAAGCGCACCACGCAGCCCTGCGGCTGACGATGGGCAATCGTAATCTGGCCTAACATCAAATCTGTCACTACGCTGTGCACAATACTTAAGCCCAGACCAACGCCGTCGCGACCGAGTTGCTTGCTAAAAAATGGTTCAAATACCCGCCCTATTATGGCTGGGTCGATGCCTTGTCCATTATCGGCGACAGTAATAATGAGCAAAGTCACGTCGCCCTCTTTTTGTCGTTGCAGTTCAACTCGCAGACGCTTGTCTTTTCCAGACTGCAAGCCGTGTACCAAGGCATTATTGATCAGCTGATCGATCACCTGATCAAGCGCATGGGGATAAGACGATTGCCAGACATCGGGCTCGATTTGTAATTCAAGTGTGATCGCTTGCGCACTGAATCGCTCCTGCCAATTCTCAAGCAGGCATAGCAATCTTTCACTGACATTAAAATCAAGACGCTGCTCTTCGTGCTGCTCCACCGCCAACGCGCGAAACTGTTGTATCAGCCCGCATGCCGTTTGCAATGAACGTCCCAGCAAACGATTGCCATCTGCCAGCGCCTGCATGATGATATTCAAATGACTGCGACTCAGACTTGGCCCCTGCAAATCGCTGTCCAGATTTTCGCAGAGATGACTAATCGTGCTAGCTGCCATACGCGCATTGCCCAGTGGTGTGCTCATCTCGTGCGCCACGCCAACCACCAGCCGTCCTAGCGCTAATTGCTTTTCTTGACGCATCACCGTTTGCAGAGCACTTTGTAATTCATCGGTACGCTGCTTGACTTGCTCTTCCAAATGATCGTGCGCATCTTTCAACGCGCTCTGCGCGGCCTGCCGAACTTGCACTTCTGCGCGTAGTTCTTCCAGAGTCGCGCCGAGTTCGGCATTGCGACGGGCAAGTGAATTTTCCAGCAAATGGCCCTGTTCACTTAATTCCAGATTTTTTTGCTTTAAACGTGGAATCGACATAATGTCGTCCACCGTTTCCCCCAGCGCTTTTGCCATCAGACGCCGACGCTGACTATTGAGCTCAACATGGGTTTGACTCGCTTCCAAAGCAGCCCCCAAATGCCCCAAACGTCGCCCTAAGCTGACGATTTTACGCAGCACAGCGTCGAACACTGATGCCATCGTCAAGTCTTGTTTTTTTAAATCTTCTGCTAAGTTCAATAAACCATTCCAGCCCAGCTGATACTCAGCGCTCTGGCACAATAACTGCACCTCACAAAAACGCACCCAAAATGGCCAGCTCGGGTGCACCATGTTTGTCTCGAACTGCATCTGTTCGATTTTGAGTAAGTGGTAGGTGGTTTCTTTGCTGCGTCCCAACGTCGCATTCAGAATAGCGATATTCGTATGTGAGATCAGCACATAGCGTTTGATTTGATTGGACTGTGCCATCTCCAGACATTCTTCGTGCAACGCCAGGGCGCTTTCCCACGCCTTTTGCGCCAATACGCCTTCAGATTCGTTCCCAATAAAATAATAGGCCGAGGCAGTCGAGCGCAGCAGAGTACAGATAGTGAGGGGTGTCAGAAAATCGCGCTGCGCTAATAATTGCTCGCTCATAGCGATCACTTCGCGATACATCTCGCAATGTATCATCACCGAACAACGGCTGACGCGCATGTTCAATGCGTCGTGCGGGCGCTCGCACAATTCGAACATCTCGACCGCATTCGCAGTGCTATGCAAAGCGGCGTGATGCAGCGACAAATTCATCTGCAACAGCTGCATTAACTCCCACAGCCAGGCTTTGGCAAGATGGCTACCGATAGCCTGCGCCAATTGCAGCAAACCCATTGCCCTTTGTAATAGCTGACTCTGACTTGAAGCGCTATCGGCAACACCGGGATAAATATGCAGCGTCTCCAGTAACAAGGCTTGCTCTGGATTTAATTCTTGACGGGACAAGCATTCAAGGCAATTCGCGAGATCGTCTAATTGCCCAGAAACACACATCAAGCGCGCCCGCTCCAACAGGGCTGGAACCGCCAATGTAGACTGAACTCCTGTGTCTGTGGCGAACTGCGACATACCCCCTCCGCACTGATCTTTAGGATAGATTTAGCATATCGCAAATCACCGAAAATAACAGATCAAAAACCCAATCTCGAAGTGGTCTTGTCCCCTTTTTGCACAGACTTACCGAAAAGTTTTTACTAAGACTTACTACGCAACACCCAAACCACGCTTGATAAACACAAGAGGATGCCAACGATCTCGATTCCACCAGGGCGGTAGTCCTCTAAACGCATCGATAACACAACAGAAATCACTGGCGTCACCACGCCGATAAACACGGTTTTTTGCGCACCGATGCGATGAATTAATGTGAAGTAGCATGCAAACGCGATTACCGATCCAAACACGGACAAATACACCAGAGATAGCCAATATGAAACAGTTGTTGGCAGCACCCAACTCTCGCCCATCAACCCGGCGTAACACGCCACCCACACACTGCCCCAAGTCATCGCCCACGCCATGCTGGCTAACACGCCGGTCTCATGCTTGCGAGCCTGCAACAACACAATATTGCCCATGGTGCTGGCGAGTGTCGCGATCAGTGCTAACACCAAGCCCAAAACAAAGTTTTTGTCGCGCGTATGCTGAACCGAAAAGAACTGCTCACGCAAGGCGGGGAAAAATAGCAAAACGACGCCAGTAATCGCCACCGCCGCCGCGCACCAGATGCGCCAGTTCAATGGACGCGCATAAAACACATGTTCTAGCAATGGCGACCAGATCACCATTAATGCAAACAACACCGAGACCAGGGCAGATACCAGATATTGTTCGGACGAGTAGGTGCAGACATAGCTCAATGAAAAGGTAAAAAATCCTTGCAAGGCCAACCAAGCTTGCGCCCGCCAAGAAAATCGCAAACGGTCTCCGCGCACAGTACACCAGACAAACAAACACAACGCGGCCAGAGAAAAACGCACCGCCACAGACACTGCAGGCGGCACGCTTCCTAATTGCTGAGTGATCGCCCAAAAGGTCGAGCCCCAGATCAACGAGGCAATAATAAACAACACGGAATTTGGCATGAGAATAAAAACCAGAAGCAAAGGAATGGCATGCTAGCACAGCTGGCCCAAAGGCATGGGGAGTGCCTCAAGTGCACTCCCATATAAATCACTTAAGCCCGGGTTCTTCTTTGAAATCTTTCGCGGCAGCGCGCGCAGATTGTATGCGCTCTTGGATATTCGGATGGCTGGATAGATAATCTAAGGTCGCTTCCGAAAACCAACCGACGTCTTCATCCGTCTTTTTAACACCGTGGCTGCGTTGCAAGCGTTCCAGTGCTAATGCAAAATAAATTGGCGAGACACCCTTTTCCTTCAAGAGTGCAATCGCATATCGATCTGCCTCGGCTTCTTTTTCACGGGAATATTTTGCGTTCAATACGGTGCCAGAGGCCGTCGTCAACACCGTACTGAAATCGCCAATCAAACTATTGACGACCACGGTCATCAGCGAAGTTTCTGCCAAATTACGCATGGTATGACGCAATTCGACGTGTGCGATTTCATGTGCCAGCACCGCAGCCAATAGTTTTTTGCCGTGCTCGTCTAATTGACGATCAGGATTAAGCATCAACACATACATATCGTCGGTCACCACCACGTCGCCACTAGGGAGAGCAAATGCATTGGCACCGATGGTTTTGCTATGCCGCATATGCAACTTAAAAGGCAAGCGCGGATGTTCTGGCGACACACGGCTCAACACGCTCTGCACTTCGTCCGATAAGACGTCGATCAGCCTACTGGGCTTGAAATAAGTCTGATCGAGCGCATCCATCGCAAGATTACCCAACATAACATCCGCTTTATCAGGAATCAGCGGCACCATTTTTTCAGCCAGAAACGGCGCGCCTTTGACATAGGCACCATACAACGCAGCAAGCAAGATAAACACGGCCAACAAGGCCAGCCACCAATGCGACTGCCATCGTTCCACCACACTTGGTTGATAATTTAAATGCTGTTGCAAGGCGTTTTTCGTCTCGGCGTCTTGCACTTCACAATGCGAGCCATCGTTCATATAGACAAACATAGGCGCACGCTGAAACAGTTCGCCAATACGCAATTGCACAGTCTTAAAAGTGAGCGAAGTGCTGTCTTGATTTTCTGCTTCCAGACGAATGCCATCCGCTTCCAAATGCACTGTGACCGCAAGCGCCTGCCCCTGCTTTCCATCAAAATAATTTGCATGCATAGCGCTCTCCTACCAAGATAAATCAAAACCAAGAAACTCCGCAACACCTTCACCTTCGGCGGATTCACCCATCGTGGTGTGTGTTGCAGTGATCAGGTGTGATGAATGGGCGCGCAGCGTCATGTGTTGCAAGCGGAACCGATAGACATCCACGACGGCAAACGGGCGATATAAACCGAGGCTCAGCAAGGTCAACAACAGATTTTTGGACTGCAATTTAGTGAACGCACCGACCGGCAAAGCAGAATAAAATTCAATCTCATCCAGACTGGTCGTTTCCCAAGACTTATTCCAAATTTTGACCTGTAGATAAGGGCCAAGTGCGACATACATCAGGTAGGAAATAATGATGCCAATAAAAATAGGGAGCAAAGTTGAAATATACGGCGTACTAGTCAACAATCCAGCCATTACGGCGGTCAAAACCCCTACGGCAATTGCCCCCAAAATCACATAAATACCACTCTTAAAATACGGCCAGACAAAATCCGAAGCACTCAGCGTTGAGCGCGAATGCATTTCTCCGTAGGTAAAGCCACCTTGCTGAAAATGTTTCATGCGCGCCTGCAACCACGGCCATGCCAAATACAATAAACCTGCGACCCCAATCACCAGGTCGCCGGGAAAAATCACTGCCAACAAAGGCGGCACTACAAACATCAAGGCCACAGGCAGATAGGTTGCATAGGCATCTAACATCGATCCCTCAAAATCAAATCGCAAACCGCGATAAGAAGTGTGGCGCAGGCGAAACCGCTGTGAACTGCGCATCATAAATGGAGCAAGTACAAATAAAATGAGCGCGATAACAATCGCAAAATGAATCGATAAACCAAACAGGTAGTGATAAACAAACAGAACAATCACTGCCACAATGCGGCCACGCAAAATCGTGATGGGGTTTCCATGAAAATCAAAGGGCACACCATCCAGCAGAGTATTGCGATCAAAATATTGCAAGCGCCGGACTTTTGCCCACGCCGAATAAACGCCAAGCGTCAATATCGTCAAACAGAGATTGATCATCCAAATTCTAAAATACTCAGAGCCGCTACCGGTAAATTCCAATGACACGACTCGCTTCTCGGGGATGGGGCGGGCGGTCAAGTCATCATTAAGCATGAAATCAAGCACAGGCCTTACATCCACGTGAGAGGGCAATGTAGTCTCGCCCAAAGTTTCTGCACTTAATGACATACACCCTGCCCTTTATCTTTAAAAACCTGCCCATCAACAGCCAAAAATTCCCATTGATATCCTTGCGCCGACAAGTCCAGCTTTAACACGCCATGCACTTCATTTTGACGCACTTCTGTGGTCTCTCGCGGGAAAAACATAGGTCCCAGATGAGCGCCGCCAGTGCCTACGACAAAGCTGCGTATGCCTTGTTCAGCATCGGCATAACCCGCCGCGTTCAGAGGAATGAAGCGTTCATAATTATGATCATGCGCCGCCAACACCAGATCAGCTTTTTCCTGCACTAAGATTTCCCATGCCTTGCGCATCACTGTGTTATCGCCATGTCCGCCCGTCGAGAACACCGGGTGATGCCAGAACGCCAGCGTACACAAGGCACGCTTTTGCTGTAATTCGTCTTTAAGCCAGCTCAATTGCTGCTCCATCTCGGCACCACTCAAATTACTATTGAGCGCCAACAGCTGCCAGCTCCCTATTTTACGGCTGTAATAGCCGCGCTGAGCATCCCCCGCCAGCGCGCCGAAATAATTGAAATAGCCATGCGCTAAAGGCACGCCGTAGTCATGATTGCCGGGCGAAGGCAAGGTGCGCGTTTTGAATGCACCCCAAGTTTTATCGTAACAATCATTAAATTCTTTGGGCGCACCTATCGGATAGGTGTTGTCACCCAAGGTAAGGACCCAGGCATCCGGCTTGGCCTGCAAGCCCGCTAAGATCACTTTCGCCGTTTTTGCTGCGCCGGTCTGTTCCAAAGCAACTTTACGACAATCCGCGATATCGCCCGCAACATACACCGTGGATTCTATCTGCGCGGTCTTAGCAGCTGTCGCTGAAAATGCGGGAGGCGTTAACAATGCGAACAAGCTTGCTACCAGTGCGAACGAGCATGTGCTGAATTTGATTGTGTCGTTCATATTCAAGAGAGGTGAGTGAAATGGTGGAGAGCAGTATTGTACGATGACAGCAACTCTGAACGGTGAAAAAAAAGCGGGATCGCAGTCTTCCTTTCTGCGATCCCGCTGATGTCAAACTCAATCATTCTGAGTCAAATTTAGCGCCCAATTACGGTGTTAATTTAGACTGGTCACCTGCGATAATCACAGAGATTTTCTCAGGTTTAATCAATTGACGTAATGCCTCGTTCACCTGTGTCAGACTCAAAGCGGCTACTTTTGCTTCGAGATTTTTATCAAAGCTCATGGTGCGATTCAAAACCAGATAGTTAGACAGTTGACCTGCCAAACCAGCGTCTTGCGTACGGCCTACTTCTTCTGATTGCTTCCACCCTTTTTTCGCCTCAGCCAATTCCGCATCCGTGAAACCTTCGCTCAAGGCTTTTTGAATTTCATCGCGCATTGCTGCTTCGACCTTGGCGCTATTTTGTGGTGCACTCAGCGCATACGCTATCCAGTTAGCAGCCGGGTCTTGACTTGGCACACCTAAGAAAGAGCCCACGCCATAGGACAAGCCTTCTTTTTGACGAATCCTATCAGCCAGACGGCTACGCAAAGCACCACCGCCTAACATATGATTCGCCATCAACATCGCGGGATAATTTTCTGCATCATCCTTCATCACCAAAGGATGCACAGCCAACATAAAGCTACTTGCCTTGTCCGGTGTGTTCAGATTGAGCTTTTCCCCAGTCACTTGTTTCATTGTTTGCGGGATGCGCTGATAGGCTTGTTTTGCGGTCCATTGACCAAACAAGCTTGCCAACTGTGTTTTTAACGCTGCAGCATCAAAATCACCAACCGCCGAGAAACTAGCATGCGACGCGCCATAAAACTCTTGATGGAAGTTTTTCACCGCTTCCAAATTCACCGCTTTGTTGGCGACAACCTGATCTTGCATGGTCTTGACGTGACGCACATGGTTTTCTGGTGTCATATCCAGCATGCGGCTCATGGCGTTTGATGCCTGTGGCTGTGGCTCTGGCATAGATTGCTCGATACGACCGACCACGGCCAGGCGATGCTCTTCAAACTCTGTTTGAGCAAAGGCTGGCTTTTGCAAGACTTCTGCCAACAAGCTCACCGCTGCCGCCAGATTGTCGCGCGTCGTGGTGATATTTGCCGTGACGCCTTCTGCACCACCAACGATGACTACCTGCGCGTTGAGTTTATCAAAGCTGTCTTTAATTTCCTGCCGTGATAAACGCGTGGTGCCCTTGTTTAACAAACTCGCTGCAAATTGTCCGATCTCTGCCTTGCCAGCCAAACTAGATTCGTTCCCCATACGCAAACGCACGCTCACGCTGACTGTCGCACCCTTGGTTTTCTTCGGCAACAATGCCAGCTTCATGCCATTGGCTAATTGCGAACGCTGGGTGCGCGATTCAATATTGTCTGGCGTAGGATCAAACACTTCGCCTTGCGCGACCACTGCCTGACCTTTATAGTCCTTGACCATCGCAGTCACGTCTGGCGTCTTTGGTACTTCGGTGCGATCGGCTGTCTCAGTCGGAATAAAGCGACCCAAGGTGCGATTGGTCGGTTTCAGATATTTTTCCGCCGCTGCCTGCACGTCCTTGACCGTGATTTTTTCTAACAAATCACGCTCCAAAAAGAACAAACGCCAATCACCAGCCGCCATCGACTCTGTCAGCGCAATCGTCAATTGCGCGGTGTCATTCATCGCCAATTGAATATGCTTGCGTGCATTTTGTTTGGCGCGATTGAGTTCCTCTTCGGTGATCGGATTAGACTTCAACTCCTCGACCACTTTTAGCATGGCATCCTGCGCAGCTTCGATGCTCTTTTCCTTAGGAACGATGGCACCAAAAATCCCATAGCCAGGCTCCAGATTGCTCACGGTATTAAAATTGACCGACGTCGCCAACTTAGTTTCTACCAGTGCCTTGTGCAAACGGCCCGCTGGTGCATTAGTCAGCATATCGGACAACAAACCTAAGCTAGTCGAGTCCGCATGTGCCGATGGCGCAAAGTGATAGCCAGCGCCGACAAACTGCGTTCCGCCAGTGCGACGCACCGTCACGGCACGTTCACCATCCTGCGTTGGCTCGGCAGTGTAAGTCGGATCAATTACGCGATTAGGCTTAGGAATGCGGCCGAATAATTCATTGACTTGCTTGAGAATTTTTTCTTCGTCGAACTTGCCAGCGACCATCAAAATCGCATTGTCCGGCTGATAGTATTTTTTATAGAAAGCACGCAGACGAGGGATGTTGACTTGCTCGATATCAGAACGCGCACCTATCGTTGATTTGCCATAGTTGTGCCAATCATAGGCCACCGCCTGAATCCGCTCCGTCGTGACACCGATAGGATCGCTCTCACCGATTTCAAATTCATTGCGCACCACCGTCATTTCGCCTTTTTGCGTCTTTGGGTTCCACAAATCATTTTGATCGATCGCCGCATTCACCATACGATCGGCTTCTAAAGCCAACATCTGACGCAAATTATCTTCATTCGCTGGGAAAGTCGCGTAGTAATTGGTACGGTCATACCAAGTGGTGCCATTAAACTCCGCGCCAGTGGCATTCAAAATTTCTACGGGAGTTTTAGTGCCTTTTTTTACGCCAAAATTCGCGCTGGGCTTAAACAATAAATGCTCCAGCAAATGCGCCATCCCCGTTTCGCCATAGTTCTCGTGACGAGAACCAACCATGTAGATGATATTGGTCGTCAAAGTCGGCTTACTCGCATCGGGAAACAAAACAACACGCATGCCATTACCCAATTTGTACTCGGTAATGCCTTCGACCATGGTCACTTTGACTGGCGCGGCTAATTTCGCACTCTTACTCATTTGCTGCGCGGGAGCTGCCTCAAACGCAGCAGCAGGTAAAACAAAAGCCGGGCTCAAAATACCAGCGGAGAGCATGAGAACAGTAATTAATTTCACGGAAATTTTCCTAAAAAACACGATGAGGCGCACAACATAAGCTATTCGCAAAATATTTGCAATTAGCTAAAAGAAATTATGCAAAATTTATTGTTTTCCAGGAGGAATTACCTCTACTTCAAAGGTGGAGTAGAAAAAATGAACGCGACTTACTTGGCAGCACTTACAATGCTGTTCTCATCTTTTTTCTTCGCAAAATCGTCTCAATGAGACGTTTTGCCTCCACCCAACTCAACGGAGTCGCTATGACACAACTCAAAGCCATCATGCAAACCAACAAAGGCACCATCAATCTCAATCTGTTTGCAGATCAAACCCCCATCACTTGCGCTAGCTTTGTGAATCTGGCTCAGCGCGGCTACTACGATGGTCTCAATTTTCATCGTGTCATCGCCAACTTCATGATCCAGGGCGGTTGCCCCGACGGCACAGGCATGGGCGGCCCAGGCTATCGCTTTCAAGATGAATGCACGCGCGAATTGCCGCACGACCGCGCCGGTATTTTGTCTATGGCCAACGCAGGCCCAGGCACCAACGGCAGCCAATTTTTCATCACTCACGGCGCTACACCCCACCTGAACGGCAAGCACACCGTGTTCGGCGTCGTCGTCAGCGCGGATGACCAAAAAGTAGTCGACAGCATCGCCCGTGGCGACATCATCGAAAAGCTGAGCATCGAAGGCGATGCATCTGAACTCCTGGCGTTCCAGGCAGAACTCGTCGCCAAGTGGAATGAAGTATTGGATTCACGCGCTTAATTGAATTCTCGTGTGCGATTAACCTAGCGTAATCGCACAATTATTCGAGCATAGAGGCATTTCAAAAGTTAGCCTTGCCTACGATGACGCTGCGCTAATCGTACCTACTTCCCCCGCACGCCCCCCAGACTCCAAACCAATCAAAAAAAAATAACTTGCATCAAACAATTACACGTGTAATCATTTAAAAATTACGAACGTAAT
>JACQDW010000124.1 GCA_016200845.1 Burkholderiales bacterium | reverse complement strand
CAGCAATTTCAACAGGGGCAGCTACTTGAGGGCTAGCTGCAGGAACCGCAGCATTCGCCGCCAAAGTAAATCCTGCGACTGTTGCAGCAATCAATGTGACCGCGGTTTTCCAGTTCATGCTGTGATCTTCTGGTCTGACTAAACGTTTAATTCTCGACATAAGATGTCCTCCGTGTGCCGCTTGGGCGAGTTGTGGGGTGGTGAACCGGATGTGATCCAGTTCTTGTAAAGCAAGTGCCAGACGCCGCGGTTCGCCTAGGACACTTGCTGCTAAATCATCCGCAATGTTTTCACGCTCGTTGCGGATTTTTTTGGAAATCCACCAGACTGCAGGGTGGAAAAACAAAAAACTTTCGATCAGGTGCTGCATCAGATTAAACAGATAATCGTAGCGACTGATATGTGCCAATTCGTGTGCCAGCAGCGCTTCCAGATGTGCCGGACTCATGCCCGTCACCAAGGAGGCTGGCACTAAGACCATAGGGCGCAAGCTGCCGATGGTGATCGGGCTTTCCAGATCATCGACCACGCGCAAGATCACTTGCTTACTGAGCGCAAAGGCATGGCTGAGACGGTCAAGTTGGTGTTGGAGTGCGGGATGTGCGACGCCGCGTTTGCCTTGATGATAGCTTTGCAGCCACCACAGCCCCAGCAACATGCGGCACATCAAGAGACTCACCACCGTTAGCCAGATTGCGACCATTTGCAGCAGA
Organism: Burkholderiales bacterium; assembly: GCA_016200845.1. Classification (GTDB taxonomy): domain Bacteria; phylum Pseudomonadota; class Gammaproteobacteria; order Burkholderiales; family Burkholderiaceae_D; genus Undibacterium. The sequence continues at coordinate 6,306 of JACQDW010000124.1, read as the reverse complement.
TGGCTGTGCAGCCAGATTTCTAGTTGTTGACGCAAACTGAGTTCGACGTTACTGACACCACCTTCAATGGCGGTGCGTGCCACCACCATGGTTGCATCACTTTGACTGCTAACGCCGGTTTGCATCAGCTCCCACAGTGGTAGCAAAGCGCAGATCAATAGAGCGATACAGGAAATGGCATAACGCGTCTGTGCTTTGGCATTGCTGGTCAACATTAGTAGCAGTGCGGTGACGCCTGCCACCAGTGTGCCTTGCCAGAGGAAATGGATTAGTGCCCAGCCTATCGCATATAAAACTGGAACGATAGAAGTCGCCAATTGCGCGGTGGAGAAAAAATCGATGCTCATGAGCGCTCTCCTTTGCTTTTCTTGGATGACGCCGATGTGGGAGCCGGTGTTTCGTCATCATCCAAAAAACGCTGAATCTCGGCGCGTTCTTTGGCACTGACATGGGTTTTTAATGCGGCGAGTACCAGCGCTTTAGCCGAGCCTGAAAAGGCTTTTTGAATTAAATCTTTGAGCAGATTGGTTTGCAGATGATCTTGTTCTTCTATCGCGGTATACACGTGCGCTTTTTCGCTTTCATCGCGACTGAGATGGCCTTTGCTATGCATCACTTGCAGCAGACGCAGGACGGCGGCATAAGCGATTTCAGGACGTTCTTTTTGCGCGGCCTCATGTACTTGTTTGGCAGTTGCCGGGCCTATGCTCCATAGCAGGCGCAAGATATTCAGTTCGGCAGGCGTCGGTTTGGCGCGTGGTGCGATTTTTGTCATGTTATCTCCCTCGTAAATCCATTCTTTCTGAATAAATAATCTAGACCAACAAATCTAGATTATTCGATCTAGATTAACTTGTCTAGGACTTTTTTGATTTTTTTGAAAATTTATTTGAATCACAAAAATGGCACTTGAGAGCAGTATAAAAAGCAGCCCGATTGACTGACCTCAAGTGAAGTAATGAAATAAGTGTTCAGATCTCCCCTCAAAGACGCGATGTTGGCTCAAACGATATAATCGACATTTTTCTCAACCGACTTGGAGAAATCTCATGATCGACGTTTATTCTTGGCCCACACCCAACGGACACAAAATTCATATCATGCTGGAAGAATGTGGCTTGGCTTATCGCGCCATTCCTGTCGATATCGGCGCTGGCGATCAATTTAAACCTGAGTTTTTATCGATTTCACCGAACAATAAAATCCCTGCGATCGTGGATGCCGACGGTCCTGATGGCAAGCCGATTGCCTTGTTTGAATCGGGCGCGATTTTGCTGTACTTGGCGGGGAAGACAGGTTTGTTTTTGGGCGATACCGATCGCGCTAAATATCAAACCCTGCAATGGTTGATGTTTCAAATGGGCGGCTTTGGCCCTATGCTGGGTCAGGCGCATCACTTCCGCATCTATGCGCCAGAGAAAATCGACTACGCCTACGATCGTTATAGCAATGAGGCGAAGCGTTTATACGGCGTACTCAATCATCAGCTGGAACAAACCCAATATCTGGCCGGTGAACACTATACCATCGCCGACATTGCATGCTTTCCGTGGGCGCGCTCCTGGCAAAATCAGGGAATCGATTGGGTTGATTTTCCTCATGCCAAGCGTTGGTTTGATACGATCTCTGTGCGTCCCGCTGTGCAACGTGGCGTCAAAGTTTTGGCAGATTTGCGCAAACCATTGACCAATGATCGCGCAAAGGATATGTTGTTTGGGAAGACGCAGTATCAACAACATCGATAGTCCCTCCATGTGAGAATAAAGTATGCGACGCCCACCGAAAAAGAAAATTCAAAAACTGGCTGGCGACGCTTTGCGCATCGCCAATTTATCACTCGCCATTTCACAAGCCGGTAGCCGTCTGGAAGATCAAGACTGGCAATCGCTGCTTGATGAGTTGGTGGCAAAAAATCTGGAACTCAAACATCAATCTGTATTAGACGCTGCGTCTGAACATGTATTCACCAGCCAGTCCGACGCTTATGAAGTCTTGATCGAAGCCATAGAATCGCTCGCGACATCCGGACAAATCAAGGATGGTGATACTGAGTACGAAATCATGCTGGTGGCCGCACCGATATTAGCTTGGAGTCGTTTTGAAATCGCGTCGGGACCAGTTCCTCCAGCGATTTTAAAATCGCTGCATACCAGCTGGCGAGAATCCTTGCTTTGCAAAGGCGTGCAAGTGAGTATTTTGCCTGCGCTGTTTTCTATCGATCAGTTGCCGCAAGACCATAGCGCGATCAGAGATTTGCTGCACCAGACAGCGCAACATTTTTTGCAAAACAAACCTATCACCGCACCTAAAGAATTACCAAAAACGGTTCCATTCTTAGCCGATAGTCGCTATCTTCTGGGCATTGTTTTGGCACCCACCAATGCGCCGGTTTTTCAATGGCAAATGACCCCTGCCCCCTTTGACGTCAACAAAGCGAAAGAGACCACACTCCTTTTATGGAAACAACGTGCGCACGCTGATATCGCGCATCTCTTACCAGGTTGTGGCTTTGATTTTTTACTGCCTGATTCGTATTATTCCGCATGTCGCGAAGCCGATATTTTAGTCAGACCAATTTCGATACGCTCCTGCATTTTTTATCTAACACAAACTTTAAATGTGGAAGCTTCCGACCTTGGTGCCATCATCGGTCGCTTTGGCCCGGAGACGCATCCAGGGCAAGTCGATGAATTACGCGTGGGATTTACACTCAAAAATGCGCCTGAGATTATCTATGGTGTGATTTGGCCCTTGTATCAACAAGAAGACGAAATCATGGCATTGCTAGGTCCAGAAAATGCCGATATAGAAGAGCGTCAGGGCGATATTCCACGACTATTAAGTGAGAGTGGCCTGAATCAAATTCAAATTCTCGAAGATATTTTTAGTTTGGAATTTTGTGATGATTGTCAGGCACCTTTGTATGCGGATGCCGAAGGAGAATTGGTGCACCCAGAAATGCCTGAAGATGCACCACCGGAAGGATCGCTACACTTCCATTAAATCTGATAATGACCAAGTTTGCGCCAGTTCAGTGCTGGCGCAGAGTGTCTAGCAGTTGGTGAAAAAAATCCTTTTGCCCCGCTGTTTCGGTACTTAGTAAAACGATCTTGCGTGCATATTGCCCACCTTCTAGTTTATGGACGAACAAGTCGGCTTCTTCGCATTCCAAGCCCGGCCATCGAGGGACGAGACTAACACCTGCACCTTCTTGCACCAGCACTTTGATCGACTCCAGTGATCCAGTATCGCAAATAGGATTTAAGAAAATACCCCTGTCTTCAAGATACTGCGCGGCGATATTCGCAATAAATGGCGCCGGGCGATATTCAATATAGGGGTTGGTTTGTAGGATAGTGCGGACGTCTTGCAGGCTCGCCGATTTTGCGATCAGAACCAATTCTTCGTGTCGGAGAAGATAAGATTGGATTTGTCTCGGCAAGACAAATTCTGGTGCCTCTATGATCGCTGCGTCCAGCTCGCCTTTCAATAATTCAGCGTACAAAATTCGTGAAGTATTTAAACTCAGACTCATTCTCACCATAGGAAAAATTTCACGCAGCGCTTCCAGCTTTAGGGGGAGATTGGGGGACCACTGCGATGGAATCAAGCCTATACGTAAGGGGCAGGAATACTTGTCGGGACGTAGATCATCGACCAACTCGTCCACTTCACTCACGATGTGGCGCGCTCTCATCAATATGCGGGTACATGCGTCTGTGGGCTTAGCGCAGTGCCCGGTGCGTATCAATAAATCGGTACCAAATTCCATTTCTAAAGTACGAATGCGTTGACTAATCGCCGCTGCAGTCAAATGTTGCATCCTTGCAGCTTGCGCAATAGAACCGGTCTCCGTTACATAAATCAAACTCTCTAAAAAACGACTATCCAATTTCAATCTCCTTTTCCCTCTTGTGAATCTCCGACCAAGGTCTGATTTCAAGGGCTTATTTTTCTTGTAAAGTACGTCGTGTTTTGTTCTTTAAATCCGTCAATTTCAGTCAATTTGAAGTTTGCTTTAGTCAGACTCAAACTTGAAATCCAAGTTCTCGTCAATGCGATCTATTTTTCTCGACATGCACTACATCATCCACCGTCGCATAAGTCGTTAGCGTGGACTGATGAGTCACCACTGTCATACGCCCGCAAAATACGAACACAACTACTTACGCGCCAACGCCAAAGGGCGGCTCATATTAAGCAAAGCAGTGCAAGTCATAAAGATGAATTTTCTTTCGCAACCGATAAATTTTCTTATCAATCACGGCAAGATGCCGCATTCATTCAAAAGCTGCGGACAACGGCACAACGTGGCGCGTTAAAGATAGTCGATCGATGGATTTGTCGCTTTCTGGTGTTGCAAAAAGGAATTTTGCTGATGAGCTGCAAAGTTTTTTCACAAAGCAACATTTTTGTATTGAATGATTCAATTTTCTCATTTAGTATCTAGCAATCAAGGATACAAAAACTTCTGCAAGATAACCCGATGTAATTTTTTATCGGATCTTTTGCCTCAGTATTAAACACTAGAAGGGTATGCTATGGATCAGACACCTGCAGCCAACGCAAATTCGCAAGAAGAAAACCCTGAGTTAATGTACAAAGGTCTAGGGCATGTAGTACGTGCTTTGCACGATGCGCTGACATGGGTAGGTGCGGATGAAATTTTGGCCGAAGCCTCAAATGAATTCCCCTCAGCGCGAGAGCGATTAAATAACGTTGCCATTCTGACCGAAAAAGCTGCAAATACTGTATTAAGCAATGTTGAAAACTCCCTTCCCGTTCAACAAAAACTCCACAAAACATCAGATCAACTGCTCAGCAAATGGGATAGCGCGCCCATCGATTCGCTTTCTAAAGAAGACTTGCTGGCTCTTGCTGCGCAGACTCGGGAATTTATCGTTCAAACTCAAAACAGTAGCGCCGATGCAGAAAAAGCCCTGTCAGATATGATGATGGCACAGGACTTTCAGGATTTGACGGGGCAACTCATTAAAAAGGTGGTCACGCTGCTCGAAAGAACAGAAAAAGATTTGCTAGGCTTACTCATCAGCGGCGCTCCAGATGGCGCAATTTCGGCACGCAAGAAAGATGATTTTATGGCGGGACCCGGCGCTATCGGCGGCGTTCAACTAGCGCAAGAAAATGTCGACGACTTATTGTCTGATCTGGGCTTCTAATTCAACAGTACAAAAAAACAGCTCAACGCGAACAAATAGTTTCCACGCATTGAGCCATATTCCGCTTCAAAGCAATTAACTCAACTCTTCCAAACGCAATTTCGTCACATTACCAAAAACCGACGACAAGGCTTCGATGCGTTCAATTGCCGTATTAATGTTCTTCTCTTGCGTTTGATGTGTCAGGATAATGATGTCTGTCTTAGACTCACCTTCAGCCGGTTCTTTTTGAAGCATCGCATCAATGGAGATAGAGAACTCAGCCAGAATACGTGTGACATCGGCCAACACACCCGCCTGATCCGCTACGCGCATGCGCAGATAATAGCTAGTGTAAATTTCCGAAATCGGCAACACATTCACATCACTGAGCGCATTCGGCTGAAACGCCAAATACGGAACACGATGTTCAGGATCTGCCGTCGCTAAACGCGTGATGTCAACCAAGTCTGCAATCACGGACGATGCGGTTGGCTCAGAGCCAGCCCCTTTACCATAAAACAGCGTGGCACCAACAGCATCAGCCTGCACCAAGACTGCGTTCATTGCACCTTCCACATTGGCGATCAAGCGTTTTTCTGGAATCAAAGTCGGATGCACGCGCAATTCTATGCCAGCCTCACTACGCTTAGTGATGCCCAATAATTTGATACGATAACCAAGCTGTTCTGCATACTCAATATCGGTCGCCTCTAGTTTTGTGATCCCTTCCACATAGGCTTTGTCGAACTGCATAGGAATGCCAAATGCAATCGACGCCATGATGGTCGCTTTGTGGGCAGCATCGACACCTTCGATGTCAAAAGTCGGATCTGCCTCGGCATAGCCAAGTGCCTGCGCCTGTTTTAACACGGTCGCAAAGTCCAAGCCCTTATCGCGCATTTCAGACAAAATGAAATTAGTCGTGCCATTGATGATGCCAGCGATCCATTGAATCCGGTTAGCGGTTAAGCCTTCACGCAAGGCCTTGATAATCGGGATGCCGCCTGCAACAGCCGCTTCAAACGCCACCATCACGCCTTTTTCTTGCGCCGCTTTGAACACTTCATTGCCATGATTGGCGACCAGTGCTTTATTCGCGGTGACGACGTGCTTACCATTGGCGATTGCCTTCATCACCAAATCT
>JACQDW010000133.1 GCA_016200845.1 Burkholderiales bacterium | reverse complement strand
TCCCCAGTAGGTGTTTTACCCTCCAAAATGAATTTGTCGCTATACGTGCCCGGACAAGCTCGTTGGAAACGTCCGGCAACGTCGTATGCCATCGACTTTGCGCCCGGAAGCTCTTGAGTCTTGCCACTCTTACTGCTAGTGAGTAAAAGTCTCTGCGTCCAGTTGTTTGCTTGTTCGTTTGTGAGAAGATAAGAGCGCAAATAATAGGTGCCCAAATTTTGTTCTGTTTGGTAGCTAAACCCAGCAGGAATTCTGTGTGCAAATAGCTCTCCAAAGATTGGGAAAATCTTCATTCCGCCGGTTTTCATAGTCGCGATGATTTCTTTAGGGCACGGGTTTTTCGAACTACGCATGTCGCAAATAGATGCATTTTTGAGATAGTCTAGCCAAGGCTGGAGCTGCTCTGCGGTAGGGATAAAACGAAATGCTTTTTGCACGAGGAAGAAAGAGCTTTCGCCCTTGATTGCTTTGAACCATGTCTTTTCTATAGAAGTAGATCCATTATTCATTTCACAGGTTTGTGACCACGTTGCGGTGGCGTATCCATTTTCAATTGACTCGAAAATCGGAGAGTTTTGAGTTGTTGGGCATACTTTCTTTAATGTCTCACTCATTAGTTCCTGAAATTTTTTTGGTGTCCATTGTGTCGTCTGAAATGTATGTGCGCTCAACATTTCTGTCCACTTTGGGAGTGACTCCGATTTCGGAATATATTCTGAAATTTTCATGTTTCCTTTGTCGGAATTGGTGACAACTTTGTAGGTGTCTGGTGGTGAAATGAGAAGGAATTCGTTTGATGATTGAGCTTGTATGCCAAACGAAGCAAAAAGACTGACGATTGTGAAGAGGAATTTTTTCATGAAAGTGGATTATGCGTTCGCGTAAATTGAAATGTTTTTTATTTTCAATGTGGAAGCCTAAAGGTGCGTGGTTTTTATGTCAATCGAATTGAAGCTAGCCTTCGAAATGAGTGTCTTTGATTTGACTCGGCTTAAATTGATTGCTGTCTATTGAATCGTTACGTTATTCACTTCGCCACATGCACCGTCTCCTTAATATGCTTCAAATTACAGACAATGGTGAAGGTCATGATGACGAGCAGCGACCATGAACTCCATTTGCCGACATGCACCGTGGACCATGCGCCGATTTGGTTGGGGTAGCGCCAGATGCCAAAGAAGGTGCTGATGTTTTCTGCCAGCCAGATGAAAAAGCCAATCAGGACAAAGGCGAGTAGCAGCGGCATTTTCCTCTCGCGGTCTAGTGGCGTGAAGATGACGGTGGCGCGGGCATAGAGACCAAGTGCGCAGGCCGCCAGATACCAGCGATAGTCGCCAATGAAATGGTGGGTGAAGAAATTAGCGTAAATCAGCAAAGCAAGTAAAGCCGCCATCCAATACGGCGGGTGATGCTCTATGCGCAGATGAAACAAGCGCCAGGCCTGAATGATGTAGCTGCCGATCGCGGCGTACATGAATCCCGAAAATAAGGGAACGTCGAATAATTTAGTATAAGCAAAATCAGGATAAGACCAAGACTTGATGTGTGCCGAAGTCTTGAACACTTCCAGTGCAAAGCCGATCACATGAAATAAAGTGATAGCCTTGATTTCATCCCAAGTCTCCAGCCGCGATGCCAGCATCCAGACTTGTATCGCAAGAGCGATCAGCAGCAAAACATCGTAACGCGGCAGGCCTAAGACGCCGGCTCGTGGCACCGAAAAAACAGCGACAAAAAACAAAGCCACAAACAAACAAGCCCGCGCTTCCTTGACGCCAAACATCAAAAATTCAGCGGCAAAACGTGAAGCCCCAGCGAGTTCTGGACGCGGCGTTTGCCGCATCAAAAAATCATCAAGAGTGTGTAGCTGCATAGGCGGTATCTGCGACTGATCAAACGCGCGGCAAGCTCAACACAAAGGCGAACCACATGCCTACAAGCAGCGCAAAGCTCAACAAAAATACAGAAAGTCGGTGCATGACTCTGTTGTAGCTGCAATGGATGTAGCTATGCAGATAGCGCAACACCACATAAGCCCAACTACCGATCACCAACCATTCAGGCACAAAATTAGTCGCCAGCGCAATCGCGCACAACGTATAAAACATCACAGGCGTTTCAAATAAATTGCGGAAATTATCCGCAGCAAGCACATCCTCCAGACGCGCAGCCATCTGCACAGAATTAGCAGCAGCCTGAGGATGAATACGCTTGCCCCGCATCTCGCGCACCCGGCAGAAAAGCATACGCAAGCCGACGATCATGTTGAGAAAAACTAGCCCGAGCATAGGGTAGAGCAATTGTGAGTGAGCTGAATTCATGGGTATTTTCTCCGTGAGAAGGTGGTGCAAGTTAGCATGATGTTGGGGGATGGTGCAAACGGTATCATGACAGGTGTTTAATAGAAATTGGGTGTTTTCTGCCTGAGACCGATAACGGGGGCTAGGTGCATTGATTCGCCTCGGTTTTCCTTTGTTTGGTCGCCCAATTTCGGCTTTGGAATTTCTTTGTGACTCAACTTTCTGGAAATCGTCTAACTCGAAATTTTGGGAAATAGGACGTTATCACTTTGCAGGGAGAGGACATTATCATTTTGCGCTAACACTGGTACGTCATGGCAGGTCATGGCTTTACAGGAAGCGACAATTGCCTTACATTGAGCCAAATTTCTTCGTTAGAATGAATCATGAGATTCGACCACACCACCCAACAACACTTCACCTTTGAAAATCGACGCTTGGTTTTTTCGATTATATTGATGCTGGCGTTGATAGTCAGCGGTGTATTGGTGGTTAGGGATAATAAGAAAGAATCGTCTAACGCTCCAACCAATTTTGTTTCGCTTAGTATTCCCGGTTGCACTATGGGGATGTTTGATTGGACGAGTAACACTTCGCCGCAAGTCATCAAATTGAACGTCGATTTTGATGATCTTTATTACTGGGATAAAGAGCAGATTACACTCCAAGAATTACGCAAAAGACTAGCTGCGCTTTCAAAAGAAACGAAACCATTTTTATTGCAAATCGATACGAACTCCCTGGCAACTTTTGGCGCCTTTGTCACCTTACTTTCAAGCGTGCGAGAGGCCGACATAGATTTTGTCTTCATTGAGAGTAAGTGGCTTTGAGCATGCGACTATTTTAGCTATTGGGGTCGAGCTATTGGGGTCGTAATAAGTTTGTACAAGCATAGTTGTTGAGAGAGTGAGCACAATTTGTACTTGTTCTGTCTAATGTGTCGTTCCTCGAGCCCCTCATTTCTATTTGGAGGATACAGCATGAAAATACGCAGAGCATTTCTCATCACATTGGGAGCATTCATCGTCCCCATACTACTGTGTGCGATTTATCTTTTCTTCATTCAAGCATCGATTGGACCAGTTGTTTTCATTTACAGCCTTGTCGCGGCTGTGACCGTCGGAGGTGTTTGGGGATTTGCGCTCTCAAAGAAATATGGTGATGAACTAGGAGTGCTTGCTGTGTTCATCGTGCCAGTCTTATGGGTGCTACTCATCAACTACTTTATGGTGGTCACATACGTTTTTGGTATCAAAGACTACAATGAAATTTGACTGTACTAATCCAACGACAACAACCTTCGGTAAGCCATCCCCTTTGCCATCGAGGCGATGATTGAAGCTCATTTAGTTCCACCATCAATATCTTGAGGCTGGATGAGAATTTGATGTCAAGGCGTTCCCCCTTGTTGATATTGAAGGGGGATATTGTGGTCTTGTGCAAACTTTCGTCGTCTCCCAGGTACAAGTGGAACCCAGTAGTGGCACTACCAAGCGTCGAATTCCGATTAGCTGTTAGCGCACAAGTTGCAGCCACCCAAGAATCTTCCCGTTCTTCAAAATCCCCTTTCCCATTTTCAGGTTTTTGAGATATGAGGTGGGTTTTTGATTATTTCGCTCAGGCTTGAGATCACGTTGGGTTCGATTTTTTTGGCGCATGTGGGTTTAGCATGGCTTTTGAAAGATCGACGATTCATGAGCAAAAAAGCGGTGGACGCAAGTAGGGAAGGTGAAGCTGCCTTCCTCTTTTTTTGTGACTTTGCGGTCATCATTGAAACTACACCAGGAGCTATTTTGAGGAATAATTTGAAAATGAAAAAAATGAGTATCGCCATCGCTTTGTGCGTCAGCGGTACCAGTTTGGTTTGGGCGCAGGACAATGTGACTAAAAGCAGCGACGATAAAAATACACAGCAGCGTGTCGTTGTCACTGGCTCGAATGTAAAACGAATCGATGCCGAAACCGCAGCGCCTTTGCAGATCATCACTAAAGCGGAAATTTTGCAAAGCGGTGCGAATACGGTGAAAGATATTTTGGAGTTGTCGACATCGAATGATAGAAGTGCGATTTCTGATTTGGCTGGTGCGAATTCGTGGGCAAGTGGTGCCTCCGGTGTGTCCTTGCGCAACCTGGGTGTGAATGCGACTTTGGTGTTGATTAATGGGCGTCGTCTTCCTAGTTTTGGCTTTGCCGATGGTTTGCAAAATACCTTTGTCAACGTCGATGCGATTCCAGCTTCTGCGGTGGAGCGCGTGGAGATTTTGCGTGATGGTGCATCGGCGATTTATGGTTCGTCTGCAATTGCGGGTGTGGTGAACATCATTACGCGCAAAGATTTTTCTGGGGTTCAGCTGACTGGCAGTAAGCAGCAGTCGGTCATTAATCATCGCTTGAATAATCAGCGCTTTGCCAACGTGTCGGTGGGCATGGGGAATCTTGATAAAGATGGCTATAACGTCTTTGCCAGCCTTGATGTGTATCAGCGCGGTTCGTATAGCGATGATTTTGTGAATCGACGTTTGCCCGCGTGGTATCTGAAGCTCAATCCATCCCGTGATACGGGCAAGATCGACTCTTTATCGACCGGTGCTTATCCCGGAAATTATACGGGGCGCTATCCTGCGAATTATGCAGACCCTAAATTGGCTGGCACGCGCATCAGTAAAGCGATGCCCGGTTGCGCTGCAGAGAGTTTAGTCGATGGCTTGTGCCGCTACAATTATTGGAAAGATAGCGATGCTATGCCCGGTGCGGATCGTGCGGCGTTTTATTCTATGGCAAACCTTAAGATTTCCGACGATTTGTCAGCATGGGCTGAGCTGCAATTGGCCGACACTAAATCGAGTTATCACACCTCTATTCCGCGTAGTAATATCACGGGTTCAAATTTGTCCTGGTACGATTCACTGAAGGGAGAGCTTCAATATTTCGTTGATCCGGCGCTACCTGTTGGGCACGCGAGTAATCCATATAGTTTTCCGATTGGTTTGAATTATCGATTTGCGGACTATCCCGATATGTTTAAAAATATTGGTGGTTCGCAGCAGTATAGAGCGGTTGCTGGTTTGCTTGGAAAAGCCGCTGGCTGGGAATGGGATAGCGCGATTGGATTCATGGGCGGACGGGCGCATCAGCGTCAACAATTGTATCGCGATCGTTATGCTTATTATGATGCGATCGTGAAAGGCGAATATAAGTTTGGACAGCAGAACCCACGTGCTCTGTTGGACAAGATGTTTCCTTTGATGGGGTCGGATGGTAAGTCCAGCGAATCGTGGGTGGATTTTAAAGCGAGCCGGGATGTGATGAATCTCACTGGTGGGCCTATGACCGTGGTGCTTGGTGCAGATCTTCGTCACGAGACATTTTTTCACCGGAGTATGGAGAATATTTTGGCGGCGCGCATCGTGCAATTTAGCGGCGTGTCGATCGATGGCTCTCGCAATGTGAGTGCTGCTTTCGCTGAATTAAATGCGCCGGTCAGCAAAAAGTTGGAAGTGGATTTTGCTCTGCGTGCAGATAAATCTGGCTCAACCGGGCTGGAAATTATCCCTAAGGCAAATGCAAGTTATCTCGCTTCTGATCAATTGAAATTACGCGCAACTTTGTCGCGTGGTTATCGTGCACCAAGCTTGCCGGAGACTGGAAATGGCGGCGCATCATGGTTCACTGGCGGTGATGATCCTAAGCGCTGCGATATGGCAAACAAGATGTACGAAGCGTTGATGAAAGGCGACGCGACAGATAAATCAAATGCACTGACTGCCTATCATTCTGGATGCGAAACAGGCTTTCCTTCGACTGTCACACCAAATCCAACTTTGGAACCTGAGCGCTCTCGTATTTACAGTATGGGTTTTGTGGCGCAGCCGACTAAAGACACCGCCATTACGATCGATTATTGGAATGTCTCGCGCTTTAATGAGATCGATGTGCGCGGTTCTGATTACATTTTGGCGCACGAAGATAGCACGCCGGGGCTGGTCGTGCGCGGTGCAATTTCTCCGCAAGATTTGGAATTTGCGCAGCGTGCGAGTGTGTTGGCTGGTGTTCCTTTGGGCTTTAAAGTGGGACCTGTGCAGGGTCTGCGCGATCAATATTCGAATGTCAGTAAAACCAAAATCTCAGGCGCTGATGTGAGCATTAAGAGTGCGTGGAATTTAGGTGAATATGGTCGCTTGACGACTACTTTGGAATCGACGATACGCATCGAAGCGAAATGGTTTGAGCAAGACAAGCAAAGCTTTAGCGAGAATTACGTCGGCTATCGTTACTATCCACGAACCGTGACGAATCTGAGTGCAAATTGGTCGAAAAATGTGTGGAGTGCCGGTGCCCGTGCTTATTTACAAAGCGAGCGTAAATTGGCATGGGGAGCGAACGATACAGTCAATAGTATTTCTGGCTGTGCGGCGCGCAAAGTTGAAGCGGACAATTGTAAAATCGGTGGCGACTTTACGATGGACTTGTATGGCTCTTATACGGGCTTTAAAGATCTGCGATTAGGCTTTAACGTGTTTAATGTCTTCAATCGTCAAAGTCAGGTTGAAACCCGCGCCGGTGGTCCGTTACCTTTGCGTGGTACAGCTTTGAAGGTGTGGGGCGAGTATAAGTTTTAAGGTGGTGTATTGAAAAAGCCCTTCGTTTGTTTGACGCAAACGAAGGGCTTTCTCTTTGTACGACCGAAGTTTAAGACTGCGACTCTTTCACGTTCGCAGCATCAACCCCAACTTGCACTTGAGTTTCTGCTTGCGAACTAGCTGCGCAATCGATTGCCGGTGCCTCAGTCGCTCCCGCCTTTTGATCCCGCGGACGATGTTGATGTCGCGCGTGCGGTTTGCGATGTTGGTCCTGGCGGATGAAGCGGGATAGTTCTTGTAGGGCGAGTTGATAGACACCGCGTTTGAATTCGATGACGGTGTCTAGGGGTACCCAATAGTCGTGCCAGCGCCAGGCGTCGAATTCTGGGTGGCTGCTGGCGCGTAAGTTGACGTCGCAGTCGCGGCCGACCATGCGTAGCAGGAACCAGATTTGTTTTTGGCCGCGATAGTGTCCACGGATTTCACGCTTGATGAAATGATCGGGTACTTCATAGCGCAGCCAGTCGCGGGTGCGACCGATGACTTTGACGTGTTGCGGCAGCAAGCCCGTCTCTTCTTCGAGTTCGCGGAACATGGCTTGTTCCGGCGATTCGCCATATTTAATGCCGCCTTGTGGAAATTGCCAGGAATGCTCGCGCACCCTTTTACCCCACCAGACTTCATTATTGGCATTGAGCATAATGATGCCCACGTTAGGCCTGAAGCCTTCACGATCCAACATGGTTTACCCCAATTATTTCTTGGGACATTCTTCAAACTGGCGTATTTTCTTACGCCCAGCGGGGTGCATGCAATTGCCGTTGAGGCGAAGTTCGCCTACAGATTTGCATTTTCCACATGCAGTTTGCCGAACATCTCAAAACTGACCTGGGCTCAATTTTTATGTAGAGGGGGATATTTTTCCGCTTGAAAAATCTGGGAATGCGGCGAATATGCCGTCATCAACCTTAGTTTTGGCAGAAAAAGTGCAATTAAGCAGTCGAAACCCGCATCAAAAACGTAAACAGTGAGCGCATGAGCCAGCATATCCTTTAAAATTGAGTTGATTATAACCTAGACCATCGTTATTGCTAGCGTTACATACTTCTCACTAAAGAGCTTTAAGCAGCGTTGGTGAGAATCTCTTTTAGCAAAACCACAAACCTTCACTTTTGAAAAGAAACACTGTTATGCGTGCTACCCGTTTTTTTATTTCGACTTTAAAAGATGCGCCTGCTGATGCGGAGATTGTCAGCCATAAATTAATGATGCGCGCTGGGATGATCAAGCGCCTGGGCTCTGGTATTTACAACTACATGCCTATGGGTTTGCGCGTGATACGCAAGGTGGAAAAAATCGTGCGCGAAGAGATGGACAGATCTGGCGCGATTGAGATGTTGATGCCAGTGGTGCAGCCTGCCGAGTTGTGGCAAGAGACGGGACGTTGGCAAAAATATGGCCCTGAATTGATGCGCGTGAAGGATCGCCATGGTCGCGATTTTATTATTCAGCCTACGTCTGAAGAAGCGATTACCGATGTGGCGCGTCAGGAGATCAAATCTTATCGTCAACTGCCACTTAATTTTTATCATATCCAAACCAAGTTCCGTGATGAGCGTCGCCCTCGTTTTGGTTTGATGCGTGGTCGTGAATTTACGATGAAAGATGCGTATTCGTTTGATCGTGATGTGGAAGGTTTGAAGAAATCTTACCAAACCATGTATGACGCTTATATTCGTATTTTTAATCGCTTCGGTTTGCAGTTCCGTGCGGTGGCTGCGGATAATGGCGCGATTGGTGGCACCGGTTCGCACGAATTCCATGTGATCGCCGATACCGGTGAAGATGCATTGGTGTATTGCCCAACGTCTGACTACGCGGCGAATATGGAAGCAGCCGAGGCGCTGGCTTTGGCCTCGGAGCGTCCAGCAGCGCAGCAGAGTTTGACTAAGACGGCGACACCAGAGAAATCTAAATGTGAAGACGTGGCGGCGATGTTGAATCTGCCTTTGACGCAGACGGTGAAGTCCATCGTGTTGACGGTGGAAACGGAAGAGAAAGAGCAGATCAAGAAGCAAGTTTGGTTATTGCTCTTGCGCGGTGATCACGAGCTCAATGAAATCAAAGCCAGCAAAGTGGAAGGTTTGGCGAATTATCGCTTTGCGACTGATGAAGAAATCGTCGAGCACTTTGGCACTAAGCCAGGCTATCTCGGGCCTGTGAATACCAAGCTGCCGGTCAAGGTGGTGGCGGATCGCACTGTGGCGATGATGGCGGACTTTGTGTGCGGCGCAAATGACGAAGGCTATCATTTTACCGGCACCAACTGGGGACGCGATGTGGCGGAGCCTGTGGTGGCTGATCTGCGTAATGTGGTGGCGGGCGACCCTTCGCCTGATGGTCAGGGTGTGTTGGCGATACAGCGCGGGATTGAAGTTGGCCACGTGTTCCAGCTCGGCACCAGTTATTCCGAATCGATGAAAGCGACTTTCCTCGATGAAAACGGCAAACCACAGACCTTGCAAATGGGTTGCTATGGCATCGGCATCACCCGCATTTTGGGCGCGGCGATTGAGCAAAATTTTGACGAGAAGGGCATCATCTGGCCGGCAGCGATTGCGCCGTTTGAAGTGGTGATTTGCCCTATGGGGATGGAGAAGAGCCCAGCAGTCAAAGAGCAGGCAGAGAAGCTCTACGCGGAATTGTTGGCAGCGGGCGTCGATGTGATGTTCGACGATAGAGACTTGCGTCCTGGTGCCATGTTTGCGGATTGGGAATTGATCGGTGTGCCACATCGCGTCGTGATCGGTGACCGTGGTTTGAAAGAATCGCAGTTGGAATATAAAGGTCGTCGTGATGCAGAGGCGACCAATGTGCCTATGGATGGCATACTCGACTTTTTGTTGAGCAAATTGCGCGCTTGAGCTGGACGTGTTGTTTGTATCGTGGATGGGTGAAGTATGAGGACGTGGCTTAGGTTAAGACTTCTTTTGACTTGGCTCCTGCTCTTACTTTGCTCATCGCAGGCGCTAGCTGGCAATCAAAAAGAAGAAGCAATCGCGGATTCAGTACGACTGGCTTTGGCCAAGGTCGTTGCTGATCCGCGTCCTCCCAAAGCGGCCTTCGATAAGATCGATGACCGTATCAACTATCTGCATTGGTTAGGCGAAATGTCGGATCGCTTAAAGCGCCGTATTCCAGACAAACAAATGCGTTTAGAGTTCTTGGAAACTGTGTGGTATGAAGCCAAACGCGCTGGTCTAGACACTGGTTTGGTGTTGGGATTGATGCAGGTGGAGTCGGGTTTTAAAAAATATGCGGTGTCCATCGTCGGCGCGCGTGGCTTGATGCAGGTGATGCCGTTTTGGTCGCGTGTGATTGGCGATGGCGACCCAAAAAAACTGTTCCAGATGCAAACCAACTTGCGCTATGGCTGCTCAATTTTGCGCATGTATATCGACATGGAAGGCGGCAATTTATATCTGGCGCTAGGTCGCTATAACGGCAGCCGTGGTCGTGCAGAATATCCGAATGCGGTGCTGGCGAACTGGAAGAAGTGGGAATTCCAGCGTTAAAAAACGACGTGCAAATTGGTGATTTGCACGTCTGAATGGGCGAAGGGGGGAGACCTTGTTGCGCCCTGAAGTTGCTTTTATTCGCATGGTTTGTTGGGTGAAAATCTATACGTGGCGAACTTGGGTTAAAGCTCTCACTCCCGCGCGCGGGAGAGGATTAGGGTGAGGGTGATTCAGGTTGGCGAAATGCTTACTTGAGTCTATTCTCAGCTCGATAAAGTACGAAGGAAACATAGTTTTCGCTCTCTTGACGTCCCTCATCCCCGACCCTTCTCCCGCTTGCGGGAGAAGGGAGTTTTATCCCTCTCTCGATGTGCGCGGATAGCTTTTCATCCCTCGCTCAATTACTCAAAATATGCTCGACCATGGTCTTGATATCTGCGTCGCTGACTTTGCCGTTGTGCGCTGGCATCGGTACCGGTCCCCAGACGCCGCTGCCACCTTCTTTTACTTTCTTGGTCAATGTGGCGACCGCCTCTGCGTTGCCTTTGTATTTCTTGGCGATCTCTTTAAAGGCGGGTCCCAGCACTTTTTTATCGACGCTGTGGCAAGCCATGCAGGCATTTTTTTGTAGTAGTTCGGGTGCTGTTGCTGCGCTTGCAGCACCTGCAAATAGCAGTGCTGATGCGAGCAGACTGGAAATGAATGTTTTCATCGTGTTCTCCTTAATACACATCGTGTTGGGTATTGTTGACGTTGAATTTGCCCGTTGGTGTGATCAGTTTTGGATCACGGATAACGGCTTTTAGTTTGCGGGTTTTGTCATCGACGATCACGATGGCGGATTCTTTATCTTTGGCGCTCCAGACTGAGAACCAGACTTCGTTCCCCGCCTGATTGTATTCAGGTTGGACGATGCGTTTTGCGCCTTCTCCCAAGCCTGACCATTCACCGATAGGTAAAGTGACGAAGCCCTTGTCTAAGTGATCGATGTCGAACACGGCGATCGATTGACTGAGCTTGGCATCGGGATTCAAAGGCGTGTCGACCCACAGGTTTTTTGATTTTGGATGGGTCTTGATGAAGAGCGAACCGCCGCCTTGACCTTTGATGGTGTCAACGACTTTCCATGCCTGTGCTTTGTGTTTGATTGGGTCTGTGCCTATCATAGAAATGCTTTCGTCACCGAGATGACTAGTCGCCCACACTGGACCAAATTTGGGGTGAACAAAGTTAGCGCCACGTCCGGGGTGCGGTGTTTTGCCGACTTCGACTATCGCCGCCATTTTGTCTTCTTTGGTATCGACCACTGCGATTTTATTCGAGGCGTTGGCTGCGACTAAAAAATAGCGACCTGTGGAATCAAAGCCGCCATCATGTAAGAATTTTGCCGCATCTAAAGTTGTGACTTTAAGATTGTTCAGGTCGGAATAATTGACCATCATAATCTTGCCGGTTTCTTTGGCGTTGATGACGAATTCTGGGCGATAGTGCGAGGCGACGATGGAGGCCACGCGTGGCTCTGGGTGATATTCGTTGTCAACTGTCATGCCGCGAGTGGAGACGATTTTGAGTGGCTTGAGTGAGTCGCCTTCCATCATCACATATTGTGGTGGCCAGTAAGAACCAGCGACGGCAAATTTGTCTTCATAACCTTTGAATTTAGAAGTCTCGACAGAACGTGCTTCCAGACCGATTTTGATTTCGGCGACATTGTCTGGTTTCTCCATCCACAGATCGATGAGGTTCAAGCGGGCGTCGCGACCAATCACATACAAATAACGACCCGACGCAGAGATGCGCGAAATATGCACGGCATAACCCGTTTTGACGATGTTGATGATCTTCTTAGTGTCGCCATCGATCAGTGCCACTTCACCGGAATCGCGCAAGGTGGTGGAGAAGATATTGGCGATGTTGTAGTTGTTCATTTTTTTGGTCGGACGCTTGGCGACGGGAATAATATCTTTCCAGGTCGAGAGCATTTCTTTCATACCGAATTCTGGCGGAGTTGGCGGCTCCTGCTGGATATAGCGCGCCATCAGATCAACTTCTTGTTCGGATAAATCGCCCGATGTTCCCCAGTTGGGCATCCCGGCAGGTGAGCCATAAGCGATGAATACCTTGAGATAGTCGGTTCCTTTTTCTAGGGTGATGTCGGGTGTTAAGGCTTTGCCAGTCGCGCCTTTGCGCAAGACGCCGTGGCAGCCTGCGCAGCGTTGAAAGTAAATCTGTTTTGCTGCATCGAACTCAGCCTTGGTCATCGCTGGCGCTTTGGGATTGCTATTGTGATGCATGGCTTCTGCCGCTAACGGTGATCCACCTGCTTGATATTTGACTTCGGCCGAGCTATGCGTTTTGTCTTGTGCAGCCGCGTTGGCAGCGATGCCCAGACACAGCGGCACTGCCGCCAGAGCGCCAACGACAGCGATCGCTAATGGGCGGAGCAAAGGGATTCCTGATTGCGATTTCATTTTCATTTCCTTTTTCAATGATCTAACTTCATGGTGATTCAACATTTCCTGCGCTTCATTTGCAGCAAGACTACGCCCGCAAATTTTGGAAATCATTGATAACTGTCAAGCGTCATTTGCGATTGCGAGTTGTCTGCGTTAGATCAAACTCAAAAAATGATATGGACAAGAAAACGGAGTGCACTGTGATGTTGTGCGACAAAATGAGTCGGCGATGCACTCCTATTTATTGTGTGAGCTGCGCGTAAAGGCGAGGTAGCACCGTGGGCAGTTCGCTGGCATCTTTGACGACGACAAAGCTTTGTCCGCCAAACAGATTGGGCAGATAATCGTGGGCGCGTTCGTCGATAGTGACGCAGAAGGGAATCAAGCCAAGTTGTCGGGCTTCTTGTATCGCCATGCGGGTGTCTTCGATGCCGTAGCGTCCTTCGTATTGATCGAGGTCATTGGGTTTGCCATCGGTCAGGATGAGTAGCAAGCGGCGTGAGGTTTTTTGCTTGCTTAAGATGGCGGCGCTATGCCGAATCGCAGCGCCCATGCGGGTGTAGTAGCCGGGTTTGATGGCAGCAAGACGTGCACGTATTTGATCACGGTAGGCGCCGTGATAAGGCTCATCAAAACCCTTGAGCAAATGCATGCGCACATGATGTCGACGCACTGAGGAAAATCCATACAAAGCAAAGCGGTCGCCGCTGGCGTCTAAGGCTTCGGCCAGCAAATAGAGACTGTCGCGTATCACGTCGATGACACGATGCTCGTTATTCACCCAGGTATCGGTGGACATCGATAAATCGGCAAGTAGTAAGCATGAGAGATCTCGACATTGCTGGCGCTGTTCGCTGTAGAGACCTGGTGTGCTGCTTCTTTGATGTCGCTCAGCGCGAAAGCGTACGCAAGCATCGATATCAATGTCACTGCCTTGCGTTTGTGCCAGCAGGCGTAGGCGTTGGGGTCTCAAGCTTTGAAATTGCTGGCGCAATTGTCGCGCACTGCGACGCAGGTGCTCAGGCAAAACTTGTGCAATGGCGTTGCGCGCTAACAGCATTTGTATCTGCGTATGTTGTGGCAGATAGCTGTTCTTTTTGTGATGCCATTCCGGATAGCGTATGCCATCGGCGATCACGAGATCGTCATCCGCCTCGCCGGGTAAATCCAGATCAAAACGGATGCGACTAGAACTGGTTTTGCCATCGTGGGCAACTGAGAGAAAGTCCAGATCATCAGCAGCCTTTTGCGCATCAGGATTATCGTCTTCATCCAGCGCGCGATTGACTTTCACATATTCCGCCCAAGAAAACAAACTCTCCGCGCGAAACAGCAGCATAAAAGGATTGGGATTGTCGGGCATGGCGGTTTGTTCTGCCTTGCGCCTGCGCTGCTCGCTATCGTTTTGCACGCGACTGTGCTCAGAAGGTTCGGCTTGCTCGGGTTGATGTTGGCTAGCGTTTTTGGACGGCGCTGTGCTGACGGGGGGGTGCGGGTGCATCCACAACACGACCGGCGCTGGCGTGTGTTTGCTGGTGACAAGCTGCGCAGTCGATACGGAGCGTGGTTGAAGCAGGGCTTGCCGTATTAGAGATTCATTGTGTGTTTCTGCACTTGTAGCATGTTGCGACGGGCGATTTTTTAAGTGCCCCTGTACCAAGCGATCATAGCGGCTTTGCAAAGTGGGGAAGCGCTCAAGCACGGCGCAGCAGGCGCGTCGATTACGCTCTAGCCAATGCGTTTGTTCGCCGGTGTAAATTGGCAGATCAGAGGTGTCCGTTTGTGCATAGTGCAGCGACAAAGCGATGAGCCACAAGTACAAGTCGCGGTTGAGTTGCGCTTGTTCAAAATTGTCGATAGAGGCAGGAAGATACAGCGCAGACTGGTCCATCCATGTGAGTTCGACGCGCTCTCCTATGCCTGCGATTTTGTGCAGCCACGCTAAGCGCGCACCGTGGTTAGTGGGCGTGCCAGCTTGTAAATGCATGCCCGGATCGCCGCCCAAAGCGCGGAAAAAAATAGCGGCGATCGGCCTGATCTCTTCCAGACTGACGCGCGCTTGTGGAAAGCCAGTATGGGCAATTTTTTTGACGGCTTTATCCCAGAGTGCGCCTATGGTTTCTTCCATGATTAAACTTTCGGCGCCGTGGTGCGCCCGTGATGAATGCGGATGACGCGTGCTTGCTTTCCGGTGAGCGCAGCTTCTGATTCGGCTTGCGCGAGATTAACCCATTCCAATAATTTGCCGTCAGGGTTGTGTGATTGCGTTTGACTGCAGGCGTCAGTGCACTGACCGCACTGCACGCAGGCAAACATCATGCGTTTGACACTGCGTGCTTGCAATCGCATGGGGCAAACATGGTCGCATGCTGAATAGCAGCTCGCGCAATCTTTGGCGCGATGACGTTGGAAGCCGATCACCATTGCTTTTTTATTCGCCATCCACGCCAGACTTTGAAATAAACCAAGCGCGCAGGCATAGCGGCAAAATAAGTGGCGAGCCAAGGTGAATTCAATGAAGAAAGCGAGACTGGCAGCGATCAAAAAAATACTCTGATTGCGCGTTAAAGTGGCGTGCCACAGCCTGTCATAAATCTCCGCAGGTGGCAGCAGATAGGTGAGTAAGATCACCGCCCACAACATCGCGCACAGCAAGCTTAAAGGCAATACGACGAACCACCAGAGTGCATCTGGATAGGTGTGGCTGCCGTCGGGATTGCGTGATGGCTGCATGTCTTTGTCCCAGATACTTTGCTTGCCTATCGCTTTGCGTAATGTGCGGTTGATGGTTTCGACGATAGAAAAATGTGGACACAACCAGCCGCAATAAATGCGACCCCATTTCCAGCTGATGAATATCACGGCAGAAGCAAGTCCCAAGAGCGGCAAAATCGCTCTTAGAAAAATAGCCTGCACCGCTTGCCATGCGGGTGTTTTTCCGGGAACGAAATGCTCTAAGCCCAGCGTCCAATCCCATCCAAATAAAATGAAATGCTTCAGATTGAGATCGAGCCTGAAAATATTTAATATCGGCGCGAACACAAACAACAAAAAGAAGGTGAGCTGCGTACAGCGTCGCCAATCTTGCACGGCGATGCCACCTGGCCCGCGATGTCGTTTTGTTGTGCTCATCGGTTTTTAGTGGCGGCAAAGTGCAGAGACAATACTTCATTCAAAGCGGCGATCGTGTTGGCATCGTCGCTGAGTGGTTGTACCAGCGCGGCTTGGCAGGCGAGCATTGGCTCGCAGCCAGCGACGATCAATTGCGCGGCATACACCAGCAGGCGGGTGGATGCAGCCTCGTCTAGATCGTGTTGATGTAAGCGTCTAAATTGTCCTGCGATTTGAACCAGACGATGCGCGAGAGCGCGATCGATGCCAGTCTCTTGCATGATGATGGCGATCTCGGTTTCCTCGGTGGGGTAGTCAAATTGAATCGCAATAAAACGTTGGCGCGTTGATGGCTTGAGATTTTTTAACAGGTTTTGATAGCCGGGATTGTAGGAGACTACCAGCATAAATTCGGCGGGCGCGCACAGTTCTTCATTGTTGCGCTCTATGGGTAGTATGCGCCTGTCATCGGTCAGGGGATGTAAAATCACCGTGGTGTCTTTGCGCGCTTCCACCACTTCATCGAGATAACAAATGCCGCCTTGACGCACAGCGCGGGTCAGAGGGCCGTCGCTCCAGACGGTGTCGCCATCACCAATTAAATGTCGCCCAACCAGATCAGCAGCGGTCAGATCATCATGACAAGCCACCGTGATTAGGGGACGCGCCAAACGCGCCGCCATGTGCGCAACAAAGCGCGTTTTGCCACAGCCAGTGGGACCTTTAATTAACAAGGGGAGTTGATTGCGATAGGCTAGCTCAAACAGTGCGCATTCATTGCCTATCTCTTGATAGTAGGGGATCACGGCTGGAGGAGGTGTGCTGCTGGACTGACGTAAATGCAGAGTGTTGATGTCGTTCATGGAAAACTTCCAAAGGTGAAAAAAACGCCCAGGCTGTGTGACTGGGCGTTTTTCTGATTATGCAGACGCAGAACTTACCTCGTCCTCGCCCGGTGCGCAAAAGAAGCTAAAGATATACAGCCCCAATCCGATCAAGAAGATCACACCAGACGCCAAACGTAACCAGTAGAAAATCGCCAGTTGATCTTGTGTCGCCATGAAGCTTAATGGTGAAGTCGCTACTCGTTGCAACCACACTTGTAAAATGCCTGCAGCCGTCAGGAACAAGGTGATAAACACCATGGACACTGTCATCAACCAGAATGACCACATCTCCACCACTTGCGCTTTATTGCTATTGGCAACGCGACCGCGCATTAAAGGCATGGTGTAACTGATCATGGTGAGCACCACCATCGCATATGCACCATAGAACGCCATGTGACCATGCGCTGCTGTAATTTGCGTGCCGTGCGTGTAGAAATTCACGGGAGCCAAGGTATGCAAAAAGCCCCACACACCGTCACCTAAAAACGCCATGACGCCTGTTCCTAATGCCCACAACACAGCGGCGCGATTTGGATGATCACGACGGCGGCGATTGACCATATTGAATGCAAACACCGTCATCATGAAGAAAGGAATCGGTTCCAATGCGGAGAATACGCTACCCCACCATTGCCAATATTCCGGTGCGCCTATCCAGTAGTAATGGTGACCAGTGCCGATGATGCCTGTGATCAGCGACATTGCGATAATCGAATACAACCATTTCTCTATCACTTCACGATCGACACCAGTTACCTTGATCAAGACAAACGCAAGCATGGCACCCAAGATCAATTCCCAAACGCCTTCCACCCAAAGATGCACCACCCACCACCAGTAGTATTTGTCTTTGACCAGATTCGATGGGTTGTAGAACGAGAATAAAAAGAAAACCGCCAAGCCCCACAAACCCGCCAGCATCACCAGACTGATACTGGTTTTGCGGCCACGTAACACTGTCATGGAAATGTTAAAGAGAAACACCAGCGCCACGATCACGATGCCCACTTTGGTTGGCAGAGGTTGCTCCAAAAATTCACGCCCCATGGTCTCTAATAAATCATTGCCAGTTAGTTTTGCCAACGACGCATATGGCACCGACAAATAGCCGATCACGGTCAATGCGCCAGCGACCAGGAACACCCAGAACATCCAGATCGCCAGCTTGGGGCTGTGTAGTTCACGTTCCGATTCTTCTGGAACCAAATAATAGGCCGCTCCCATAAAACCGAATAAGAGCCAGACAATGAGTAGATTGGTGTGCACCATACGTGCCACGTTGAAAGGAATCAGCGGGAATAAAAAATCGCCGATCAGATATTGCAAGCCCATGATCAGGCCAAATAGAATTTGTCCTAAAAACAGGGCAATTGCCGCGACAAAGTAGGGCTTCGCGACCGCCTGTGATTTGTATTGCATAGTAGGTTCCTCGATCTGATGAATGTGGAAAATTAACCTTCGATATTGGGTGGCCAGCTATTCGTGTTAATTTCTGAGCTGTACTTTAAAAATTCCACCAGGTCATTTAATTCTTGATCGTTGAGATGGAACTGAGGCATTTGACGACGACCGGGCGCGCCTGTTGGCTGTGCTTGTATCCAGGCTTTGATAAATTCAGGGCCGCGGCGCTTATACACGTTACCTAATTCCGGTGCGAAGTAAGCACCTTCGCCCAATAAGGTATGACAGCCTATGCAATTGCGCGTTTCCCAGATTTTTTTACCATGCTTAACCGCATCGCTTAAGTTGGCGCGGTTATCGCGTTTGGGCAGCGCCGTCATGGTATCGAAGGTGAGTCCGATAAAGAACAGGAAGAAAAAGACCGAACCGCCATAAAAAATATTTCTGGCAGTCGACTTGGTGAACGATGAGCTCATGTCGAGTAAACCCCTGATAAATAGGGCTTGCGCAAAACAGACGCTGGCGTTGTTGAGTTCGCCTTGCCGTACAAATGTACTGTCTTCGGCTTCTCGCCTAGCCAGCGCAATTTTGCGTAAGTCCTGATACATTAACTTCATCAAAGCCATAGTGGCAGTCGGAAATCGACTTAGTGAACGTGATGAAGCTTGCGCCACGACGGCATGGTAGGCGGCAGGGAAGGAGATCGCATTGATAATTGTCAACTCACAAAAAACAATGAAGTCGACGAGGCGCTAACTCAACCGAGATTGATGAGGATCAACCGGGCTGTGGTTTTGCATCACAAGGTGTTTGTGGTGTGCTGGGGAGGCGTGGGAATTTTTGCACCAATCTAAGGGGGAGACTTCATTGCTCTCGAAATACCTGCCACCATCTCAAAAAAAGATAAGCACATTTGCGCCAAAAGCTCGCCTCTTGATCAGGTTTGTCAGTTTGTGGGTTCCAAACTTGTTGGCTGCTGAAATTGTGTTCGAGTGCGTCGCTCATTTTTTTGACGGTGAGGGGTTCTTTGATGATGAAGGCGCTGGCAGGGGGAGAATTCTTCGCATCAGAGAACAGTGGGAAGTGACCCGTATAGAGCGTGTTGTGGTCGATCAACATGACTTGTGTGTTGCGGCTGATGCCGGAACTCTCGGCTTGAAAATTTGCTTTGAATTCGCGGATGTGTATGCCCTGTGCGATTAAACTTTTGCGTTGGTTGCGATAGTGTACGAATTCTGCTGCGCTTTTGTTGCTCGTCATGGAGTCGCACAAAAGCGTGATATGGACACCGCGTTGCCTTGCTGCGGCGAGCGCTTGCCGTATGCTGCTTGGGAAATTGGGCGCGGGTATTTGCAGTTGTATCGAGGAACGCGCATCTTGTATTAGCTCTAGCAGACGCAGATCAATTTGCTCATGCGCCATGTCGCTATGAAGGTAGGTGCTATGCGTCCAATTGCCGTTGATTTTCTCTGCCAGATTGCTGCTGTTGAGCGCAAAATTTTGATTGTCACTTAGCGATAATCTGGTGCGAGCGTATCCTTGTATCGTTTGGTAAATTACATTAATTTTTTTGTCGCGCGGGCTGAGATTGTGCAATATGAATGGGTGTTCAGGGAACACTTCGCCGATATCTTTGGATAGAGGGTGTTGCCAGACCTGATCAAAGTGTTTACGCATGCTATTTAATGCCACACCGGCGATTAAAAAATCGCGTGCCACTGCGTTGCCATCGCCATCAATACCGCCTTGGATCGCGAGTAAATCATCGACCATGATGCTTTGCTCTCGCAGACTTTGGTGTTGCGGCTTTAATCCAGAAAAATAATCCCATAGGCGTATTCCAGCATAATTGCTGACCCGGTGTTGTGGGTTGAACACACGTATGCTGATCAAGGGATGGCGCGCCAAAGAGAACAGTGTTTTGTCTGAAAATTGTAAGGTGCGATCATCAATCGTCAAGCGTATTTTGACGCCGCGTTCGGTGGCATCTAGCAGCGTGGCTGCGAGTCGTGTGCTGGCCTCATCAATACGCCATTCACTTAAGATGAGATCGACTTTTTGGGTTGCTTGCGCGATGAGTAAGCGTGTGGCGATCTGGCTTGCATTATCGGTAGCTAAGGGAATTACGCTAGTTTGGCCGGGATGAGCCTGTGTGATTTTTCTGATGCCTTCCGCATCCGTAGTGAGCTGCTTCAGATCGGGACTGAGAGGCGTTATTGGGGTGGACGCTGAGAGTACGATATCGTCATAGGGCGTTACCGCATCTGGAATTGCTTGATCCAGAAGCCAATAGAAAACCAAGACAGCGATCAGAACAAGGTTCAGTTTTAATCTGTTGGAAGGCGTCATGGGAGGTGAGTGTCCTGAGTTGGAAATTCGTTGAATAAAACCGATGAAATGAACCCCATTCTTCGTTACAAATACTCGCAAGGCATCCGGCCTTGCTCCGTTTTGTGCCTCGTCTGGCGCTCATTGCATCAATTTTATTTTTCAACGAACTTCTAACTCAGGACACTAGTAGAAAGTGGTGATGCATTTTATCGGAAAAATTTGCAGCGGACACAAATTTGCTGCGCACAAAAAAAGCCCGACAAAGCTTTCAGCTTAGTCGGGCTAGCTTACTTCAATTGAAAAAGTGGACGCGCTTATTCTTTGATGCCCCACTGCGACAGCATCCAGGCGAAATTGAAAGCACCTTCTTTGAGCGCGTCATAGCGACCTGATGCGCCGCCATGGCCTGCTGCCATATTGATTTTGAGGAGTAATGGGTTGGTGTCGGTTTTGTGCGTACGCAGTTTGGCGACGTATTTGGCCGGTTCCCAATACATCACCTGACTATCGTTGAGGCCAGTGGTGACCAGCATTGCGGGGTAGGCTTTTTTCTCTATATTGTCATACGGTGAATAGCTGCGCATATAGTCGTAGGCGGCTTTTTCGTTGGGATTGCCCCACTCTAAATACTCACCTGTGGTCAGTGGCAAACTGGCGTCCATCATGGTGTTCATGACATCCACAAATGGTACGGCGGCATGCACGGCTTTGAATAAATCGGGGCGCATATTCACGACCGCTCCCATCAACAGACCGCCCGCGCTGCCACCTTGGATGATGAGTTTGTCTTTGCTGGTCCATTTCTCTGCGATCAGATATTCCGCTGCAGCGATGAAGTCGGTGAAGGTGTTTTTCTTCTTCATCAACATGCCATCTTCGTGCCAACGTTCGCCCAGATCGGTGCCGCCACGGATGTGGGCCTGCACGTAGATCACGCCACGATCTAATAAGCTTAAACGACTGAGCGCAAACGTCGCCTCGGTGGAAATACCGTAGCTGCCATAGGAGTACAACAAAGTAGGTGCGCTGCCATCAAATTTCACACCTTTTTTGTAGACCGCCCACAAGGGAATCTTGACGCCATCTTTGGCGGTGGCCCACAGACGGCGTGATTCGTATTGGCTGGCATCGAAACCACCCACCACTTCTTGCTGCTTTAAGACAGTGCGTTCGCCACTATGCATATCGACGTCCATGACCATCGACGGTGTGGTTGGAGATTGATAGGACATGCGCAATTTGCTGGCGGTGAATTCAGGTGTCCCGCTAGGCATGGCGAGATACACTGGATCATTGAATTGAATTGTCTTCCACGCTTTTGTTTTGAATTCGTAGATGCGAACCCGATTGAGCGCTTGCGTCTTTTCGGTGACGGCAAGATAGTCACGGAAAAGTTCAACATTGCTGACCAACACCTGATCATCGTGCTTGACGATTTCTTTCCAGTTTTTTTGCTCAGGTTTGTTAAATGGAGCGGCAACGATGCGGAAATTTTTCGCATTTTTATTGGTACGGATGTAGAGCATGCCGTCGCGGTGATCAACGGAATAGCGATGGCCTTTTTCACGACCAAGCACAGATTTGAATTGATCTTGCGGACGGTCAGCCGGAATCAGCCAAGTCTCGGAAGTGTCGGTGGCATACGCAAATAATTCTATAAATTTCTTGTCGCGTGTAGTGCCAACTCCGATGCCAAATTGCTCGACTTTTTCATTGTAAATTTCTGTCGCAGCGCCGCCTAATTCAAAACGGAACAGACGATCAGAACGTTTGGTGACGGGGTCTTCCTGCACATAAAAAATTGTCTTGTTGTCGGCAGCCCACGCCAAACTAGTGACGCGCTCTGCCGTGTCTTTCAAGAGTTCACCGGTTTTTAAGTCTTTGATGTG
Source organism: Burkholderiales bacterium (assembly GCA_016200845.1). Taxonomy (GTDB): domain Bacteria; phylum Pseudomonadota; class Gammaproteobacteria; order Burkholderiales; family Burkholderiaceae_D; genus Undibacterium. The sequence goes on along the minus strand of JACQDW010000133.1, from coordinate 871 downwards.
GAGCTTGAATTGACGGAAACCTGTGGTGTCGGTGGCATACGCAAGATAACGGTCATCAGGGCTGACGGCGCTGATCGCCACCATGAAGAACTTCTCGCCTTTGGCCAATTCGTTTTGGTCGAGCAGGATTTCCTCTGGCGCTTTTTCATCGTAATTCATTTGCGCATCGGTGCGGCGACGGCAACTAATGCCATATTGCTTGCCCGCTTCGGTGCGTGAATAGTAGTAGTAATTGCCGCGACGAACAGGTACTGATAAATCAGTTTCTTTCATACGGCCCTTGGTCTCCGCGAACAACTTATCTGCCAGCGGCTGCAGGTCGCCGGTGAGCGCCTTTGTGTAGTCATTTTCGGCGTTGAGATAGGCGATGACATCGGGGTTTTCTTTTTTGTGTAACCAGCGATAGTCGTCGGTCACAGTCTCACCGTGACGAACTTCCGACCAGGCGACTTTGGCGGCGACGGGTGGTGTGGCGGCGGTTGCAGTCATGGTGTTAGCTGGCGTAGTGGAGGTTTGCGCATGAAGATTGGCGCTGACGGCAAGCAAGAGGCTGGAACTGAGGTGTAACCATAGTTTCTTGTTCATTGAGGGGGTCCGTTTTGGTGAAGAAGATCACATCTTAGAGAGATTTTGTTTTTTGATCAAGAAAGCTTGGCCGTGAGGACTCAAATTTTATTGCTGCAACTGCAGTCGAGGCGTTCTGCGAGCAGAACCTAGAAACGGCAGTTGACCGCTTCAAAGTTGAATTAAGTGTTTAATTTATCGAAAGATGCATCGGCTAACCCATTTCACCTTTTGGGTGAAAACGCTACAGGTTCAATTGCACACTTTTCCGCGTCTCTGGACTGCGTTGTTCCTCCTATCAACGTGG
>JACQDW010000132.1 GCA_016200845.1 Burkholderiales bacterium | reverse complement strand
TTGGATAAGCCTCGAGTTGGCCGAATCACTTAAAAAGATGGTGGGTTTTCGCAATATCGCCGTGCACGATTACCAGACCTTATTGTTGCCGATTACAGTTAGCGTGATTACGCAGCATTTGGATGAGTTTTTACAATTCTCGCAAGCAGTTCTTCGACGTGACGGAGGCACAGTTTAAACTGAAGTTTCTCACTCCCAAAAAAATAGAAAATTTTCCTATGAACTCCATCTCAATTGAGGTTCCATGTTGTATGCCGTTAATTACTGTCGTTGGAAGGTAAGTTATCATCGGCAGATGTTTTAATTGATGATTGGTCTTGGAAGGGATAGAAACCGGTACGACCTGAACCGTTCACGCCAGAAAACTGAATTGGTGCCAGAACTTTTGCGGTTGCGTCGAGGATTTTTTCGTTCTCAAGAATTACAATTTGTCCCGGACCATTCCATTGAGATAGCCATGAATAAAAATTGTCCGTAACCGTTGAGACAGTTACTTCACGTTGTTCGATGGAAGTTGGGTCAGCGTATGCCTTCAGGGGGGAATCGATAACGATAACGCCAAGGTGCGGATATCCCATTTTCAGTGAATGGTGCAGCAAAGCGACTAACAAGGCTGTCAAGAATAATCCTCTTTTACCAGCACCATAGCTCAATCGTGGCCGCCCATTTATGACGAGGTCACATTCTCCTCCATCGAGTGTGACGGTCACAATGTCGAGAAAACCCCAATCGTTCAGAATTTGTTTTGCATAGTCTGCGACATCGTTTGCACTGGCACCACATTCGCGATTAAGTGGAGTTTTGCGAATTATTTTTGCTTTTTTTAGTCGATCAATTTCAGCATTTAGGTGTTCGATTTCGTCAAATAAATTCAACTGTGCCGATAACTCGCTACGGCGCACTGCTAAGGTTTTTGGGTCAGCAGAAAACTCGACCCGAATGCCAGCTAGTTGAGCAGTCTCGCGTTGTTCTAGTTGTTCAAGAACGAGCTTAACGGACATGGCTGACCGCTCCATTGAGGCTAAGCGACTAATCTCATGTTCAAGCGATACTAGCAAGCCTTTGCGGAGTGCCCTAATTTTTTCAGCTTCCGCAGCAATAGCAACACGATATTTCTCTGGCGCATTTGGCTTTAATTGTTTGGGGTCGATTTGCTGCTCAACTGATGTGCCACACAGCGGACATGGAGTTGTAGGGAGTGATTGAAAGAATGCGACGCCTTCGTTCGTTGCGCCTAAGCGTTCAAGGTCACTTGAATACTTGAGGTCTAAAAGCTGGAAGCGTTCGACCATTGCCGCGCAGTGGTCACGCTGCGTTTCAGTTGTCTGCAATTCACGAGCCGCATCAGAAATTTCCGAGCGCAATTCTCTAAGTCGCGTTGCCCGCGCATCGTATTGCCGATTCATTTCAGTTAATGAATCATCTACTCGCGTAATCGCGTCTATCACTTCAACGCGTTTTACATCTGGAGGTATACCAGTCATCGCTCGCCTAAGCCCATCTTCTGCGGAACCAAGTTGACCTTTAATTTGTTCTACCTCTGCCGTTGATTTGACCAGCTCAACCGCAGCGTCATCGCTTCCAGTTAAGAATAGGTGAAACGCCGAAACGCGTTGTGGCTTGCTGAAACCGGAGCCGCTCGTTGGTTCTTCACTAATGACCATCGGTTGTGACAGCATGAACCAATGTCGAAGATCACCACCGGTCACGTTTCCCTTTTCGCTTTTTGATCGCAGAATTTGTTTTCCACCTGCGCCTGATAAATCAACGAGTAATTCACCAATATCACGGTCAATTGAATTTCTTGTGCGCTCTCCGTTTTCGGATATTGCTACCGTGTAGACAGCAACGCCTCCGCCTGCAAAGGCTCGCACCACTTCATATTCAATTCCATTGCTTTTAAATTGTAGCGTTAGCGAAAGGTATCCCTCCGCTTCAGGAAGGGGCTTAGGTAACTTATCCCCGCCCAGTAAATACCACAAGCAATCTCGGATGTACGACTTTCCAGAATCACTTGGGCCTCGTACCAAGCAGCGCTGTGCACCAAAAATAATTTCGGCATTAACCTTTCCAGGTCCTTCCGCAATTAATCGCGTTAATTCAATCGTCACATTACCCACCTTTCTGGTCGCATTGCCTCAATTTCTGCACCCCAACGATGTCCGCCTTCGGCAAACACAACCGTTAGGTCGATGGAGTTCAAATTTGAAAATGTATTGGCCGCCCATTCACAGCGTTTCTCAAGATCTAGGAAATATTTAGACGTTAACGATCCCACCAGTGAAAGCGCGGCTTGGCCAGCGACATAGGTAATGCCGTCAGAATCCATGCGCGCATCGACCAGTCCGCGAGTACTCATTAAATAAAGCCCTTGTTCAATCAATTCACGTCGGCTAAGTAATTCATTTCCGCGATAAGGAATAGGAGTGTGAAGACTTCCAGGTCCATTTAAATCGCCAGAATAAACAATGGCGTAGTCGAGTAATACCAATTTTTGTAGGTCGGCTCCATAAGGTCGTAGCGCACACAATAGATATACCATTCGTAAGCCAAGCTCAAATGGCGAGTTGAAAACTGGCGCACCATCATTTTTCTTCATTTTATCCACTTAACTCGCTGTTCATTTACTAGATGATGGCATGTGCCAGGCAAGTCGCCACCACGAAGCCGGGAATGAAGTTTGCTATCGGTGATAGTCAATCCAGATGCCAATTCTATCGCAGCGGTTAGTCTGTCAAGACCCGTTTTGTGTTTGGGATGCGCAACGGTTGAACGAATTCCACTCAACACCATTGTAAGTAGATGTCCAAATTCATCGTCTGGGTAGATGTCGCGACTGAATCGCTTAAGCCCTTCAGCACAATAGAATTCGGATCTACAAGCAGAAAAATGTTCAGAGTAGATTTTTGAACTAACTACATCGCTTAGGCTCATATTGGTTTTACTGTCTTCCGCGTACACACCTACTAATTCCTCAATAAAATGCTGTTCATTTGTCGTTGGCATCGCAGGCATTGTCGGATCGTCACCGCGCTCGTTTTCGAGACCAAATAGTTCGTAGTGCGCAGACGTGTTCACTTCATGCCATTGCAGTAAGTCGCGCAGCAGACACTCTTTAATATCGGCAAAGTCAAATTCATCAACTAATGCGTTCATCGCAGGGGTTAGTAGATGGCTTTTTCCCTTAAGGCCAGTTGCCCCAGATTGCCAATCACTTAAAAACCGTTGTTTAAATTTGTCTGGAGCAGCAATCAGATCATGTAGGTCTGGCCCTGCATTTTGAGGAGAGCACACGTAGTAGTATCGTGGTCGCGGATAGGTCTTGGCCTCAACGTGCCCAAAAAATTTAACGAGTTCACCGAACACATCACTAGGAGTAAGGCGATGGTTATAGTGTTTCGCTTGATATAGATCCCACTGACCTTCTAGTAGAACATGGACAAGTCTAGCTTCTACATCTCGACCTGCATCGCCAGCATTTCCAAGCCGTTTCACCTGTGCGTAGTTTTTTGATCCCATAAGTCGCGAGACGCACGCGGCTTCGATGAACTCTTCCCATTGCGCTGCCGAAAAATGCTGAACTTGAACTGAAGGTGGCAATGCGCCGTGTTTCACAACAATTTTGTTCTTTCGCGCACTTTGTGCCTTTTTAGGAGGTGATGTCATTTCATGTATTTTATCTAGGAATATCTATCGATGGCGAATCGGAAATGTACAATTAACTTTGTGGTTTGATGCATATTTTTTTAAAAATATTCCATAACTAATTAACTTCAAGCTGGAAAACCTCATCACATCAAAATAATATCGTACTGCTCCTGATGAAACACATTTTCCACTTGCAGTGAAATCGGCTTGCCAATGAAATCCCCCAGCATTGCTAGATGCTGCGATTCTTCTTCTAAAAACATATCGACCACGACTTGTGATGCCATGATGCGGAATTCTCTGGGGTTGAATTGTTTGGCTTCGCGTAACAGTTCGCGCAGGATTTCGTAGCAGATGGTGCGGGCGGTTTTGACTTCGCCTTTGCCGTCGCAGGCGGGGCAGGGTTCGCATAGGACGTGGGCGAGTGATTCGCGGGTGCGCTTGCGGGTGACTTCGACTAAGCCTAAGGCGGAGAAGGTGGAGACGGAAATTTTGGTGCGGTCGCGTGCCAGGGCTTTGTTGAGTTCGGCTAGCACGGCGTCTTTGTGCTCATGGCTTTCCATGTCGATCAGATCGAGAATGATGATGCCACCCAGATTGCGCAGACGTAGTTGACGGGCGATGGCAATCGCTGCTTCCAGATTGGTTTTGAAAATGGTGTCGTCAAAATTGCGTCCGGCGACAAAGCTGCCGGTGTTGACGTCGATGGTGGTCATGGCTTCGGTTTGATCGATGATCAGGTAGCCGCCTGATTTGAGATTGACGCGGCGACCTAATGCGCGTTCGATTTCTTCTTCGACGCCATAGAGATCAAACAGCGGGCGCTCGCCGGTGTAGTGCTGCAGTTTGGGGAGCACGGACGGGGTGTAGGTGCGGCCAAATTCTTGCAGCATTTGGAAATTTTCGCGCGAGTCGATTTGTATGGTGCTGGTTTCTTCGTTGACGAAATCGCGCAAGACGCGCTGCGCCAGATTCAGGTCTTGATGCAAGAGGTTGCAAGGCGGTCTGGTCTTGGCGAGTTTGCTGATGGTGGACCAGGTGCGGCGCAGATATTCGATGTCGGCGTTAAGATCTTCGACCGAGGCGTCTTCTGCCATGGTGCGGACGATGAAGCCGCCTTTTTCATCTTCGTGCATTAAGCCTTGAACCTTGGCGCGCAGAGCTTCGCGCTCTGCTTCGTTTTCTATGCGCTGGGAAATGCCGATGTGAGAGTCTTGCGGCAAATACACCAGCATGCGACCAGCGATGGAAATCTGGGTGGATAAACGTGCGCCCTTGGTGCCTATCGGGTCTTTGACGACTTGCACCGTCACGGATTGACCATCGTAAAGAAGTTTTTCTATCGGCGTTAAAGGCACATTACTGGAATTGCCTTCGTGTCCTTGGGGACGCGCGTCCCAGATGTCAGCGACGTGCAAAAAAGCGGCGCGCTCTAAACCGATATCGATAAACGCCGATTGCATGCCGGGCAAAACGCGGACTACTTTGCCGAGATAAATATTGCCAACCAGGCCGCGCGAAAGGGGTCTCTCTATATGCAGTTCTTGTACCGCGCCCTGAAAAATCAAGGCGACGCGGGTTTCTTGTGGGGTGATGTTAATTAAGAGGTTTTCGCTCATAGTGGTGTGGTGTGAAGCCGGGCTCGCGCCCGTACTTGAATTCAGAAATTTCAGGAATGTTTGAGGCGGCCCAGCAGCTCTACCGTTTCAAAAATAGGCAAGCCCATGATGCCAGTATAGCTGCCGCTGATGTGTGAAATAAATCGGGCAGCGGCACCTTGAATGCCATAGGCTCCTGCTTTGTCATAAGGTTCTTGCGTATCACAATAAGCCTCGATGTCGCTGTCGCTTAGCGTAGCAAAACGCACTTCAGAGCTTTGCGTACACTGCAAAAACTGTTGTTGATATTTGATCGCAATATTGGTCAAGACTTGGTGGCTGCGTCCCGACAAGAGCGTGAGGATGCGCTTGGCATCGTCTTTGTCGACGGGTTTTCCTAAAATTTGTCCATCGATGACCACCGTGGTATCCGCCGCCAACACCGGATGTGCGGGCAAATGACGCGCCAGTACGACATGCCATGCTGCCAGTGCTTTGGCTTGTGTCACGCGGGCGACATAGGCTTCCGGGCTTTCATTGGGGAGGGCGATTTCTGTGACATCGGCGCCACGCGCGACATCTTCGCGCAACAACAAAAGTTCAAAGTCGATGTCGGCTTGTCTGAGTAATTCGCGACGGCGAGGGCTTTTTGATGCCAGATATATTTTTTGCGGTGCGTGGGACATAGCTATCCTCTTTATTCTTAAGCGTAGGGCAGATGGGAAACTATACGCGATGGTAAGGATGATTCTGGGTGATCGACCAGGCGCGATACAGTTGTTCCGCTAATAATACACGCACCATGCCATGTGGCAAAGTTAAACTGGAGATGCGGATCAAGCCTTCTGCTTTCGCTTTGAATCCGGCGTCCAGCCCATCTGCGCCGCCGATCACAAATACCACGTCGCGTCCATCTTGTTGCCAGTCCACCAGTTGCTTGGCCAGACCAACGGAAGTTAAATCTTTGCCGCGCTCGTCTAAGGCGATCACTCTGGCGTTCTTGGGAACCACTGCTTCGATTTTCTCGCGCTCTAGTGCCATCACGGTTTCCGCGGTTTTGCTGCCAGAGCGTTCTATTGGTTTGATTTCTTTTAAGTGAATACGAATCTCAGGCGGCATGCGCTTGGCGTATTCTTGAAATCCGTTTTCTATCCAAGCCGGCATTTTGTGCCCGACCGCAGCGATGATCAGTTGCATGTGTGTGGAATGTTGTTTTTTGATGAGAGGGATTATAGGTGCTGGAATTCACTTGTTTAAAGAATTTTCTAAAATCATCTCCACATGCGGTATGCCATCTTCCAGATAAATCTCCGAGTCAGTCACAAAGCCGAAGGATTGATAGAATTTTTCCAGATAATGCTGCGCGCCTATGCGTATAGGCTGTTGAGGATAGGTCTCGCGGCAGACCGCGATGCCTCGTTGTAACAGTTGTTTGCCTATACCAGTGCCGCGTGCTTGCGTGGTGGTGATGACACGGCCTAGTGAGGCTTCTGTGAAGCTGATGCCGGGCGGTACCACGCGCAAATAGGCGAGTAATTCATTGTGCGTATTCCATGCAGCCAGATGCACGCAGTGTTGATCTTTGCCATCGATGTCGAGATAGACGCAATTTTGCTCCAACACAAAGACGGTGGAGCGTGCTTGCAAGATGGCGTAGAGTTGATCAAGCGTGAGCTGATCAAAGCGGGCGATTTGCCAGTGGATGTTGGTCATTTTTTAGGATTTACATTTGTTTGAATAAGTGAGCATACACCCGACTCACTTGCAGTTTATTCGAACTTCCTTTGAGCTGCACGGTGAGTCTGCCTGTTTCGTCGCGAGTCGCGTAGTGCAGATAGCGCGTGTTAATAATGTAGCTGCGGTGGATTTGCCAAAACACGCTGGTGTCGAGCTGCGGTAAAAGTTCACGCAAGCTCATGCGTATCAAACTAGATTGCTCTGCGGTGACGACATTGATGTATTTATCGGTCGCCTCAAAATACAAGATGTCGGTAATCGGGATCATGCGGATTTGATTGCCGACTGCGGCACGTATCATCGTGAGTTTTTCAGTGGTCGCGGTGCCCGCTCCCGACAACGTGGGAACGATTTGTGCTAGTTGCGCCATCATCTTTTCTAGCTCCAGCGGGCGTTGTTGTTGATCGCCGAGTTTGCTTTGCAATCGTTGCACCGTCTTGGCGATGCGAACATCACTGATTGGTTTTAAGACGTAATCACAGGCTTGATGTTCAAAGGCGGCAATCGCAAATTCATCATAGGCAGTGACAAATACGATCAAAGGAAAAGGGCGATCTCCCGGCCATTCTTCTGCCAATTCTTCTGCCACTTCCAAGCCCGTTTTGCCCGGCATTTTGATGTCGAGGAAAATCACATCAGGACAATGTTTTAGGGCATGATTGACTGCTTCCACGCCATTCTCCGCGTGGGCGCAAATACTTAATTCTGGCCACAGGCGTTCCAGTGTTTTTCTTAAAGTGAGGGCGAGAATTTCTTCGTCTTCGGCGATCAGGGCGATGGGTAATTTCATAGTCGTGGATGTGCGATTTAGGCGAGTGGAATTTGTAAGTGTGCGATGCAGCCTTCTGGCTGGTTGGGCGTTAAACGCAAACTAGCTTGATTGCCATAAAGAGCGAGCAAGCGTTCGCGAATATTGGCGTTGCCGACATGACTGTTCGCATCGTGTTGCTTGAGTTGATCGTGATCATCAGAGAGGCCCAATCCGGTATCGATAATCTTGATGTGCAAGGTGGAGTCTATTTTTTCTGCGCTGACGTGGACGCTACCGCCTTCCATTTTAGGTTCGACACCGTGTTTGATGGCATTTTCTACCAGCGGCTGTATTAGCATAGGAGCGATCGTTTGCTGTTCCAATTCCTCAGGTAATTCGCAGCGATAGTGCAGGCGCTTTCCCATGCGAATGGCGAGCAATTCTAAGTAGGCTTGCATCAGTTCAAATTCGTGTTTGAGCGTGGTGTTGTCCACTCGTGAGGAGTTCAGACTGGCGCGCAGATAATGTATCAGTTGCTCCAGCATATGCTGTGCGCGCGCCGGATCAATGGCGATTAATCCCTGCAAATTGGCCAGCGTGTTGAACAACATGTGCGGTTCGATTTGCGCTTGTAGTAATTGCAGTTGCGCTTGAAGGGCTTGGCGCTCGATGGCCGCAGTGCGCGCCTTCTCTTTTTCCTGCTCGGCTTGTAGTTCGGCGATTTTGGCTTGATTCCAAAAGAAAAGTCCGCTGATCAGGCTAATGAAGGCGCTCATGATGACAATAGCGCGATTGCCTGTGCCGAACAAGCTCATGATATTCGGTATTTTTTGCCCATAAAGCAGCAAGCCTGCGGTGAGTCCAAGGTAATAACCGATTGGCGCGGCAACGACACAAAGGAACAGAAATGACAAACGGTGCGGCCTGGCGTTGCGCCAGATTAGCCACCTAAGCAGATGAATAATCACACTGATGCTACATCCAACCAGCATGGAAAATACCCAGATGGTTGTAAAACGTTCGTCGACGCGCAAGACAAAGGTGAGAAAAAGGGAAATCAATGTATTGAAAATCGCGACCCAAGTAATGGATTTAAGTATCCTTTGTGGGAGTCGTGTGGTGACGATGGGAGTTGGATTTGTCATTTCTCGTTCGCTTGATGTCGTTCGACGCAGTGGCCTTTCATTTTAACTGAAGGCAGTGTGCTTGGGATGGAGGGGATGATAGCGCTGCGAGAGCAGGGCGTGGCAGCGATGCGATGAAGTAGAGGGAATCGGCGCGAAATGGGGGAGTTTCGGCGTGAAGTGAAAGATTGCAGTTTGAGTGGACGGGTTGGTTCAGCCTAACCCGTCCGCGCAAACTTGCTAGCGATATTGAGGGCCGGTCAGCAAGAAAGCGCCGCCTTGATATTGCGTCGTGATGTCGTCAGCGGCTGGGTAGTCGCCGCTATCGGGAAACTGTGCGGCGAATCTGGCGGAGCTGTCCTTGGCTTGGTAACCGAGATGGCTGGCATAGCGATTGTCCCACCAAGAAGCAGGATTATTGGACACACCAAAGCTGATGGTGTGGCCGACGCGCGGGGTGAACGCCGCGCAGCGTAGCAGTTCGACCAGATCGTCATAGCTAAAATAAGTCACCATCATGCGCCGGTTGAGTGGCTCTGGAAATGAGGAGCCTATGCGTAGACAAACTGTTTCTATACCAAAGCGATCGTAGTAATAGCGGGACAAATTCTCGCCAAAGCATTTGCTGATTCCATACATGCCGTCGGGACGCACTGGCATATGCGCATCGATGAAGTCGGTGGTTTTATAGTAGCCGACAGTGTGATTGGAACTGGCAAAGATGATGCGTTTGACGCCAGCTTGATGAGCCGCTTCATATACATTGTAAGTCCCCAGAATATTGGCTTGCATGATGTCATCAAAATGATGCTCGGTGGAGATGCCTCCAAAATGCAAAACCAGATCAACGTCTTGCATCAATGCATGCACCTGCGCCCGATCTGCTAGATCGCATTGCACTAGTTCTTCGCCATCTGCTGCAATGCCAAGGTCGCTGATATCACTGAGTCGGATAATATCGGCCCAGGGCTTGATGCGTTCGCGAAGTATGCGTCCCAGCCCACCTGCAGCACCGGTGAGCAAGATACGATGAAAGGCTTTGCGTGGACTGTTCATGTTGATGTACCTTAGATGTAAATTGTCGAAATGAAAAATATTTTGGTGCGTCAGATTTCTTGCGAAATTGTGCGCCCTTTAGTTCAAGTAATGGGAGCCGGGTTAAACAAGACCAAGGCATTTTGTAGTTTCCAATATTCTGCCCAAGTTTTTTTGCCGCTGGCCACGGCGAGTATTAAGTGAAACATTTCCCAGCCTATGTCGTCTATGCTGGCGTCTCCACTGGCTATTTTTCCTGCATTGATATCCATTAAGTCGTGCCAGCGTTCGGCTAATTCATTGCGAGTCGCGACTTTGATCACGGGTACGGCGGCGAGCCCGTAGGGTGTGCCGCGCCCCGTGGTGAAGATATGAATATTCATTCCTGCAGCCAGTTGCAAGGTGCCGCAAATAAAATCACTGGCGGGCGTGGCGGCGTAGATCAAGCCTTTTTGTGCTAGCTTTTCGCCCGGTGCCAAAACACCACTGATGGCGCTGCTGCCGGATTTGACGATGGAGCCCATGGCTTTTTCTACGATGTTGGAGAGCCCTCCTTTTTTGTTGCCCGGTGTTGTATTGGCGCTGCGATCAACTCCTCCTCGTTTGAGATAGAGATCATACCAATCCATTTCTCTGATCATGGCGGCGGCAACTTCTGGCGTGGCGGCGCGTGCGGTGAGTTGGTCTATGCCATCGCGCACTTCGGTGACTTCCGAGAACATCACACTGGCACCGGCACGCACCAATAAATCAGTGGCAAAACCAACCGCAGGATTGGCCGTGACGCCAGAAAAGGCATCACTACCACCGCACTGCACACCCACCACCAGATCAGCCGCGGCGCAAGTGACTCTTTGCCGTTGATTGAGTATCGCGAGTTGTTGTTCAGCGCTGTGCATGATAGAGGTAATCATGGATTCAAAGCCCACGTGCTGCGCGTCTTGCAGACATACGATGGTTGGTTCAAATGCGCTTGTTGTTTCAGCTGGTAGGCTTGTTGGTATTTTCGTTCCCATCAGCTTAACGCTAGCAGGGAAGAGTCGGGAAGGTTGCATTTTTTCGCAACCAAGACTAACCACTAAAGCTTGTCCGCCAAAGTTAGGATTGAGACTGATATTGCGCACCGTGCGTATTGGAATCTGCGCACCGGGTGCATCGATGGCAACGCCGCAGCCATAGCTATGTTCGAGTCCCACCACATCATCCACGTTGGGAAAGCGCGGCAAGAGCCCTTCTTTAATGCGTTTTACCGCACATTCAACCACCCCCGCAACGCATTGCACCGTCGTTGTAATAGCGAGAATATTACGAGTACCAACGCTGCCATCCACATTGCGATAACCCTGAAATGTATAGCCTTCCAATGGTGGTAAATGGATGGCGCGGGTGGCGATAGGAAGTTGATCGAGGGTGCGGGCTGGCGGCAATTGCACCAAATTTTCGTGCACCCAGCGACCAGCGGCGATGGTTTCACTCGCATAGCCTATGGTGACGTTGTAGCGGGTAATCGCCTGATCTTTCTCTATCTGGCGCAATGCCAGTTTGTGCCCTTGTGGAACTGCTTCAATTAAACGCAGGCCGCGCGTCTGTTCTTGTGTCTGCTCTTGGTTCGTATCGTTTGCCATGGCTTTTCATGTCCTTTTTTTTGAAGGCGTGGATGTCTTTGATTGCGTCCTTGCGATTTTGCGACGCTGTGCGATCAATTCAAGTAACTGGTCTGACCAGATTGTTGAGGCTGATCAATGCATTTTTCCTGGCGAAACGGGCTAATGACGACAATGATTAGCCTCTGATTTTGAGCTTCAATGTTTAGTTATTGTGGCGAGTATGCCACTAATAAAAAATTTTGGCTAGTCCACATTGCATAAGTGGTCTAACCACATTAGAATGGTCAGACCAGATACAATCAAGCTTTTTTACTGAGCATAGAAATGGCGACACTAAAGACAGTCAATTCAAGTTCCGGTTCGGGTGAGCATGAACCGCGCTTATATCGAATTGTGGCGGATCGTATTCAGACGTTGATTGCAGAGCAGGGGATCGCGGCAGGAGAGCGTTTGCCATCCGAGCGCGACTTGGCAAGTGCCTTAAGTGTGAGTCGCGCCTCGTTGCGAGAAGCGATTTTGGCACTCGAGTTGGGCGGGGTGGTAGAAGTGCGCGGAGGGTCAGGCGTCTATGTCTGCGAAAAAATTATCGAGGAACCAGCCGTCCCCGAAGCAGGTCCCGGGCCGTTTGAGGTTTTATCGGCACGTCGCTTGATCGAGTCAGAAGTCGCAGCGATTGCCGCAAGAGTCGCAACAGATGGTGCGATAGATGCGATTTTGAACGCGGTATTGGAAATGGAAAAACACCACGCAGACCATGCCAGCAATGAACAAGCGGATCGCGAGTTTCATTTATCCATAGCAAGAGCGACAGGCAATAGCGCTCTGGTCGGGACGGTGGAATATTTGTGGAACCAGCGCGGTCGCCTGTGGCACAGATTGAAGGAGCATTTCCAAACCGAAGAGTTGCGACAATTAACGCTGACAGACCACAGACAAATACTAGAAGCCATCGTAGCGCACGACCCAGCAGCAGCAAGAAAAGCCATGCGCGCGCATTTGGAAAGAGTGACAAGAACTTTTTCGCGGGGATAAAGTCCGCGAGGTGTGGAAGTCGTAGTTAAGGTTGCCGTTGAATTTGAAGTTGAATTTGAAGTTGATGTTGATGTTGATGTTGATGTTGATGTTGATGTTGTTTTTGAAGTTGCAGTTGAAGTTGATTTGTTTTTGAAGTTGACGTTCATCCGCTTCTGACAACGCCAATTGTGCGTTACAGAAAATGGATCAAGAAAGCGTTGCTGTTTGAGCGAAGCGAGTTTCAACGCTTTCCCATTTTTTGTAATGCACAATTGGGCACCCGAAGGGCGTTGGCTGTGCGGTCGCCTTTCTTTGCTTCCTTTCTTTGGCGAAGCAAAGAAAGGGAGCGGCTGTCGGGCCGCCCCCGACCAACAGACCGCAGAACAACAGAAAACGAACAGCAAACAAAAATCGCAACAGACCGCAGAACAACAGAAAACGAACAGCAAACAAAAATCGCAACAGACCG
>JACQDW010000128.1 GCA_016200845.1 Burkholderiales bacterium | reverse complement strand
GTCTGTTTTGCGTAAGTCCTAAGTTACAAACTTGGGCACGATTCTAAGCTAAAACACGGCCTCATGCCGCGCTGCATCACGCTTATCGCTGATTTTCTTAGCTTGTCAGGAAATAATATTCTTCAACCAGATCAATTCCTCCCCCTCTATCGCCACCAGATCAAAGCGGCAGGCTGGTTGAGAGCGGATTTTTTGCAAATACACTTGCGCCGCATGCACCATGCGGCGCTGCTTGGTCGGTGTCACGCTCGCCACTGCGCCGCCAAAACGACCATGAGCACGGCGGCGTACCTCCACAAACACCAAATGCGTCTGGTCACGCATGATCAAATCAATCTCGCCGCCTTTACACAAAAAGCTACGCTGCACCAAACGCAAACCCGCCGCCTGCAAATGCGCCAGCGCCCTCTCCTCGCCCTCATCGCCACTACGCTGCTGTGGTGTGCGCAAAGTCGCCAATCGTTTGGCAAGCCAACCTGACTCTGTCATAGCGTACAATCCTAAAATTAATATTCACCCACTCACCCATAATGCCGACATGACCGAGCCCAGCCCATTTCAAGCCAACAAATTGATAGAAGCGGTGGCGCAGCAAAGCTATCCTAGCGCGACTCTCTACGTAGTGGCAACTCCCATCGGCAATAGCGGCGACATCTCGCTGCGCGCCTTGCAATTGCTCTCGCTGGCCGACGCCGTCGCTTGCGAAGACACGCGCAACACCGCCCAACTCATGACGCGCTATGGCTTGCACAAAACGCTGATCGCCGCGCATCAACACAACGAACACGAAGTCGCACAAAAAATTATTCAACGCCTGCAAAACGGCGAGCGCATCGCCCTAGTCTCCGACGCCGGCACCCCCGCTGTCTCCGACCCCGGTGCCATCATCGTGGACCAAGTCCGCGCCGCCGGCCTGCGCATTTGCCCACTCCCCGGCTGCTCAGCCGCCATCAGCGCCCTCTCCGCCAGCGGCCTGATTCACGACCAATTTTATTTCGTCGGCTTCCTGCCCGCCAAAGCAGGGCAACGCGACACGGTGCTACAGCAACTGGTCAGCATGCCAGCAACCATGATTTTTTACGAAGCACCCCATCGTATCGTCGACAGCGTACAAGCGCTATTACAAGCCTTCGGCGGCGACCGCCAAATCGTCTTCGCCCGCGAACTCACCAAACTCTTCGAAGAAATCCACCGCTGCAAACTCAGTGAAGCCAGCGCCTGGCTGCAAGCCGACAGCCACCGAGAAAAAGGCGAATTCGTCGTCCTCATCGAAGGCGCTGCGCAGAATCAAGAAGACGACCAAGCAGAAGCCAAACGCGTCCTCTCCATCTTACTAACCGAGCTCTCAGTCAAACAAGCCGCCGCACTCGCCGCGCAAATTACTGGGCAGAAGAAGAATGCTTTGTATCAGTTGGCGCTGGAGATGAAGGGAGAGTAAATTTGTTGATCGCCTCTTTTGATGCGACGAAGTCAGCAAACGACAAAGAACTATCTCATTAGAGTGAGATTGAACAGGAAAGATGTTGATTCTCCCGACATATACATTTTGGCGATCCGCTTATAGCTGAGACTTACATCGAACAACCATTTTGAGCTAACACCCATGCAGGTTTCAAGAGGTTTGAAACAATTTGCTTTTTATTTTGTGGTCGGTTATCTTTGCATTTTGAAAATTATACCAAGTTAGGCTCCGCGTATACGCCATGCCAAAGAATCTCCGCATACCCGATGAGTCGGCCTGGTACGGCTACGAGGAAGACCTCGACGTACGCGATATGCATGACATGTTCTTCGGCAAATCGATCGACGAAGTTCAACGGTACTTCGGCCCAGGCTCAATCTCGCGAGCAGATGAGTTGCTGTTTGCCCCCAGGCCAGTCTTCCAGTACTACGTCCACGCCTTCGGAAAGTTCCTCCTGTCGTCACAAGCGGTAGGCGACTCAGACTCTGCCAGTCCCTTTCTCCGCTTGTTGGATTCGCGCGAAGATCGCGACCCAGGAAGCGTCCGTTCTATCTACCCCTCGTTGGTGCCGTACGTCGATTTCGTCGCAAACAATCAGGTTTACTTCGAAGCAGACATTGATATCTATGGTGATTTCCGCGAGCTTGCCAACCGCATTCGTGAGAAATGCGGGGTCTAACCCTTCGTTGCATCCGACTCGCTACAACGGACTTTACACGCTTCTGCGAGCGGGTGAACTCAAACGTTCAGCGTCATAAAAAGAGTAACTTACAGGACATTTGACAGGTCTATTTACTGTAGCTACAATAAAAAATGAAAATCGATTTCGATCCAGCCAAGGACTTGGTGAACCAAGCACAACATGGTGTTTCGCTGGCATTGGCTGGTGAACTCGATTGGGACGCTGCGCTGGTTTGGGTTGATGACCGCTTCAAGTACGACGAGTTGCGCATGATTGCTTTCGCACCTAAGACGGAAACCCTGTACTACGTGGCCTTTGTAGATCGTGGTGAAGTGCAAAGGGTCATCAGTTTGCGCCGTGCCACTCGTCGTGAGGTGAAATACTATGTCGAAAATATCTAAGCGAGCTTCCGTCGTGATACCGACCACACAAGAGGACAAGGCGATCACGGCAGCGGCAAAGGCTGATCCTGATGCTCAGCCACTTACCCCTAAACAATTGAAGGCTATGGTTCCACTGCAGACGCTACGTGGACGCCCGAAGTCTATGAGACCGAAACAACTCGTTTCCGTGCGCTATAGCCAGGAGGTTTTGGAGTATTTCAAATCCACTGGCGAAGGATGGCAAGCGCGCATGGACAGTGTTTTGCGTGCGTACGTTAAACGTCATTCGCATCTTGGATAGGAATGACACATTAGATATTGCTTCTCTAGCGACCATTTGGGTCTGTTTCGTTGTGAGCCCTTTTGGATCGTATCTATTTGGATATTACGCATTAACTGGAGCACTTCCGAAATTTATGCGGTGCCGAGACTTAGCAGATCAATCGACTAAGAATCACCAATAACTACCACACTTAAATTTTTGTCCGTCTTGACGATATCGTCATTAAAACAATATGCTAAAACACACACTAATATCCTGCGTATTGATTTGGTTAACTCCCATTGTCTTTGGTGGGGTCGCTGGAATTTTCAAAATCGTATTGTTTCAAAATTTTCCGTTTAATCCTGAGCTTGAACCGGACTTTGTAGTGTATGTCGCAGTGTCTCTCTACTTTATTGCTGGTTTAGTTGGATCTTGGCTCGTTAGTCGGTACTCAAGGCCGAGAATTACGAAACAGCCCTTTCGAATAGCATCCACAACCGCCATAGTTTTCATTTTCGGATACATTTTCGTTCGCTCCGCTACCGTTGAATCAGCACTAGCTTCGAAGTATGCATACTGCTGCTGTTGTGAAAGTGTTCCAACCACTAGTGAAACATTTATTCGAATTCTCAGCCCAATTAAAATTTGACATCCCCCCTCGGTTCAACGACTATGCATATCGCCTTTTTGCTTTTCCTACTAATTATTCTTTTCATAGCAATCATCCTCGGCGGAGCACTACTGCGCCACTTACTACCCACTGATCATTCTTTACAAAGATACCTCACCGATAAAGCAATTAACTCTTCCCTCGCTTGGGTAATGCAAAATATTCACAAAATCGCTGGTGGATTGGTGATTCTCGCATTCACAATCATTACACTTCCCTATTCTTAAGCCAAAGTGTTCTGCACGAATACGAACAATCGAAACAGGCACCAAACCACTCACCGCCTTACCACCATAGGCTTCTCCCCCGACGACGCTAATTGTTCCAACAACGCGTTTGCCTCGTCACGGCTGGCGTAAGGGCCGCTTTGTAGGCGGTAGAGGTTGCCTTGCTGTGCGATGTGAAATTGCAGATCGGTTTTGGCGTCGTGCAGGCGGCGTTGTAGTTGTTGTAGGCTGGCTTCGGCGTTGGCGCGGATGGCGAAGGCGGCTAGTTGTAAATAAAAGCCGCCAGTGTTGTTGTCGGCTGCGGGCGATGGGCTTGTTTTGTTGTCGCTCTTCAGGATCTTTTCTAATGCTTGTGGCACGCTGTCACTGCTTTGCAAAGTGACTGCAGAGGTGACCGCGACGGCTTGTTCTTTGCCTTGGTTATTGCGGTTTTCTTCCATCTTGGCGATGTC
>JACQDW010000118.1 GCA_016200845.1 Burkholderiales bacterium | reverse complement strand
TGACAGCCAAAGAAGCTGGCATCAACAACCAAGGCGGCAACATTGCTACCAAGGGCCAACTCAGCTTAGAGACCGTCAGTGGCATCAAACGTAAAGCAGGTCAGCTTGATACCAGCAACGGTATCGAGCTCAACAATACCAGTGGCAAGATCACTGGCATCGCAGGCGTCACCATCAACACCGGGGCACTCACCAACGTCCAAGGTCAAATCACCAGCGGCAGCGATCTCAGTATTGACTCCGGCAGCAATCAATTCAACAGCGCCCAAGGCAGCTTATTAAGTTTAGGCGACATCAAACTCACTGCTGGAACGATAGCGCTTGGCGAAGGCCAAGCCAGGGCAGGCAAGGGACTAAGCGCCACGGCACAAAAAATCACCGCCACCAAGAGCACGTGGGTTGCTGCAGGCGGTGATTTGATACTGGATGCAAAAAACGGCGAACTCACCGCGGATCAATCAGAAATCGCTACGTCAGCAGCATTGACCATGAAGGGAAGTGCCTCGAACATTAAAGCCGCCAATATTACTGCAATCGGCAGCGCCACGCTCGAAACGGCGGCACTTCAAGCCGATCAAGTCAAGATCAATGCTGGCGGTAATCTCGGCATCACCAGTAACGCGAGTATTAACGCGCAGGACGCAAAATTCATCACGAATGCTGGCATCACGCTACAAGCCCAAGAACTCAAAGCCGCCGGAGGTTCATTTTCTGCGGTCAAAGATATCAAACTGACGACCGCCGGCGACACTAATTTGAGTCAGAGTGCGACCGGCACTCACGCTAGTTTGATCAGCGAAGCCAACCTACAAATCAAAGCGCAAGGCATCACCTTAGATCAGGCAAAAGTCAGCGCCAAGCGCGTCAACCTAGACGCGGGTACTGCCAAATTAAGTGCTAAGCAAGGCGACATCCTCGCCACCGACACCAGTGGCACAGATGTCTTGACCATTAACGGCGACGGTCTCGATAACAATCTCGGCACGATCACGAGCAACGGCGATTTACGAATTGTCGCCAATAAGGGGGCAGGTAGCGGCAAGCTCACTAGCGTCGACGGCCATATCAATGCCCTAGGTAACATTGATATCACAGCAGGAGACATTGACAATACGCGGGGTGAAGTCACGACGAAGAAGAACATTGCCATTACAAGCAAAGACTTGATCAATGAAACAGGCACCGTGAACGCGAGTGAACAACTCACCATCACCGCCAACAAACTCAACAATAAGACGGGCACTTTGGTCGGGATAACTCAGGCTACGATTACCAGTACCCAACTAGACAATACTAGTAAAGCGCTCATAGCCAGTAACGGCAGTGTCAAACTTACCGCTACAGGTATTGACAATAGTGCCGAAGGCCGTATCGCCAGCGTGATGGGTGATTTGAAAGTAACGACTACCGATGTTGGTACTATCAACAATCGGAATGGTATATTCGAAGCGAACACGACGCTCGATATCAACAGCACAGGCACGATAGATAACACCAAAGGTAAACTCCGTGCCATTGGAGCGGTCGTGATCGATGCCAAAGGCAGCATTACGAATAAAGACGCGGGACTGATTCAATCGGGCAGTACCCTAACGATCACGTCGCAAGACAAAATTAATAATGAGAGCAGCTCAATTCAAGCGGCGGGCGATCTCAAGCTCAGTGCACAACAAGCGTTCGAGAACAAGTCTGGAAAATTAATTGGTGATGCCAAGGTCGGTGTGACCGCGAAATCTATCGACAATGCGGCAGGGGATATTAACGCGGCTTCCATTCTTACCGTTGATACCAAAATCTTGGGCGGCGCGATTGATAATCACAACGGAAAAATACAGGCAGGCACTAGCCTCACCTTAACGGCGAATGGCGTCAACAACAGTCAACAAGGAAAAATCGGTGGAAAAAGTGATGTGATTCTCGATAGTGGTAATGGTCTATTTGATAATCGCAATGGTTCTGTAGAAAGTCTCAATGGCGCTCTCACCGTTTCTGCCGCAGAGATTGATAATAGTCAAAGCCAAAGCACCGTACGCGCAGCAACAGACCTCACTGTGACTAGTCTAGGTACTATCAATAATCAAGCGGCTTGGATCAGCGCAGGCCAGAGGCTAAAGATCATGGCAACCGGAAAAGTAGATAACAGCCTACAAGGCAAAATCACGTCCGGTACGGAGTTACAAATCAATACGAATGCCAAACTCGATAACAATCACGGCACACTGACTTCCGGCACCAGCAATACCATAGTTGCGACAGAAGTCGACAACACTGAAGGCACGATCAGCGCAAAAGCGGCATTGTCACTTGATGCAGGCAACGCGAAACTAACTAATCTCAACGGACACGTATTGGCAGGCACCGCCCTCAAAGTCAGTGCCAGTGGCATCAATAATCGTGGGGGCGAAATCAACGCAAACGGCGATCTTGATCTCACAAGTACTAACGGCGGTACAACAGGAGTTGTCGCGGAATTAGATAATAATGCCGGACACATCAAGAGCGTCACAGGAAAGCTCACAATCAATAGCGGTGACTTCAAAAATCAAGGCGAAGTTGCAGCAGCAGGTGATCTCAAGATCAATGCCAAGGGTGATTTTGACAATAGTAAGAGCACCATTTCAAACAAAAATAATCTGGATGTAAGTGTAACCGGCACGGTCAATAACGCCGAAGGCAAGCTAATCGGATTGAAAGATCTGAAGCTCAGCGGGACGGATATTAACAACAGCAAAGGCACTCTCGCCAGCGACGCTAAAGTCACGATTAGCGCCACGACATTCACTAACAGCGAAGCGAACGTTTCCGCGGGCGGCGATTTCACATTGCATACGGTCGGAGCCATCAATAATGAGAAAGGCACGATCAAATCCGCCGCCAATCTAGACATCGTTGCGTCAGACAAAGCCAGCACTTTCAATAACAACTACGGCACGCTCAGCGCAGTCGGCACACTCAATGTAAATGCCGGAAAACTCGACAGTCAGTATGGCCACATGATCGGTGAACAAAGTTTGACCGTTGATACCAACGGCAAAGCGCTTGACATGACGAAGGGTGATCTTAAGACTAAAGGGGATATCACTCTTACTGTCGGCAGTGCGATATTAAGCAATAGCGAGAGCGTGGCTGGTAATAATTTCACCTTGATTAGTACCTCAAGTGGCGCTGGCGATCTAGGTGTCGTCGGTACTGGCGCAACGATCGATGCCAAGGGCAATATCAACTTGTTGGGTGGAGACGGAACAGGAAATGGCAGCGACATGGGCTTCGCTGGCGGCACCTTGAAGGCAGGCAAGGCCTTCGTCCTCAAAGGCAAAACCATCACGCTCAACAACAGCAAACTTGCTGCTAATGAAGACATGAATATTCTCGGCGCGAGTGTCGATGCCACAGGTAGCGAGATAAAGACGCAAGGGACTATTAACCTCGAGGCACGCGACCGTCTCGACTACCAGTCGGCTCAAGTGATGGCGGGGAAAGATCTGAAAATCGAAGCGAATAACTTAGGCAATATCGGCGCGGCAAATTTCAAAGTAGGGCGCGACCTGGTCTTAGATTCCAAGCAGAAAATGGTCTTTGGTGCGGGCGATTTCAACTACCAAGTTGGCGGCGATATCACCGTAAAAGCCAACGGCCTAGAAACCACCGGTATCAATGCTAAAGCCAACAAGCTGGTATTTGATGCAGGCACGGGCGAGATGAAAAATACCGGTTCGAATTTCACCGCCATCGATACCTTGAGTTTGTCAGGGACCGGAATTCACAATAAAGATACTCACGTGATCGCTAATAAAGCGGTCAGCATTGATGCCCGCATTGGAAGTTTTGAAAATGGTGGCGGTTCGGTCGCCAGCGCTGAAGCAGCGCTGAGTATCAAGGCTGCCTCGTTTGATAACGCCAGTGGCAAGGCCACAGCGCTCACCACACTTGATATCAAACTTGGCAAAGCGACTGGTGCTGCGCTGAAAAACAATGGCGGCACGATAGTCTCAGATGGCACCCTCACTATCGAAAGCGCTTCGCTTGACAATACTGGCGGTGTTTTAGTTAGCAACGATGCTAACACCACCATCGATACGGGTGAGCTAACAAATACGGGCGGCACGATCACCTCGGGCCAAACCCTACAAGTGGACGCAAAAACCTTGACCAATACCACCGGTAAGTTACTTGCGGCTGGTGTAGTCAACGTCAATGCAAATTTCATTGAAAATGCCGGCGGGAAAATTGAAGCTGATGGATCGGTGACAGTCGATAGCGCAAGCGGCGTTAACAATAGCGGCGGTGTCATTCAAAGCTTAGGTGCAAATGTAACGGTGAATGCACGTGCAGGTGACGTGATTAATTCCACAGGCGGTGTGATATTTGGAAGGAGCGAGAGCTCTGTGACTGCCAGTGCTGTGGTCAATAACAATAGAGGGCGCATCGCCAGTGGTACTGAAGTGCTAGCGGTGGTAAGCAATATCGGCAATGTCAGTGTAATCGGTAACACCATTTTGAACGGAAATAATGGTGTCATTAGTGGCAGTAGAAATGTCGGCATCTCGGCGCAAGAAATTAACAACGAGGGCGGAGTCATCTCTGGTCTAAATTACGTGACGCTCGATGGTAACGGTGCAGGCGTGAAGAATTCTGGTGGTGTAATTGAAGCCGGTGCTGCAGGAATTCGCGTACAAATAGGTGACAATGGAAGTCTCACAAACAATGATAGTGGCACAGCGCGCGGCATCGTCAGCACAGGCGACATCAGTATTATCGGCGGCGACTTCGAGCAAAATAATGGCTATGTTGGTTCTAGCAAAAATCTGTCTATCACTAATAACAGTATCGTTAATACCAATAGTCAACTATTAGGAATAGGTGGCGTGACGATTGCTAGCAGCAACGCAGTTAATAATCAAGCTGGTAGCATCAGAACAAGCGGCGATCTAGTGATGCATGCCGGTGAATTAAACAACACGGGCGGGACAATTTTCGCTAACAACAATCTCGCTATTGCAACCAACGTGCTAAATAACTCCAGCACGCTTACCAGCGATTTTACAAAAGGCATTTTAGCGACTGGCAGCGCCGTTGTTTATGGCACCACGATAAATAATGCCGGTGGAGCCATAGCCTCACTCGGCAATCTACTCGTCAACGCTCGTACCAGTGTCAGCAATGTAGGCGGCAAATTGACGGGAGACAATTTAACCGTTCAGACCCCAGATTTTAAGAACAAAAATGGTAGCGTCGATGCCAAAACCCAACTTAATGCATACGCCCCCCAATTTAGTGCCGACGGCGTTTTAGCTTCGCTTGGTGGAATTTATATCGAATTGAATGGGGATTACACAAACACTGGTACGGTTGCTTCTGCCACCAGCTTAGACATCAAGCTTATCGGCGGCAAGTACACCAATAAGGGCACCGTCTCTGCACAAACCGATCTCGGGCTTACCGCCACTGCATTGGATAATCAAGGCAGCATGACGGCGGGTCGTGACTTGAAGTTGAATGTCGACAACGTGACAAATAATGGCACGCTCAATGCCGTCAATAACACAACGATCACTGGCACTATCGACAATTTCGCCAAGATTTATGGTGGAAACATCGGTATGACCGGTACAGTGAATAACCACGAGGGGGCAGTGATAGGATCTCGTGGTGCGCTCAATATGAGCGGCTCGCTAGTCAATAGACCTAACGCTGAAGTACTCAGCTTAGGTAATATGAGTCTAAACAGTGTCGTCAATGCTGGCGGCAGGATTAGTGCTGGAGGTAATCTTAGTATGGGTAGCCTCTCCAATCTCAACTGTGTCAGTGGAGCAGGCGGTAACGGTGCGGGCGCTTCAAATTGTGCCGCTTATGGCTTGCAGGGTGGCATCACCCTACAATCAAATACGGAATATACCTATCCCAATGATGTCACAATCAACTTTGTATACGATCCTAAAACCTATAAGTTGAATGAATTAATCTATCACGCCATCGGGGCTGGTTATTACACCATTGCCGCGACGGGTGTTAGACCCTACGACAATTGGACTGTGACTACCATCGTTAAACGTCAAACGGATAGTATGGTGGTCAGTGGTGTTTCTCATTCTGGTGTGGTTGAAGCGTCAGGCAGTATTAATGTTAGTGGCGGAGGGCAGAACGTAGATAGTCAAATTGTTGCTGGCGGCAATATAAGCATGGGGAATGCGAGCCAAGTCGGAGATGGAGTCCAGAAAACCACAGGTGATACCACGAACATCTCGACCAAGGCCACACAAAATCTTGCCGAAAGCGTCAATAGCTATTTTTGGCACGAACACTTTGGTTCAAGAGAAAAATTGTACGAGACAAATACGACCGCTTATCGTCTGGCCAGTAGCGACATCGATGCTGTCCTCTTTAAGAAAAACAATGTTGTCACAGTAAGCAATACCACCCAAAACGCCGAACCAACAGCCGCCACGCCAGCCAACATAGCCTCCAAAGTAGGCGGCGTTGCCAGCAACCGAGACTCGAACAATGGCAATAACCAAGGCGAAGGTCCGCAAACACGCGATGGCAAGAACATCGACAAGACCAAACAAGGCCCACTTGATGGCGTTGATAAGGCGGATGCCGTCGTCGTCAACAGCGATGCGAAAGCTAACAAGGTCGATGCACAAACTGCGGGTGGCACTGGCGACATCGTGGTTACCGATAGTCTTACCAAGAACGGCGGCACCATCGACAAGCTCGGTCGTGACGGCATAGGTCAGGGCAATACAGTCAGCGGCAACAATAATTCGAGCAAACATGGAGAAGACAGCAAAGATGCGCTCCTTACCTTTCAGCCCAATACCAAGGCAAAAGACACACTCGATGCCACTAAGCTAGCAGGCGTCGATGGCACAGGCACGGTAAGCACTAACGTCAACCAAGCAAAACAAAGCAATGGCGGCACAGGCGCAAACATCGGCAGCCAAAACAACAGTGCAGCCACCAACGCAGTTAACGGAACCAGCCTAGGTAATATCACCAATGCAGCGGCTGTCAATGCCGACGCCAATCAAGCCACACAAAGTAATGGTGGCACAGGCGCGAACGTTAACAATCAAAACAGCAGCGACATTGCTAATGCAGTCAACGGCAAGCAATTAAGTCCCATCGCCAGCACCGCCACAGTCAATGCCAGCGCTAATCAAGCAGCGCAGAGCAATGGTGGCACCGGTGCAAGCGTCAACACTCAAAACAACAGCGTCAGTGCCAATGCAGTCAAGAGCACCAGCTTAAGCACAGTCACAAAAGCGAGCACGGTCAGCACCACCCAACAAACCGCGCTAAGCACTACCAACAGCAGCACCCAACTAGGGCAGTCCGCAGCACCCGACGTCAAGTTCGGCTCGCAAGTGAACAACGCCCTCCCGGGCAGCGTCATTGCCGGTGGGGTGCGCGCCCAGCAGCAGGCCGCGATAAACACCGTCACCAATCAATTTTCCACCTACGCCAAAGCGCGTCCTGTGACGGCAACTGAAGCCAAATACAACGGCGGAAGTAGCGGTGCAGTTTTACAGGCTGTACCCACTACGCAGGTCAAAACACCGACTGGCAACAGCACAGATATCACCCTCACCAGCACCACCGCATGGGTTGCTCCTGCGAGCAAATTGTTTGATCTACAGGCTAAAGAAGGCAGCAGCTATGTGGTTGAAACCGACCCGCTGTTCATCAATAAAGACCACTACCTCAGCAGTGATTACGCCCTAAAGCAACTCACCATCAACCCTGAACGTACCTTAAAACGCTACGGTGACGGCTTTGCAGAACAGCGTGCTATTGCAGATCAGCTCTTCACCATGACAGGGCGCGCCAATCTGGCAGGCTATGCCGCAAACAGCGCAGGCCAGCAACAGGCCTACAAAGACCTGATGGATGCCGGTGTTGCTTTTGCCAAGGCATACCAACTCAGTGCAGGCATCGCACTGACCGATCAGCAAATGGCGCTGCTCACCACTAACATCATCTGGCTACAAGAAGAAACCGTCACTCTCCCGGATGGCAGCACCACCAAAGCCCTCGTGCCGCAAGTGTATCTGCGTCGCCCGCAAGGAGGCGACCTCGCTACAGGAGGCGCACTCATCGCCGGTAATAACGTCGTCATTCGCAACAAAGACGGCGACATCAACAACAGCGGCACGATACTCGCGGGCTATGCTAATGCCAGCGCAGGCACCAGCCAAGGTGTCGTCGCCCTCGACGCCAAAAACATCAACAACCAAGGCACAGTCGCAGCCAACATACTTGTCGGCAACGCGACGCAAGACATCAATAATCTGGGCGGCAAGCTTGTTGGTCTCAGCACCGGTACCGATGCCAAGGTCAACGACAGCGTCATCGACCTAACAGCAGGGCGCGACATCACGCTAGCCAGCACCACGGCCAGCGCCAGAAACAAAGACAGCAGCATCACCAACATCAACCGCGTCGCCACGATAGCCGCGGGCAATATCCGCATTGACGCTGCCAATAATCTCACCAGCATCGCTGCGCAACTCAATGCCGCCAAGGACTTAACGCTAGTCGCAGGCAACAATGTCGAAATTCAAAGCCTAGCCGAAACCCGCACCCTGGACGTCGCCACTGGTGGCAATGTCAAAGGCCGCACTGGCTACATCAAAGAAGCCAGTACCACCAACATAGTCAGCAATCTCACGGCGGGCAACAATCTCACTATCACCGCCAAAAACGACGCCAGCATCACCGGCAGCACCATTAACGCCACCAACAACGCCAGCATTCAAGCCGCTAACGTCACCATTCAAGCGGTTAAAAACAGTGCCCTGGTCGATGTCCAAAGCGTCGGCAAAAAAGACTACGCCCGCGCCATGACCAGCACCGAAAGTTTCACCGGCGGCACAGTCAATGCAGGGAATAATTTATTGGTGATCGCAACAGGATCAAGCACCAATAAACTAGACGCCAAAGGCAATCCATTCGCCCAAGGAATTGAAGCAGGCACAGGCAACATCAGCTTGATCGGTGCCACGCTCAACGGCGGCACAGCAGGCACCGCCGCCACCGCCGCCCATGGCAGCACCGTCTTGGTCGCCAACAACGACATCAACATCAGCAACCTCAACACAAACAACAGCAGCATCACCGACAGCTACAGCAAGAGCAGCACTCTACTCAAATCTAAAACCACCAGCGCAAGCAGTAGCAGCACCAGCAGCCAAGTCAACGGCAGCACAGTCACAGGCAACAGCATTGCGATGCAGTCGGGCAATGACATTAAAATCCAAGGCTCCGACGTGGTTGCCATCGACGCTCTACGTATCAACGCAGCACACAACTTAACGATTACCAGCGCCGTTCAAACCGACAGCAGCACACAAAGCAGCCAAACCAGCACATCTGGCCTCACCGCCGGATACAAATCCGGTGTCGCCAGCATCGGTGTCGGTAAAACCAGCAACAATGCTCAAGCCAGCAGCAGTAGTCAAACGCAAGTGAGCTCCTCGGTTGGCTCCTTAAACGGCAGCGCCACCCTCACCGCAGGCAACACCCTGCAAGTGATCGCCTCCGACCTTGCCGCCAAAGACAACCTCAGTCTGATCGCAAAAAACGTCGATCTACTCGCCGCACAAAACACCAGCCAAGCTAGCCAAAGTAGCCAGAGCAAGAGTTCAGGCGTCTCCGTCAATGTCACACTCAACCCGGTTGCCGCCTTCAAAGACGCCTACAGCGCCAGCACCAACAACAACCAATCGCAAACCACGGTCGGTAAGAGCCTCAGCCAAGCCGAAGGCACTGCCAACGGCGTGCTCGCCCTCTTGCCAGGTCTCAAAGTCGGCAACAAACAAGCCAACACCGCCCAAAACGACAACAGCAGCACCGCCAAAGTCAGCACGCTCACCGCAGGCAAAGACCTAACGATCATCGCCACTGACGGCTCCATCACCAGCCAAGGCACCCAACTCACTGCCGAAGGCAATGCCCTCCTGCTCGCCAAAAACAACATCCTCCTTGACGTCGCCCACACCACCCAAGGGCAAGACCAAAGCACCAAAGCCAGCGGTTGGGGAATCGACACTAACACCATGATGGGCGCAGGTGCCTTCAACAACAAAGGCACTGGCAAAGGCAGCACCGACACCATCACCGGCACCCAGCTTTCCGTCGGTGGTACTACCACACTCGCCACTCAAACAGGCGACATCACACTCACCGCCACCAACATCGCAAGCCAAGGCGATTTAACGATCAACGCCGCCAAGAATCTCACCGTACAAAGCGGCCAGGACACCACCAACAACGCCAACAGCAGCAACAACAAAGCCATAGGTCAAGTCGTCGTCTCCGACACCGAACGCTTTGCTGGCTACAACAAACAAACCAACACCAGCAACAACAGCCAAGTCACCCAAGTGGCCAGCAACCTCGCCAGCTTAGGCGGCAACGTCAATCTCACAGCCAAAGGCAGCTACACCCAAACGGCCAGCAATGTCCTCGCCAAAAACGACATCAACATCGAAGCAACGGACCTTAATCTCCTCGAAGCCACCAGTGCAGGCCACAAAAGCCAAGAGAGCAGTGATCTTAAAATCGGCGCCTTTGCCAGAGTCAGCTCCCCCCTCATCGACTTAATCAACAACGTCGACGCCGCCAGAAAATCTGATGGACGCTTAAAAACCATGCAAGGCATGGCAGCAGGCGCCAACGCCTACCAAGCAGCCAGCGCAATTAGCAGTATGGCAGGTGGCGCTGGCAGCGGCACCCTCATCAAAGGCGAAGTCGGCATCGGCTTTGCCAGTGCCAGTAACAGCAACAACGCCAACACCAACACAGCCATAGGCAGCACCATCAAAGCCGATGGCAACGTCAAGCTCACCAGCACTGTCGGCGACATCACCGCCAAAGGAGCCAACATCAGTGCAGGCACCAGCGCAGCAGCAAGCACAGCGACAGCAACAAGCGCAGACACAGGTGTAAGCGTAGCCAGCATGTCAAACACAGCCAGCACAGAAACCAAACTAGGCACCATCACCCTCAACTCCGCCAAAGACATCCTATTAACTGCCAGCCAAAGCACCAATCAAAGCGCAGGACAAAACAACAGCGCAGGAGCAGAAATCGGTGTCGGTTATTCCATCGGCGCCCAAACCGGCGTCTACGCCTACGCGGCAGCCAATGTTGGCAGCGGCCACAACAACGCCAACGGCACCAGCAACAACAACACCCACTTAAACGCCGATGCCATCAACATCAACAGCCAAGGCAACACCACCTTAAAAGGAGCGACTGCCAACGCCAACAGCATCAGCACCGACATAGGTGGCAAGCTCACCATTGAAAGCCTGCAAGACACCAGCAAACAAGACAGCACCCAAACCAATGTCGGCGGCAGAGTCCAAGTCTCCTTTGGCACAGCCTGGGACGCATCAGGCAACGCCAGCCAAAGCAAAGGCAGCGGAAGTAGCCAAGCGGTTGTCGAACAATCTGGCCTGTTCGCCAAAGACGGCGGCTACCACATCAAGGCCGACACAGTCGATCTCAAAGGCGGTGCCATAGTCAGCACAAATTCGAGCACCAACGCAAAAGGATCAGACCTGACAACCAACGCCATCACGTTCCAAGACATCCAAAACAAGATGGACTACAAAGCCACCAGCGTCAGCATGGCAGGTGGCATCAGTGGCGGCAGCGGCGCAGGCGACACCGACAAAAACGGACAAGCCAAACCAGCAGACCAACAACAACTCTTCGGCGACAAAAAGAGCGGCAACGTCACGCCAGGCCTCCCAAGCCAAACCAAAGGCAGCGAGCAAAGCACCACCTACGCCACCCTCACAGAAGGGAACATCACCATAGGCGGCAAGAGCACCACAGCCAAAGAGCTGGGCATCAACACAGACGCCACCAAAGCCAACACCCAAATCAACACAGCACCCGACATCAAAGCCGTCCTCAAAGACCAGCAAGCGATGAGCGCAGCAGCAGGCACGGTGATTGCCACGTCAAAACAAGTCGCAAGTGACATCGCCGCCAATGCTGCTAAAACGCAAGCAGATGCACAGAAGATCATCAACGATCCGAAGAGCACGAAAGAGCAAATTGCCGAAGCAGAAAAAGTTGTAGCAGAAGCCAAGCAAACACAAAAAGACTGGAGCCAAGGCGGCAAATACAACCAAGCCTTAAGCGTCGGCACCGCCTTAGCTGTTGATGGCATAGCGGGGCAGGGAGGCGCAGCGACAGCTAATGCGATCGGCGCAGTCATGGCAAAACAAATTGGTGACTGGGCTAAAGAGAAAGATTGGGCAGAAGGATCAAAAGAGAAAGTCATCCTGCATGGTTTGTCTGGACTCATTCAAGCAAAAATTGGGGGGACAGACCTTTTAAGTGGCATGACGGCAAGTGCAGGTAAGGAGGCTGTGACGCCGCTGATGGAAAGTTATCTCGTTAGTCAGGGAATCGTCCACGATTCCCCCGAATTTGACAAAATGATGAAACTAGGCGCAAGTTTGTTCGGTGCTGCAACAAGTGCGGTGATTGGTGGCGGCGCACTCAATATCAATGCGGGTACCAGCATTGCAGCAATCAGTGAAACCGATAACCGACAACTCCATAAAAAGGAACTTCGATTAGCCGAATTGTTAGCGAAAAAGAGCAATGGTCAATTCACAGAAAAGCAAATCGCAGATGCGTTGCGGGCTAGTGGAAACAGCGCCCTTGGTGAAGATATCACCAAGGGCATGGTTGTCCCTTTAAACAAAGATACACCTGCGAGTGCAATTTATGATTCCGTCGGAATGAAAGTTACCACTGATGGTTCTGGTCATTCTTACTTAGTGCAGACAGTCAATTCAAACGTTGATCCAACACTTGCAAAATTCATTCACGACAATACCGGTGGTGACAAGTCGCCATACTCATGGGGCTTAGATGGCGTCGGTAACAATACGCCACCCACAACCTATATTGAAGTGAGCAAAGGAGGAGCGCAACGGTACGGACAGTTCTATGCAAATGGGCAGGTATTCACCTTACCACTTGCAGATTGCCCTGCCGCATCGTGCCAAATGTTCTCACCAATCGCGCGCTTTGGCGTCAGTGAAAAAGACCAAGCAGAAATTGCTGCGTGGGAAGCCGCTTCAAACAAACAAGTTGTTAAAGATCTTGGAAAAGGAGGGTTGGTTGTTTTAACCGCTGTGACATTGCCAGCGACTGCAACAGGTATCATTGTTGGTGGCGCGATTGTCGGGGGAGGTAGTAGTGTCATTGATCAGAGTGTCGACACCGGAACCGTTAATCCCGTGACTGTTGTCGAAGAAGCGGCGAAAGGGGCGGTCGTAAGTGGAGTAACTCTGGGTGTCGTGAAAGGGGGCAGTTCGGCGGTGAAGGTGGTTGGCTCAAAAATCGATTCCGCATTTGGTGTGAATGGAGCCAAAGTCGTTGATGACCTTGCGGTTCAAGCCAATAAAGTCAATGAGCAATTGGTAAAAGAGACTCAGTTAGTGGGAGATCAACCTTATGTTGCACCTACGAATACGGCGAATGGATTTCAAACACATGGAATCAATACTGAACAGGTGCCGCAGCCTATTCGTGATCAGTTGAGTAAAGATTTGCGCGCAGGTGGTGTCGCAAATCCGCAAGAAGCGTTGGAACAGATTATTGAATCAGGAAAGACGGTACCGATTCCTGTTCAAGCAAACGCGGATACGAAGTTGTATAAATTGGTCTCGCCAGAGGGAAGGTATACGACACCAAGTTCGTCAACGGTATACTGGGTTGATCAAGAACAGTTGAACTTAATTAGGGCGAATCCTGAACGGACAAATGAAATTTTAGGCTTGCCAGCGGGCAGTCAAGCTAAGACCTTCAATGTATTTGAGATACAACCTCAACCGAATACTACGCCAACGGTATATCAATCGCAGGTTGCTACGACGACAGAAGCGAACGGAGCAACCAGTGTGGGCAATGCGACTCAGACTATTGTTCCAAATCGGAGTCAGTGGACAACGCCAAAACCAACTGGGGAGGTGATTAAGACTGAGGGGCAAGTGCCTTCGGGATCGATGCCTGGGGGGGATGCTGTTGGTGTGACTGGCGAACTTACCGGAACACGCACGGTAATAAATTCGGCTGACGATACGGCGACGATACGATCACTGACCCGTGAGAACGAGAGTGCAACGAACCTTGCCAACAATGGTTACAAGGTGCAACAAAATCCTCCAACTTTGCCAAATGGAAAGAACCCAGACTACCTCATTAACGGTCAGATTTTTGACAATTATGCTCCCTCGACTAGCAATGTTCGAAATGCGGCTGACGTTATTAGCAGAAAGGTTGCTGGAGGGCAGGCCGAAAATATTGTCGTTAATTTGGCGGACAGTTCAATTACCACGAAAGCACTGAGAGAGCAACTTATGAACTTTCCTATTCCAGGGCTCAAGCAAGTCATCATTATTGATAAATCTGGAGTCCCAACAGTAATAAAATTTCAAGGGGAATGACATGGCGATTGATCTATTTTGCTACTCTTCGCTTCCATTGTTAGAAGTCCAAAAGGTGCTTTCGACGTTTCATATTCAGCATCCAGAACTTTTCAGTGGTCATTTTTTAATATCCGAAGTCTCGCAATTAACTGAAGTTGAAAAAGAAATAGCACTCGGTCATGGACTGCTTGCGCAATGCCTATTTCTTATTCGCGTCAACAACAAAAGCGAGCTAGGTTTGATGCCCACGGTTATTGACATTGTTAAAAATACACTCAATAATTCCAATGTCGTGATATTGTTTGAAAACGAAGAGCGGCGATAGATGCCACCCGTATCGATGCGCTACTTTATTTGTCGATGATGAGCGGGACGCCGCACGATATGCGTTAACCTCCAATGTTGAGTTAATTATCGCCGAGATAAAAATGACTGAAAAATTTTATATGGATAAATCTGCGATCAAACAAGCTGCACTTGATTTTAAACAGGCGCTTCTAGACTGGAAAGATAGAGACAAAATCCTGGAAACTTTTAAGCAAACGAGGGACTCTTGGACAGAAGAACAATTTGAGAAAACCGTGCTTTATTGCAGCAATCAAATAGACGTCATACTAAAAGCCCTCAACCCCATTATAGACTTAGCCTTAGCGGGCGATATCGACGAGCCATTTGCGATGACAAGGTTTACAGGTGCAAAGCTAGGTAGAACCCTTTGGGACGAATTGTCTTATTCCGAAATCACAGTACCATTTGAGAAATTCAGTGAGCTACTTCGCGGTGGTTTAACTCACGAAGAATTTTGGAGCACGGATTATTACAAATTGAACTTGCTGCCTAAAAGATTGAAGGCTTAAGTGAGGTTTGCTGCCACTGCCACGTTGCCCTGTCCATTTGTTCACAACAGCGATTCTTCCCGCGCCAAGTTCATTTTTTAAGAAATTGGCTCGGGTTTTTGAGTGATCTTGAATTTCGCATCACGGTTTCACAAAAAAATGACCGCCATATTTTCGGCTGCCGCCTAAAATTTAAGCAAATATTTTCCTTTTGACGTGTTTCTACCTGAACACTAAAATCCAATGCAAGAACAGAGATTTTATGTGGCAAGCAAAGCGCTAACGCAACATATGAAATCCCTTCAGCATGCCGTCCCAACCGTTAAAACGAAATATCTTTTTTGGTTTTTCTTTGAATGGATTCACCCCAGTCCACACCTCCATCGGCGTGTGATTGTGAAGGTGTTGATGTGGTCGAACGCTGTTGTACCAGAAGCGAAATTCAGCCAGTAGATCATCAAGAGCAGCGGCATTCATCGGCACAATCAAATTCAGTTTTTCTTTGAGCGTTAAAAAGAGCCTTTCGATCCGACCGTTCTGCCAAGGACAGCCAGGGTCTGTAAATTCATGACGAATATTGGCTGCCTTCAAGCCTGCTTGAAACTCAGCGCTCTTAAACACAGAAGCGTTGTCAGTGCGAATAATTTTTGGCGCGCCAAATTGCGCCACGGTCGCTGAAATGCATTTTAGAATTTCAGCCGAGTTAGCGACTTCCAAGCGTTCCAATAGCAAGTTCAG
Organism: Burkholderiales bacterium; assembly: GCA_016200845.1. GTDB lineage: Bacteria > Pseudomonadota > Gammaproteobacteria > Burkholderiales > Burkholderiaceae_D > Undibacterium. The sequence goes on along the minus strand of JACQDW010000118.1, from coordinate 1,074 downwards.
CCGAGTGCCGAAATCGATAATGCCGAGAATAAAATGCTGATCATCGGCGGCATCGACTTTCCCCGTCCCATCCAAATTCCAACGCAAATTAGCGGGCGCAAAACTAGGAAATAGATTGCGTGTTTGTATCCGAATGATCTCAGCCTCAGTGCAATATTTCTTAATCCATGTATGCACGGTTCCGAGAGAAACGCTCATTCCTTCGACTGCGTAACGTCGGTTAAATTCATTTCGCACATTGCGATAACTCTTTCCTCCTTCTGTAAAAAGTTCAATCACTGTATCGATGACCCAAGCAGGTTTCCGCCGACCACCAGAACGCCGCACAGGCGCGGGTTTGAACCTCCTCTTTGGCAAATTTCCCCGAGGTTTTCCGTGGAATAATTTCATAAGATTACGCTGCAGGAAAAGAGTGCAAGCTTCGCACCAGCGATTTAATAACGCAAAAAGAAATGTGATTAACAGAAGAAACGGAAAACAAAAGTTGAACATGACCGAGATAAACAAAGGGCAAAAGAAGAGGGGGCCGCGGTTAAAATGGACTGACACAAGCCACCGTTTAGATGACTAACTTCAGTTTCAATAAAAAGACCTCAGTGAACCATAGCAAAACATCACTAACCACAACGCAACATCGATCAAGCTCAATCAGCTTTGCGTGGCTATGCATGTTTTTATGCATCATGATGGGGTGGCAGAATCAACAAGGCGAGTTCGCCAGCAGCACCAGCAGCCAAGTCAACGGCAGCACAGTCACAGGCAACAGCGTTGCGATGCAAGCGGGGAATGACGTTACCATCCAAGGCTCCGATGTCGTTGCCATCGACGCTCTACGCATCAACGCAGCACACAACCTGACGATTACCAGCTCCGTTCAAACCGACAGCAGCACACAAAGCAGCCAAACCAGCACATCTGGCCTCACCGCCGGATACAAATCCGGTGTCGCCAGCATCGGTGTCGGTAAAACCAGCAACAATGCTCAAGCCAGCAGCAGTAGTCAAACGTGTTGGCGCGCACTCAAAATTGACCAGCCTTGCGCATTGAATATTGACCAGGCACTTAGTTACTGAT